>JARFQU010000044.1 GCA_029287595.1 Halioglobus sp. | reverse complement strand
GGGGTACCTCGTCTAGATATCGGTCTGTTTTCCGGCGGTTAAACGGTCGCCAGAAATCACCGCTGCAGTATAGATATAAAAGGCAATCGTACAGCGACTGCCAGCGTTACAAAAAACGGATTTGAACATACAGTATGTTTTTATTGTCTTCAAGTATTTTTCGACTAGGCGGCCCGGTTTGAGATCACTGGCCGAGGGCTTTAATAAAGCCAATACCGCCTCTGGCAACCGGCAACCGACATAGTGCCCAGCATGGTTTGCATAGTTATTCCTGACGGTAGTATTTGGCTTCAACTGTCTACAGGAACGCATATACTAGCGCCAGCGGTATATTGTCAGGGCTCGAACAAAAGCCTGAAGAACACGATACCGCAATCGAAAAAATAAAAATCGCTATACCGGGCACAACTACAAAATTGCTCTACCTCCGGTGTGCAAAGACTAAAAACTGCAAGGGAGCCATCAGTATGAAAACCTTACCAGCCAGGACCCTGCTCGCCAGTGCCATATTGATGGCAACCGGCGGCCAGGTATTCGCACAATCCGATAGCAGCCTCATGCTTGAGGAAATCATCGTCACCGCCCAGAAACGGGAACAGTCGATCCAGGATATTCCCATCGCGGTGTCCGCTTTTGATGCCGCCACCATCGAGCGGCAACGAATAACTCGCGTGACCGATATCAGCCTGTACGCCCCCAATGTGGAAATCGTCAACAGCCCGACCAACACCACGGCCGCCACCATCTCTATTCGCGGCGCGTCGCAGATCAATCCCGCGATCACCTGGGAAAACTCTGTCGGCATCTACCTGGATGGTGTGTTCATGGGCAAGAACCTGGGATCGGTGTTCAACGTGGCGGATCTGGAGCGGGTGGAAGTCCTGCGCGGACCCCAGGGTACTCTGTATGGCAAGAACACCGTGGGCGGGGCGGTCAACCTGATCACCCGCAAACCCAGCGGTGAATTCGGCGGCAAGCTCTCCGCGGAGTTCGGCAACGAGGGCTACTGGTCGACCCGCGCCAGTGTGGATACCGGCGAATGGGCGGGCCTCAAAGGCACAGTGACCCTTTACAAGGAGGAGCGAGACGGTTTCGCCGACAACAGGCCCGACCCGTTCGGTAACTTCTTAGCCAGTGAGCCATCCGGTGACGAATTTCAGGATGCCGATGAACAGGCAGCAAGGGTCGCCCTGCTGTGGGATATCACCGAGTCCATCGCCGCAAGCTACACCTTTGACTACAGCGACCAGGATATCAGTCCCCGTCTGGGCCAGCTGACCCAGACAAGTCTCAACTCCTTCCTGTCAAGTGGTGGCCTGCAGGATGCCTACCTGACCAAGGATGATGAACGGGCCGACAAGGCCAGCAACGACTGGTCCTTCGAAGAAAAGTCTGAATCCTACGGTCATGCCCTTGACTTAAACTGGGCTGGCGACAATATCGCCCTGCGCTCTATCACCAGCTACCGGGAACTGGACTGGGACGACACGCTTGATATTGATGGCACGCCGATCGATATCTTTCACTCATCGCGTGACGTGGATTACGAGGCCTTCTCCCAGGAGTTACAGTTGACGGGGTCGATGGGCCGGCTTGACTACGTACTTGGCGTCTACTACTTCGACGAACAGGCGGACGTTTTTAACCCGATCACCTTCTTCGGCGCATTCTTCCCACCGGGTCTCGAAACTGCGTTGAATAACAGCTATGGCCTGGACAACGAATCCATCGCGGTTTACGGCCAGACTGACTGGCGCCCAGCAATGTTCGATGATCGACTGACGCTGTCCCTCGGTGTACGCTGGACCGAGGAAGACAAGGACCAGTACATTGATCATCCTGGCAACTTCCTGTCGACTCCTGACGACGTCTTCAAGGCAAGCACCGACGATACCTTCGACAACACCTCGCCTACCGTCGCGGTTAGTTGGGCGTTTACCGATGACATCAACGGCTACGCCCGCTATGCGAAGGGCTGGAAGTCCGGCGGCTTTAACGGCGAGGCGAGTTCTGAGGACCGCTTCCTGGACGGCTACGGCGACGAGGAAGTCGACGCATACGAAATCGGCCTGAAATCGCTATTGCTGAACGGCCGCCTGCAGCTGAACCTGGCGGCGTTCTACAACGAAATCGAGGACTTCCAACTGTCGGTGTTTGAAGGCGCGGCGGCGGCCTCGCTGGTGGCCAACGTCCCCGAGTTTGAAACCAAGGGCGGCGAAGTCGAGGCTGTAGCGCTGATCACCGAGGACCTGCGCATGAACCTGGCCTATGGCTACCTGGACGCGGATTACGAAGAGTTCCCCAAGGGCTTTACGCTGTTTGACAAAAACGATGCAGGTGTTCCTTACGCACCTGAAAACACCTTGACTGTAGGGGTGGATTGGACCTTGGCCCGCACCGACTGGGGCATCTGGGATTTTCACATCGACGCCAACTACACGGACGACTACGTGCCCTACATCGACCCGGACCAGGTAGAGGCCTCCCAGATCGACGACCGCACCCTGGTCAATGCCCGCCTGGCACTGAGCGAAATGCCCTTCCCGGGTGACGGCGCCCTGCTCATTGCCCTTTGGGGGCAGAACCTGACCGACGAGGACTATCGCATCAACACCATCCCCTTCGGCGGCGTCGACCAGCGTGTCGACCCCAACGGCGGCAGCGGTGTGGGCTGGACAACGAGTTACTTCGGTGCCCCCCGCACCTATGGCGTGGAGCTGACCTACACGTTCTAATTAACGCGACCCGCTGAAGCCCGGCATAAGCCGGGCTTTTTTTTGCTTAATCGCATTGCAGCGGAGTTGCTCGGCAAATTCCAGAAACATTCTGTTTTCGGGTTTTCCGGGGTTTGGTTTTAGCCAACGGGTCCGGGCGAAACAAGATTTTTCAGTCGCTCCACGATATTCGCTTGGTGAGAAACACTTTCCCGCCCGAGACGGCTAGACTGAGAAACACCTTCCCGCCCGGGACCGCTGGACCAGCAAACACTTTCCGGGTGGGTAGGCCTCAGGGGCCCGGCGCATCGACTCCAAACGCAGCCCAGTCCGGCTGCGACATTTCTTTGACAAAGCGCGAATAATTCCATGGCCAGCTGGAGGGCACACCCTGGTCATCCAGGTACCAGCTGACACAGCCACCGCGAAACCAGACCGTCTGTTTGGCCGCTGCGACCCGCTCCGTCTCAAATGCATCCATCGCCTCCCGGGTGGGGGCCAGCTGTTCACAGTGGCCATCGCGCAGTCGCGCCAGCAACTGCTCGATATAGACCCACTGGTGCTCTGCAATATCGATCAGGGAAAAGTTACCCACAGGACCATTGGGGCCGTTGAGCATAAACAGGTTTGGAAACCCGGGCATACTGACCGCCAGGTAGGCCTTGGGGCGCTCGGCCCAGAAACTTTCCAGGTCCACCCCATCGGGGCCGGTAATACGCATGGGCCGCATGAAGCGGTCCGGTCGAAAGCCCGTGGCATAAACAATCACGTCGAGCTCGTGCAGCTCGCCGTCGTCCGTGCGGATGCCGCCGGGCTCAATGCGCGCTATCCCCTGCGTCACCAACTGCGCATTCGGGTGCTGTATCGCCTGGTAATAATCAGGGGAAAATACCAGCCGCTTGCACAGGGGGGCATGGTCCGGGCGCAGTTGCTCGCGCAACTCGGGATCGGTCACACCCTGCTCCAGGTTGGCCAGGCAATAGGCTCCCATTTCCCTGGCACCCGGTGAGTCCATGTCGATAATGGCTTCAGTGTAGCGCTCTACCGCTGCGTTGTACTCCTCCACGTTCATCGCCGCGGCAAGCACCTCGGGGTCGTGGAAGGCCGCGCGCTCCTCCCGGGTGAACTCACCATTTTCCACCGGCATGATCCATTGGGCGGTGCGCTGGAAGTGCACCAGGTGGCCCGCCTTGCCGGCCAGCGCAGACACAATCTGCACGCCGGTAGAGCCATTGCCAATAACCCCGATGCGTTTGCCTTCCAGGGGGACTGAGTGATCCCAGCGCGCACTGTGAAACAGCTTGCCGCTGAACTCCCCGGCACCCTCGATGTCCGGATAGCGCGGGTGATGCAAAACACCGGTGGCCGCTATAACGACATCGGCGCTATCGCGTCTGCCAGTACTGAACTCGAGCTCCCATCGGCCATCAACAAATTCAGCGCTGGTAGCCTCCTCGCCGAAACGGATGAGCTGGTCCAAACCGAATTTTTCCGCCGTGCGCTCAAAATAGGCCAGCACCTCAGGCCCCGGCGGCAGGTGCCGAGTCCAGTCGGGGTTGCGCTCGAAAGAATAGGTGTAGTGATGACTGGGTACGTCGCAGGTCAGCCCGGGATAGGTGTTCTCGCGCCAGGTGCCACCGACACGGTCGGCCTTTTCATAAATGGCGATATTCCCGTAGCCGGCCTGTTGCAGTCGGATGCCGGCCAGTATGCCGGCCATACCCGCACCCAATACCACGACCCTGAGTTCCCGCGCCTGCATTGCCTCTCCCTCTATCGATTATCCAGCCCCCCGGCAGGCATCAAAGTGCACACCAGGGCACAACATCATACGCCTCAGGGTAAAGCACGGGACGCGGGTGCGACAACATGCCACAGGCCAGCGGTGGGCCAGCTCTATATACTGCGCCGGATTTTTATCGCAGTGAGCCCCAGGAGACAGCCATGCGCAGCACGCCACTTTATCTAGGCATCATCGCGGCACTGACCACCATGACGGTGCGCGCCGAACCGCTGGAAGAGCTGGTAGTAAGTGCCAGACACGATACTCGCACCATAGATGTCACCAGCGAACTGGTCATTTCCCCGGACGTGGCACAGCTGCTGAAGAAAGCACCGGGAGCCAACGTCAACAGCAACGGCCCTATCACCGGTATTCCACAGTACCGCGGCCTGTTCGGCCCAAGAATCGCCACCTCCCTGGACGGCGCACAACTGGCACCTTCCGGGCCCAACTGGATGGACCCTCCACTATCCTACGCGGTCGGTGCGCAATTGGAGTCCCTGGAGATCTATAGGGGCATCGCTCCAGTGAGCGTGGCCCAGGAGTCCCTGGGGGGCGCCATCGACGCCCGAACTTACCAGGGTGACTTCGGCACCGGTGATCACTTCGCATTACACGGCAGAGTCACCGGCAGCACACAATCGGTAAACCAGGGCTATAACCTCAACACCGCCCTTTATGCCAGCAATAACCAACACCGGGTAAAGGTGGCGGCGATGACAGAAAGTGGCGATGATGCCGAATTCAGTGACGGCGATATCACTCCCACCGAATACCAGCGCCAGCGCTACGACCTGGGCTACGGTTTTCGCAGCGGGGACCACACTTTCCAACTTGACTACGGCTACAACGATACTGGCGACGGTGGCACCCCGGCACTGCCCATGGATATCGAATACATAGAGGGCGACCTGGTCAATCTGTCCTACACATTGGAGCGTGGCAACGGCCTGACGGTCGATATGGACCTATACGGCAGCGCCCTGGATCACCGCATGACCAATTATCAGTTGCGCGAAGCGCCACCCGCACAGCGATGGCGCAGAAATACCGCCAGCAGCGACAACCTGGGCTTCGATGTCAGTAGCACACTGGCGGACGATAATGGCGCCTGGGTTTTCGGTCTGGATGCGTTCAGCGCCGAGCATGATTCCGATATCGACAACCCCAACAACCCGATGTTTTTTGTCAGCAACTTCAACAGCGCCCAGCGCGATGTGTACGGAGTATTTATAGAGCGACAACAGGAATTCGATAACAACTGGCGCGGAGAATTAGGGCTGCGCTACAACCGCGTGGAAATGGACGCTGGCAAGGTGGATGGCACCCCGGCGATGATGCCACCGGCACAAATGCTGCGCGACGCATTCAATGATGCCCAGCGCAACCAGGATGACAATAATATCGACCTCGTCGCCAAGGCCTGGTACCAGGCTGGCAATAACACCAACTGGTACGCCGGTCTGGCCCAGAAAAATCGTTCACCCAGCTATCAGGAGCGCTACTTGTGGCTGCCCCTGGAGGCCACCGGCGGACTCGCCGATGGCTACACCTATACCGGCAATATCAAGCTCGACGCGGAAGTTTCGCGACAGATAGAGTTCGGCATGGATTACAACAGCGGTGCCTTCACGGTTTCCCCTAGACTGTTCTACAACAAAATCGATGATTACATACAGGGCACACCCAGCCCGGTAGCACCCGCGGTAATGTTCGTGAGCATGATGAACGCCAGCAATGGCAGCAATAACCCCGACCCCCTGCAATTTAATAATGTTGACGCTGAACTGTATGGCTTCGACCTGGACTGGTCATGGCGTATGGGTGAGCGCTGGTCTACGTCGGGGCTGGTCAATTATGTTCGCGGCAAACGCGATGATATCAATGACGATCTCTATCGCATCGCACCGCCCAACGCCACGTTCCGTCTTGATTACGCTGCGCAGCGCTGGCAAGCGGGTATAGAAAGCGTGCTCTACGCCAGGCAGGATAATGTCAGCACTACCAATAACGAGAAGCAGAGCTCCGGCTACGCTATCTTCAATCTCAGCGCCGGCTGGCAGGCCACTGCTCGCCTGCAGTTGGCGGCAGGTGTGGATAATATTTTTGATCGCAAGTACCGCGATCACCTGGGCGGCTATAACCGCGCGCGCAACGACGATATTGCTGTGGGCGAGCGCCTGCCCGGGTACGGCGTGAATGCCTTCGCCCGCATCATGTACGAGTTCTAGAACAGCTGTGCCGCCAGGCCGGGAAACCGGGACCCACAGATAGCATGTTTATTGCCCTAACGGGAGGCAGATGACAATATCCACACTATAATAAGGGTATTAGCCTAATCCCGAGTGACATAGCGATGATAAGAATGGGCGGCGCCGACGCGTTCATGCTCTCCTATGAAACGCCTCGCTCCTACATGCATACTTTCAAGGTGGCGATCCTCGACCCAAGCACCGATCCCGACGGCTGGTCCTATGGGAAATTTTACCGCGACTTCGAAGACAGGCTGCATCTGGTACCCATGTTCCGCTGGAAGTACGCAAAATCGCCCCTGGGCCTCAATCACCCCATGTGGGTGGACGACCCGGATTTCAACCTGCGTTATCACGTACGTCGGGTATCCTGCCCCGCGCCCGGGGATCATAAGGCACTGTGCGAATTCATGTCCTCGGTCTATGCCTACCAGCTGGATCGCAGCCGGCCCCTGTGGATGATGTGGGTGGTAGAAGGCCTGGACAGCGGCAAGGTCGCCATCGTCACCCTGGTGCACCACGCTTACGTAGACGGTGTAGGGGCAGCATGGAACCTGCAGCAGCTCTACCGACCCGAGCCCGGGTGGAAGCCGGATCATGTCCCCGCCTGGGCACCCAGGCCATGGCCCTCCTGGGGCAAGCGCCTGTGGTGGGGAGCCCGCGACCTGCCGCAAGTGCTAATGAGAAACCTGCCGCGCGTGGTGTCCGGTCTGCGGCGTAAAAGAGCACTGGAAAAGCGTTACGAAGCCGAGGGTCGAAAACCCCACCCCAAGCCCGTAATGATGCACCCGACACCCATCAATTGCGCGCTATCCCACGGTCGTACCTTTGTCTGCAACAGCATGCCACTGGATAAATTCAAAGCTGTCAGCAAGGGTTTTGGGGTCACCATCAATGATGTATTCGTCTCCTGCGTATCCGGCACCCTGCGCCGCCTGCTGCAGGACATGCACTACGATGCGGACCGACACGCCCTGGTCGGCGGTGTGCCCTTTGCCGGGGTGCGCCCCGAGGGCTGGCAGGGGCTGGGCAACTTCGCCACTGTGGATTACTGCTGGCTGCACAGCGAGATAGAGGACCCCGTTGAACGCCTGGCGGCCAGCCACCAGTCTGCTGCGGCGATGAAGGAACACCTCAAGGCATCAGTGGAGGCCGGGGCGGACCTCAACGCCCTGCTCCAGGTCTGTCCACCCTGGCTGATCAGCGTTATACGCTGGTATATCAATCGCCAGCGCGGCGCCCTGGGCTTTTTTGGTAACGCGGCGCTGTCGAATGTGCCCGGTCCCCGGGAACCCATTTATATCAATCGCTACAAGCTCGACAGCTGGTTTTCCACCGGTCAGGTATTTGATGGCTCAAGCGTCAATATGACCATGTGGAGTTACTGCGGCAGTGCCAACCTGTGCATCCTGGCCGACGAAAAAGTCATTCCCGATGGCTGGCTGGTCTATGATTATTTCGTACAGGAACTGGATCAGCTGGTGGCATTGCTTCCCGACACGCAGCAAGACCCCCAACAGGCGGTTTCAGCGACTTAGCTGTCTTTGCGCAGGAACTCAGGCACCGGTTCGTCGGGCACTACCGAAATCGGGTCTACATGAATAATAATCTCGGCACCCGGATAGGCTGCCAGCAGCTCGCCCTCAACTTCGTCAGAGATCTGGTGCGCCTGTAACAGGGAAAGGTCATCATCCAGCTCCAGGTGTAATTGCATAAAAGTCGATGTGCCGGCGCGCCGGGTACGCAGGTCGTGGATACCGTGCACGGCTAAGTGGGAGGTAGCAATGCGCACAATGTCCTCACGCTCCTGGTCCGGCAGCTCCCTGTCCATCAGGTGATCAAAGGCCTGGCGCACAATTTGCCAGGCGCTAAACAATATGTACAGGGCAATGGCAATGGCAAACAGTGCATCGAAACCCGCCCAACCATGCACCGATAACCACAGGGCCAGGATGACACTGCCGTTTACCAACAGGTCGGTGCGATAGTGCAAGGCGTCTGCCTGTATCGCCACGGAACCGGTCTTGCGGATCACATGGCGCTGAAAACCCAGCAGTGCCAGGGTTGTCGCGATGGCAAAGAGCATGATTCCTATTCCCAGACCATAAGCCCCGATGGGCTGCGGATCCAGCAAGCGTCGGGCCGATTCCAGTAACAGGAATACCGCCGAACCGGTAATAAATGTGGCTTGCGCCAGCCCTGACAGTGCCTCCGCCTTGCCGTGCCCGAAGCGGTGCTCCCGGTCAGCCGGGGACAGTGCGTGACGCACCGCCAGCAGGTTCACCAGCGAAGCAAGGGCATCCAGGAAGGAATCAATCAAGGTAGCCAGCAGGCTGACCGAGCCCGACATACCCCACGCGACCAGTTTGGCCGCAATAAGCACCAGCGCGACGGTGATTGACGCGTACGTCGCCTGTCGCATCAGGCGCCCGGCCTGCTGCGGCGAAATTGCGGGCGATTCGGATGCTACATCTGTCATATCTATCCGGGAGCCGGGCAAGGAGCGCCAATTCTAGCAAATTTACCCTGCCACCCGGAGCGGGATGACCACAATTTTTAATGTGTAGCTCATCGATTGTTACGTTTGCGGTAACCCCAGGGGGTGGCCGCGCGGCAGAAGGGTGCTCAAGGCAGCCTGAAATTCGCCCTTGTGAGCGCCCCCGGAATGGGGGAAAATGCCCCTATTCGCCGGCCGGGAATAACACGAGCCAACCCGCAACCGCGCAACCCCTCAATTCAAGACTAATGCTGATACCCAGGCTGTATCGGCCGGGAGCCCCGTTTGTCAAAACAGCTTGCACCTACAGCTATTGACGAATACCTCAATCTTGAGGACATCCTTCCTGCCCTCAAGGACAGGACCTACAAGCTGGTGCGCAATACCAGTGAGTTCACCATCGGGGTGGCCAGGATCTACCGCTCCCTGCTGCCCCTGATTGAACTGATCAACCGCCGGGGGGAAATCACCGAGCCAGAACTGGCGGTGGCACTGGACGAGATATTTGCCGCCCTGCGCGACCACCCGGTGACCCTGCAACTGCGCAGCCTGACCACGCGCATGCGCAGCGAAAACCTGCTGCCCAATGAAGAGAGTACGGAAAACCTGCTGCGCTTCCTGGTGGACCAGGTCACTGCCCGCTCGGTAGTGGCGATTCCTGCGGAAATTACTGACGAGTTCTGGAAATTCTTCAATGAACTCATGGACGAACAGGAATTGAAGGGGCTGGGGGAGGTCAGCCTGGACGTGCTGCGCATCTTCCTCACCGCCTACGAACCGCTGATCGTCCAGGTCATCAACCAGCTCAAGGAGCTGCGCACGGTCAACGACAAGCGCATGCGGGAAATCCTGCAAAATACCCAGGTAATACGCCAGGACCTGGTGATTTTTCGCCGGCAGATAGGTGCGCTACGCCATATCCGGGAGTTCTTCGCCAGCGATCCGGAGGATTTCAAGACCCAGGCAGAAATCATTGCCACCATGGTGCGCGAATTCGGTCCCTTCTTCATCAAGATGGCCCAGGTAGCGGCGGCCAGTTCCGATTTCCTGCCTGAGGAGATGACCGATGCTCTGGCGGTGTTCCAGGAAGACGTGGAACCGATGACCGCCGCGGAGGTGGAACAGGCTTTCCTGGAATGCTATGGCGAGCTGCCTACACAGCGTTATTACGGCTTCGATGCCTCGCAGCCCCTGAAATCAGGCTCCATAGCCTCGGTTTACCTGGCGCAGAAACCACTGGTCAACAAGAAGGGACGGCAACTGCTCACTCCGGTGGTGGTCAAGGTGGGCCGTCACAACCTGGAGCGGGAGTTCCTGATCGGCAAAACTGTGATCAAGCTGGCTATCCTCAGCAGCCACTACTGGGCTCCCCACTCTAAACTGTCCCCTTTCCTGTCGTCCTGGCTGGACCAGGTTGACGTCTTCGTGGATGGCTTCCGTGAGGAACTGGATTTCGAGGCCGAGGCCCTCAATCAGTCACGATTTGCGCTGCGCGCCAGCCACACGAACGGCTGGCACGTGCCGCGCGTATATCAGAGCACCCGCCGGATTATCGAAATGGAATTCGTGGATTCTGCCGCCAGCCTCAATGCCGCCTTCGGGCCGCCCGCAGGCCGCAGGGCACGGCGAGCGCGGCGCAAGGTGGGCCGGGATTTTCTGCACACGGTCATTTCGCACCTGTTCGTGTACCGGGAATTCCACGGCGACCTGCACCCCGGCAATGTGCTGGTAGCGCAGCAGGATCAGCTGTATTTGATCGATTGGGGCAACACTATAGATATCAGCCACATCTGGAAGCCGGCGCTAAAGTACCTGCAGGCGGTATTGATGGGCGACGCGGAAGCAATCGCCGACGCCGTGATCGAGCTGAGCCCGGAACCACAACAAATTGCCGCCTCGCGCACGGAGCTGATCAAATTGGCGGAAGGAACCCTGGCTGACGCCAGTGTCAGCCCCCTGGGCTATGACTTCGCCCTCGCCCTCTATCGGGAAGGTCATGACGGCCTCACCAGAAGACTGGAACTGGCCATTAATCTGGCCACTGCGATCAGTCGCCAGGGCATTGTTATCCGCAGCGACTATCTGCACCTGACCCGCTCCCTGACCGCCATGACCGGCTCCTACCTGGGCATTTACCGGGGACTGCCACGCATCGCGCTATTCCAGGATATTCTGCAGGTACTACTGCAGTTCCCGGCACTGGAAAGTGTGCGGCAAATAGCGGGCTACCAGAAGCGCATACTGGGACAAATACGCCGCGACACGTCACGCAAACTGCTGCCTGCGCGCTACTCCCAGGGCCAATAACCGCCCGCGGTGAGCTAGCCCAAAGCACCTTAAATTCAAGCTTTTTCTCTACTTTCTTGCAGAAAATTGCCTAACTGCAGTTTTCTCCGGTTTTTTGTTGCGCAGACGTGATGCCGTTTGCAATTCTTGTCATTCAGCAACAACAGTGACCAACAACAACCATGCAACACCCGTGGGCGAAAACAATAAGGAAGCTGCTACTGCTCACCGCACTGTATGCCGCTTCCGGCATCGCGCAGCAAACACCTTCCGGCATGCAGCTTGCTGGGCTGGCCGTGCACCAGGAGACCGGGCGCAGTATTTACCTGGGCGGTATTTATGTAGACGCATCGCTAAGCAGGCCTTTTGAGTACATCGACCACCCGGGACCGAAGATAATGGAGTACCGGGTGGTGGCCCGACGCACCAGCATGCGCAGCTTGCTGGGCAGCATGCTGCTGCAAAGCGAGGTGGCCACCGGTGAAGCTCCCGGCGCCGCGACCAACACATTTGCCAATACCATTCTATCGGCGGTTCGGGGCAGCCTGTATGCCGGCGATAGACTGGAAATAAAGCTTGGCCCCGATGGCGATACACTGGCACAGCTCAATGCCCATACGCTCGCGCGCAGCCCAGGGACCCAGGTGTTGAATTACCTCGTCATGGGCTGGATCGGCGAGCGTGGCTCGGCAACCGCATTTCGCAACAGCATCCTGGCAGATCGTATCAACCCCGAGCTGCTCGCCATGCTGCGGCAATCCACTTACACCAGCGAGCGCCGTGCACAGGTCGTCGCATGGACAGCACCACAACAAGCCCAGCCCATTGCCGATAAATTCACAGACACTGCCACAGGCGCCGGTATCGCGAGCACGGTGCCCCTGGAGGAAGTACAGCCACAAGCCAGGGCCAGATTCAGCTTGCCGCCGCCAGTGGCAGAGGCCGCGACGGGCGTCGTAGACCCGGGACTACCCGTGAGCTCGGCAGCTGCAATTCAGGTCGCGTCTTTAACGCCAGTACAGGGGCTGATAGAAGACGCCCGACTCGACGTGGCCAATATGGATATAAAACTTTACTCGCAACGCCTGTCGGCATTCCACACCGGGGTGGTTAGCCGGGTCTACGGCGAAATACGATACCCGAGACGCGCCGTAAAGCGGGGTCTGGAAGGCCGGCTGGAGCTGGATCTTAGCCTGAGGGAAGACGGTAGCCTGCTGGAGGTTTCCGTGGTTCAGTCCTCGGGGCACAACATCCTGGACGAAGCCGCGGTCAAGGCCGCCGAACAGGCGTTCGGGACCGACGCGCTGGGCAGTATCGACCCGGTCGCTGTGGCTGAATTCAGCACCACAGACAGCGGCAACCTGGTCATTCCTGTTCCCGTTACGTTCATGCTTACACCATAGTAGAGAAGGGGTAGCCACTACCATGACGGAATTTCAACTGACCCACGTAGCCCTGGTAGGCGCGAGAATGCCGACTTTCAAGCCCTATGGTTTCGACGACCGCAATCAACTCGCCCTGCGTGTGGTCACACCCGAGGGGGTCAGCTCACTGGAACAGCTAACGGCTGCCGAGCAATTGAGCACTCTGCGCGCCCAGTTACCGCTGTGGGTGCACAATATTATTTCAGACCCGCACTTCCCCCAACGCGAGCAGCTACTGATGCCGCTGCGGCGCTTCGAGGGTGAGCTAAACGATAATCGGCAGGATGAGGTGGTCGCCTCGGTGTTGAGCGCGGGCTTCAAGAGCCAGCCCCTGGACCCACTCAAGCTGCCCTCCGTGATGCCACTGCGACAGCGCTGTGCGCTGGTCATGCAAATCGGGGTATGGCAGGACGCTTACCGCGTTCTGGAACAGGACTTAACGAAGATGCTGGCGCGAAACCTGGCCGAAATCAGCCGCTGGGCGGGCTTGTACGAAGATGATGAGGCGCGCTGCCTGGCAGCGGAGTACTAAGTACCGGCGCGCCTCCCAAAAAATCAGTCTTCTGCAGGACGACGGTTGCCGGCACTGGATACCATGCGCACTGTTCTCTGGCAGGTGTCCAGCCACTGCCGTTCAGTATCCGTTTTCAGCGCTCGGACATAGCCCTGCTCGGTACGGCAGGCGATGCTGGTTTTATTCGGCGTCCAGTCACCCTCTTTCGGGCGAGGCTTGCGGCTGCTGTAATACCACAGCCCCCGGCGATCCTGCATCACGTACTTGGCATCCCCGGGCAGAAATACCTTCCTGCCCCCAATAACGGCAAAAACCTCGGGACCATTCTCTGGCTCCCTGTCTACCACTGCTGTCGGTGTTAGTGTCAACATATCTGTATCCCCGCCACTGATTATTGTTTCTGTTAGTTGCCAGGGGAGGCCGCCCCCGGTACCGCGCACGCCGCGGTGTCAGTTACGTTATAGATCGGCAGGGAAACGCACTCAAGACGTTGAGTGCCATATTTTTAGTTTTATTAATTTATTAGTAAATATATGGCTATATTTTTAATTATTTTTCTAATTTTCGCCAAAAATAAGCATAAATGGTCATATTTTTATAATCGGAAAGTGTGGCTGCCACGTGTTCCTGCCGCCCAGAGGCGATAAAGATGTCAATGCGCCTGCGGGCTGTGGCGTGCCAGGGAGAGGCGGAGCAAGCTGCTACTTGGGGACCAGGGTCAAATTAGGTGTCGGCGCGGGCGCGGAACCCAGTGGCTGTAAAGACCCCGTCTCCTCATGCTCAACAAGAAACCCGGCGTCTTCCACTGCATGCATGAGCATGTACAAGGACAGGGCATTGCGCCCCTCCTGCGTGGCGATCTGTCCGGAAAACCGGTCCAGGTGCGCTTCCGGCAGGTGCCCCAGTACTACCGCGTTGGTGAGGTAATCGCGAATTACCTGCCGACTTACCTGGTCCTGCAGGTAAAGCTGGTAACTGTCATCGGCCAGCAGGCGCTGCAGGTCACCTGCTACCAGGAGACCTTCGGAAATCGGCAGCTCATCACCGAAAGCCCGATCCAACCGAGCCGCTATGTCATTCAGTTGCAAAACACACCTCTTGTACAATCTTCAAGCGACGGCCATGCTCGCCGCAATTTTTCTTTGCAAAGCCACCAGGTCCGGCACCTGGTAGGTGACACCTCCCAGCACAAAAGCGGCAGTGGCATGCTCCGCTACTGCATCCGGCGCATCCTGCACGTCCGCTGGCGCCACACGCCTCACAGCGAGACCTTCACCGCGCACAGCGACACCCCAGTAATCGCATCCTTCGCCTTCCAAACCCAGGAGTACAGCGACCAGTCCGGAGCCGCCCACCCGCTCGCGCCAACGGGAACCGTCATCGCGACCAAAATCCAGTACTGGAACACTCTCTGAGCGCCACTGCAGTTCTTCCGGAGGCTGCTCCGGCACCGCGTGCAGGGTCACGATTTCCGCCAGGGCGTTCTGGGGCACAGCCCAGAACTCACTGTCGGAACAGGGTAACAATACGCACCACTGACCGTCCGCTTCATGCTCCTCCAAATCTGTCATAAGCAACCCTCAGGAGTGATGCAGTTCATGACCGGTCAGCTCGCTGATGCGCTCAACCAGGGCCTGAAAATTGAAGGGCTTGCCCATATAACCATTACAACCCGCTTCTTTGGCCAGTGCACGGTGCTTGCTCCCGGTGCGAGAGGTCACCATGATCACCGGCAGGTGCCCGAAGCGACGCGACTTGCGAATTTCCCGCAGGGTCTCGATACCGTCCTGCACCGGCATTTCCACATCCAGCAGCACCACGTCGGGCAGGCGATGAGTACTGTTGAGCAGATCGATGGCCACCATGCCGTTTTCCGCGGTCACGGTCTCCACACCTACAGTGTCCAGCTGACTGGTCGCAACCATCCTCTGGGTGCGCGAATCATCAACCACCAGTGCCAGCAGACCAACTTCTTCAGGTCGCTCTACTGCGATAGTGGAGATGCCACCGGCATCCACACTGCCGACCAACAGGTTGAGGTCCAGGGCAACAATAGCGTCACCGTCTGCCGTGGTGGCGGCGCCCGCGAGGCCGGGCACCCCCGAGAACTGGGAACCCAGGGAGCGCACTACCAGCTCCAGCGCCTCCTCCACATTATCGATAGCGATAGCCATATAACGCTCTTCCGTGCCGGCAATAATCACCGGAACAGTAGCACCCCAGGTACCGCGATCCGGCAGGGGCTCTCTCTGGCACAGGGTCGCAAGGTAAGCGGGTTCACAATCCATATCGAGCAAAGACAGTGTCTCTCCAGACTCGACCGCACTGTAGAAGTCCTGCACCGGCACCTGCTCCACGGCGATCAGCCCATTAAGCGGAATCGCGTAGGACTGCTCACCCGCCGCGACCAACAATGCCCCGTTAACCGTGACATTGGCCGGGATCCTGATTTCAAAGCAAGTGCCCAGGCCTACGGTGGACTGGATCTGGATATCCCCGCCCAGCTGTTGCAGCTCGCTCATAACGATATCCATGCCCACGCCCCGACCGGATATTTCACTCAGGGTATTCGCGGTGGAAAAGCCCTTGTGAAAAATGAGTCGCATGACCTGGTCGTCGGTGAGCTTGTCGACATCCACATCCAGGCGCTTTTTATACGCCGACTCACGGATGGCGTCGGGATCGATGCCGCGCCCGTCATCAGACAGGCGGATAATGTAATCACCGCCGGACTTGCGCACATCAATGGTAATGCGGCCAGCCGTGGGTTTACCCTGGGCCAACCTGTCCTCAGGCGTCTCGATACCGTGGTCCATTGCGTTGCGCACCATATGCTCCAGAATAATCTGGCAGCGCGCATAGTGATCGCGATCCAGTGCGCCGGCCTCATTGAGCACCTTGAAAGAAACGGACTTATTCAGGTCTGTACTTACGGTGCGCACGATACGGCGCAATCCGGGCATCAGGCGCGACACCGGCACCACCCGCGCAGCCTGGATGGAGGAACTGATACTGGTGATAACCGACGCCTGCTGCTTCAGCAGAGTCTCCACCATGGTATTCTGACGATTTGCCAGCTCCACCAGGTCGGCCAGGTCCTCGACACCTTCGCGCAGGATGCTCGCCGCCTCCTGCAACTCGGAATACTGATCCATCTCCAGCGCGTCCAGGTCTGGTGTAGTGCGGCCGCCGCGGGAGTTTACCTGCAGCAGCGAACGGTCTGCGATGGTAGCAATCTGTGCCCGCACTGAAGACAAACGCCCCCGCAATTCCGCTGCGGCACGCTTGCCTCGGGTGGAGCTCTGTGCAGAGCGCACCCCCAGTTGCTGTGCCTGGCTGGTCAGGTTCAATAAGTGGTCGAGTTTTTCCGCTGTGATACGCACCGATTGCTGGGCAGCCAGGGCCTTGGCGCCCTCGTCGGCCAACTGCTGGTCGCGTTTTTTCTGCCGCGAGTCAGCGGCGGGTTTACTCTGGCTGATTGGCCGCGCGGGTTCTGTCACCTGCTGAGGCTCTTGCTGCGCCTCAAGCGGCTCCTGCTCAACGACCTGGGAAGGTGTCGCGACCACCGCCTGTACCGGAAATTCGCTGGCGACATCACAGCGCTTCTCCCGCACATGCTCCAGGCCACGTACCGCGGCGTCCAGCCAGGCATTGACCATGCGGAAATACTCACCCTCTAGCCCATCCTGGGGTCGCGGCATGGCCTCCAGCAGTGTCTCAAAATTATGTATGAGGGTGCCATAGCGCTGCAGGCCCACGCCTTTGGCAATACCCTTGATGGTATGCAGCGTGCGAGCTACCGGCGCCAGAGCAGCATCATCCGCCGGATTTTTCTCCCACTCCCCAAAGGCATCCTCTAGTTTTTCGACCTCGGAAGTACTCTCCTCGATGAAGGCATCGAGGAAATCCGAGAAAATTTCGGTACTGCTCTGGCTGCTGTAATTGAAGGCTATCCCCTCGGGGATACACCAGGACGCCCCCACCGATTCCTGTTGCATCTCTACAGATGCCTGCGGCTCCGCTGCGGGCAAGTTCTCCAGTGGCTCCTCCTGCGGCTCCGCCAGATCGAATTCGTCAACATCCACGCCACAAATCTCATCAGCAACCCCGATTGCGGAAACTGTGCCGGAAAATACCTCATCGATATCCAGTTCCTGCTCGACTGCGGGCAGATCAATACCCAGGGCGAAGTCCTGCTCCAGGCTGTCCTCACCAAAGCCTTCCACCGCAAGCCAGTCAACGCCATTGGTCTGCTCGGCCTGATCCGTCGCCACTTCAGCCGGCACCGAAGCGCCCTCCTCAGCCAGCAGGTCATCGCATGCGGCGTCCATGTCCTGAACGTCCATTACCGGGTCGACGCTGAACAGGTCGTTCCAGTTTTCATTGGTCTGCCCGTTAAACAGGCGCAGGTAAATCGTATCCAGCTCGGGCTGCTGCAACTCCCGCAATGCCAGCGGCAATTGCCTGCAGATCGCGGTTACCGGCTCAAAGCCCTCTGCGTAACAGCGCTTGATCGATTCCGCATCGGTGCCCAGCATGACATCTACCGCGAGAGCCTCAGACGCCAGGCCACGCTCGCGAATCCGCTCCCGGGCCAATTCCGATATCTCCTCCATCGCACCGGAAATCACCCCGGCAACGGCGGAAACATTGCCCCGGTCGATGCCTTCCATGCTGAGAAAATCTTCATGGTAGTCAATAAAATCGCCTGCCGAGGGATCGACAGAGACTACTCCCTGGGCGGGCTCCACAACCAATTCTTCCTGCCCGGAAAAGATAGACTGCAGGTGCTCGCCCGCCAACAGGTATTGGTCGAAGGCATCGTCATCGACCGGGGGCTGGGTATTGCTGATATAGTCGACCACATCCTCGGCGCGGGCCGTCTCTGCGGCAGGCTCTACCGGGGAAGTTGCATCTTCCACCCCGGGGATCACATCCTCGTTGGCCACGCTATGGGCGCCCGGGACGGCGACCAGGCCAGTCACTGGCGCTTCGCTCAGGGCGAGAGGCTGGTCAGCGGCATCACCCTGCGCCGTTACCACTGGCTCCGACTGCTCTCTATCAAGGTCGTCAAGATCCAAATCCATGCTCCCGGACTCATCCTCGGCCACGGCATTTGCCATCAGGTCTGAATCTGCTGCATTCGTGTTCACCTGCTCCGCCAGGGTAATCCCGGTAAGGTCGTATTCCACCGGCTCCACCAGGTCCGTATTGTCATGGGGTGCGTCCTCAACACTTGCCGCTGCATCCGCCACAACATTATTGTCGGTGGGCGCAGCCGCAGCTATCGCTTCGTCATCCATCGAGCGCTTGACCCGCTTGATCGCAATGAATTTCTCACCGATATCATCGTCTGCGGCAAGGCCAAGAATGTCCTCTCCCTCGGAGACCACCTGGTCCAGCAACTCATGCTCAACTACCTGCCACCCCGTGGAATAATCGACCGCCATGCATTCCTCAGAACTGGTTTCATCCTCGTCACTCACGCCGTTGCGCTGGTCGGCCGAATAGATATCGCTCTTCTCGCCCTCTGAGGAAATAACAATTTCCTCAGCCACATAACTGGACAGATCATCACTGGTGGTACTGCCACGGAACATTGGGCGCGACGCCACCTCCGCCTCGTAATCCGAAAGGCCCTGATCGAGATACTCATTGCCGGAAACGCTGAACAGCTTCTCCTCCGGGTCATCGAGATCCATCTCCAGCAGCCAGCGCAGGCTTTTTTCCTGGGCGTCATCCACCGAATCCGCACTGCTATCGGTTACTGTATTTTTACATTTGTTTTCCGTATACACGAGTTTTCTCCAGTATCCAGTTAAACCTGCGACAATGTCGCTAGTGAGTGAGGGTCTCGTTCACCACAGGCTGATGTTGCAGCTCTGAGGGACTAGTCACCACATCTTGTGCAGCGGGGAACTGATCAGCCAGATCCCGCTCACGGCCTTCAGCCAGGTGGAAGCAAGACTGTGTCAGATGCCTGATGCGCTCGAGATCAGGACCCTCCGCACGGCGATAGGACATCACCAGGTCAGGCAGCGCTGCTACCACTTCGTCAACCAATTGCTGCACGCTGTCGTTGGGAGCCAGGTCGCCATCCAGCACACGGTCGAGCATATCCTGGGCGGCCCAGCCCAGCTCGCCCAGGATATTGGCGCCTACCGCGCGTCCGTTGCCCTTGAAGGTATGAAAGTGACGACGCATCTCCCGCAATACACCATTAACCTGCGGGTCGTCGCCCCACTGTGCGGCGAGTTCAGCCAACTCAGCCACGATTTCATCGGATTCCTCGATAAACACCTCGCGAAACTGCGGCGGAATATCAGCGTCCTTGACCTGCGCCACCACGGGAGCAACGCGGATGTTGTCGCCGTTCTGTGCGTTCACATCGGGGATTCCCGCCACCGTCGATAATTCACTGATCCACTTGTCCAGCTCTGCCGCGCGCTGCTCGGCAAAAGCAACCATGTGTGATGTATCTTCCAGCGGGTCTATCAGTGAACACTGCAGGTGCATTTCTATCTGCGCAAAGGCGTCGGCGAAACAGCCAAAGGCTTCGTCCTCATGCACACTGCCCGCCTTACTCGCCGCTACCAGCCACTTGTGGCACTGCTCGATAACCCGGGCCTCACGTTCCATGCCGGCAAAGGCAAGGGCGCCGGAAATCTCTGTAAGCAATTGCAGCGACATGTTAATCGCCTTGCGGTCTGGCAAATCCTCCAGCTGCTCCAGATACTCCTTGGCAAGGCTGTACAGCAGATCGATATCCGGATCGCCATTATCTGCGTCGCGAACCGCCTGGCGCAGCTCCTCATGTCCTTTATCGGTCTTGTTCAGATGACGGTTAAGGGCAACTGTCAGGCGATGTACGCTCTCCAGGCCAAGTGGCTTTTTGTCCAGTGCGGACTTCAGTGCCTTGCGCCGCAGAATCTGGTGCAGGTAGTTTTCCACCAGGCTCATCTGGGTGAACGTCGCAGAGGTGACGCTCTCGCGCAATTCGAATTCGCGACTGGAGAAAGAGCTGCACAGTCCGTGCTCAAGTTTATGCTCCAGGTCCAGCTTCACATCAACGATGCCCCGGATGACATCATTCACCGCCTGGTCAGCCTGGGCCGCCCTGTCGGCGTAAGCACCCTTGAGTACGTCTTCCAACTGGCGCTGCACGCGCTTCAGCGAATCCGCATGGTTGACCTGCCCGGCAGCGACCAGGCGATACTGGGCTGCATCAATAGCCTCTGCAGGAGCCGCGTCTTCGGTGTGGTTGTTGCCTAAGGCAAAAGCCACCAGGTCATGGGTATTGATGTAGTCGACCACGCTATTGAGCTGCTCCAGCGCGCCACTCAGGGCAGTTACCAGGGCATCGATATGCACCAGACCGCGATTTGCCGTATCAATAGTATCGTCGTCAATACCGAACACCGTGCGTATACCGGCGATATGCACCGGCTTGGATTTGCAGGAGGCGATGTAGTACAGCATCTGCTGCAGGTAACTGTCATAGTCGACGCTGTCGTCGATTGCACCGCCGTGCTCGCGCGCGTATTTGATCGTGAAGGCGCCGGACTTGAAGATCTGGGCGATGCATTCATCCGGCACGATCAGGCCGCCGGCAACGCCCTCGCACAAACCTATCATGGTGAACCAGAAGCGCTCCGGGGGAGTTCCCTGGAACAGCTGTTGCATCTTCCTGGCGATGCGCGCCACTGTCTTCATGCTCTCACTGACGCTGCGCCGGCGCAGGGCCTGCTTGGCCATCTCGAGATAAAGCGCCAGCATCACGTTGGCACGACTCTTGATCTCACTGTCTGTCGCCGGCGTAACGCCCTGGGTGATGCCCACACAGGGATCAATCTCCATATGGAAGAAGAAAGCCTGGGGACGCGGCCGCTCACCGACCCAGCGACGCAGGTCGTTCACGTACTGCTCCAGCCCGCGTCCGGTATCCATACGCACATTCTGGGTGTGTGCCAGGTAGGCGGGGATAACCTTCAGCGCCTGCATCAGGCCGCCCATAGTCAGCTTGCGGCGCTCACCAACCACTTTGTCCTTGTACAGGAAATTGAGGCTGCGCTCCATTTCCAGGGTAAGCATCTCGGCTTTTCTCATGCCCAGGGCACGCAGCGTCGACGTAATCTGGTGTACCGCCCACATACACTGCAACAGCGACTGTTTCTGGGACGGATCCTTGCCGTAGGCAACAAGCGCCGCCTCAGCATTCTCCGCCTGCTTGTTCATCAGGCTTATCACCCACTTCAGGGAAACGATATCCGGTTTATTAGCCACTAGTTCAGTCTCCAGTCTTCTTGTATGCACATACACCCGGCCATTGCACGCGGCGCATATCGGGGTTCAGCCAACGCACATCTTCCCCGGCACCGAGGATCAACAATCCCCCAATGCGCAGGCGGTCAACAAGCTGGTCGATAATCCAGCGCTGTTTGTCCCGTTCGAAATAGATCAGTACGTTCTGGCAAAAAATAATATTGAAATCGGCAAACGGCGCACTATTGACGTGCAACAGGTTGCTGTGAAAAAAATGTGTTTGTGCCTTGATGTTCGCTGACACCGTCCACTGGCCGCCCGGCTCCTCTACCATGTACCACTTGCGGTAGTCCGCCGGGACATGTCGCAGGGCATCGCCGGGGTAGCTGGCCTGCTGGGCCGCGCTGACAGCTTCAAAACTGATATCCGTACCTATTCCATGCCACTGCAACCAGGGCTGGTGACGGCGAAGGATGTGCTCAATCACCATGCCCAGGGAATAGGCTTCCTGTCCCGCGGAACAACCCGCGCTCCAGAAAGACAGCGCACTCGGGGCAGGGCCTTGCTGCAGCAGCGTCTCCACGTAGTTCGCGACACAATCAAAGGCTTCGGGTTGGCGAAAGAAGCGGGTTTCCTTAACCGTTAACAGGTCTATCAGGGCCATCCACTCTGCCCTGGCATTGATACTGGCGTCAAAGGCCGCGAGATAGGCGTCGACATCGGTAATACCCAGGCTTTCCATGCGTTGGTAGATGCACTGGGAAATGATCGCCTGGGTGCTGTCGATCTTGATACCCGCATAGTCACGCAGGTGCCGCATCAGCATCCACAGCTGGTCACTGGTTATAGCGCTGGGGCGGCGAACCGTTGCTGGCATCATACGGAGGCCTGTGTCTCCGTGGCTTCTTCCAGTGCCTGCATTTCCTCTTCGCGATAAACCCTGGTGGCCTGTTGTATCTTGCGCAGGTCACGCAGCTCCGGCACTTTCATCTCGCCGGCACCGTCGCGCTCAATCTTGAACTGGCGCAGGTTCTCCGCCACGTCCTGCATGGAGGATTTGAGGCTGGCCACGCCAACCTGGGTAGATTCGCTGTACTGGCTGATATCCAGGTTGCGCTCGCGTATCTGGTCCATTGATGCGTTCATGTGCTGCGCAGTATTGGCGGACTGGCCCGCGGCATCGTCCACGGAATTAATAATCTGTGTGATCGCGGAGGAGCCTGCATTGATTTCCTCCAGGGAACTGTCCAGCCGGTCGATATATTCCAGAATGGTCACCACCGTACCCACGGTGTTTTCCATACTGGCCAGGTTGTCAGCCGACAGGTTTTGCAACATGCGTACCTCGGAAATGATCTTGCGCCCCTCTTCCTCCGCCTCGCGCAGCAGGTCACCAATCGCCTCGGCAATACCCAGGAAAGGCCTGCCGTGCTCCCCCGCCTTCTCCGCCTCGATCCGGGTGTTGATCGCCACTACCGAGATCTTGGTATTGAGTGCCTGAATGTATTCCGCTGCCGCTGTCACCGACTGGATCAACTCGCCCTGACGCTTCGCGGACTTGGAAGTCTCCTGCACCGATTCGCGCACGTTCGCCGAGGCTTTGGACATATCCTTGGTCAGCTCGTAACCCTGGGCTACACGCTGGCGATTGCGTTCCGATGTCCTGGCCGCCTCGACCGTGGACGACTTGATCTCCTCGCTGGTACGCACCATTTCGGTAGCCGCGGTGGTCGATTCCACCACTGAGCGGGTCAACTCGCGCCCCTTTTCCACCTGTCCCTCGGCGGTGACACCAATCTTGGTAATGCCCTCGGATGAAATTTCGAACGGCGTGAGGATATTGCGAATCAATTCTCGCTGCCGCTGTGTGGAGGCGTTGATCTCCCTGGCAATTTCCTGGGTGACCGTATTCTCTTCCGGCACCTGAACAGTCAGGTCACCTTCCGCAATTTTCACCAGAGCGCTGTTGATTTCAGCCACACCCTGCTCGGTGTAGACCACACGGCGGCGCTGCCCCCTGTACATCACTACCAACAGCCCTACCGCCAGTACGCCTGGCGCACCGAACAGAGCCATCAGTGTGCCGCGGTCATAAAGCCGTGTGAGGGTAAGCTTGTCGATAGCCGGCACCAGGGCGGAAATATCATCGGACAGTGCAACACTGGAAACCGCTATGGACTCCCGGGCGATAGCCGCCTGGCGCAGCTCTTCAGAAGCACCGGCAATCTGTTCTATGGAAGCAGAAACGACTGAGAACAGTCCCGCCGCAGTATCGATAGCAGCGATAGCATCGGCATCAGTGAGTTTGTCCACGCCCATCAGCGAGCTGCCATTTTTAAGCGCATCGACAATGCGCACAAAATCTGCCGCATCAGTACGAAACTCATCTGCCGCCAATTGGCTCTCACTGCCACCGGCAAGAATCTTGTCAATATTGCGGGCAATGCGCTCGGTCAACCAGAGAATTTTCTGCGCGGCCACGATGGTTTCTGATGACACCCGCTCATCGCGCAGGATGTCGACCACTGCGGCAAACTCACTCTGGATAGGCTTGATGTTACGCTCCAGTTGCGCCGACACATCGTTAATGAATACCAACCGGGCGCCCGCATCCAGCAGGGTTCGGGCGGACTCGTTTACCCGGGCCCAGCTCGCTTCAATGCTGGCAACCTCATTCTGGAAGCCCACCGCCTCCAGGGTTTGCAGCTGCCATTGGAATTTCTCCAGATTGCCGCTGAGCTCAGCAAAGGTGGTCTCTTCACCGTATACTGACTCACGCGCGTTCACCGCGACCTGTTGTGACAGCAAGCGCATGTCGTCTGCGGCGAGCCGGTATTCACCTTCCTGCCCCGCCTCCTGCTGAACCATAAAGAAGGTGTAGGCTACCCCGCCGAGACAGCCGAGAATCCCCAGAGTCATCACCACCATCCAGAAACTGGAAGCGCCACTTTTCAATGTCTTAGTCATCAGAATTACCCTTGCTTGAAAAAATCTCGGAGGCGGCGGCATCACTTACATCTTCGTCAGCCACCAACTTTTCTATATCCAGAACTGCCAGGAACCTGCCCTCATGCTTGAAGCCACCCAGACAGAACCTGGCAAAATCCGCGTCTACCGGATGACTCATATCCCGCTCTTCGATGGGAAATTTCAAATCACACTGGATGGCACTGAGGGTAATGCCGCAGCACATACCGGGCCTGTTGATCACCATGCAATAGTCGCGTGCCCGGCCGCTGTAGGGGCGCTGGCGAAACAACACATCGCCACTGAGGATGGGTAACAGGCCACCCTTGAACGCCGCCACCCCCAACACCCATGGCTTGGTGCCGGGAATAATAGTGACCGGTGGTGTTTCAATAATTTCCTGCAATTCACCTTCACCCACCAGCAGAGACACTCCCGCAATACTCAGCGAGGTACCCACCCAACGCATGGCTTCACTGTCTGCCACCGGAGGGGCCACAGCATCGAATGCATAGCTTCGCTCCAGCAGGTGCAGGGTTTCCAAGGCGGTCACGCTCATGATCAGGCGGCCGCTTTGTTATTGGTGTGGTTGTGAATCAGTTCCCGCAACACACTCTCGGGAGGAATCTTGGTGACGTGAGCGGTCGCGCCACGCGCGCGGCCCTTGGCGATATCAAAAATCCCATCGGAAGACGACAGCATCACCACCGGGGTGTTGCGCGTATCGTCTGCATTGCGGATCAACGTGCAGGTCTGGTAGCCATCCAACTCCGGCATGGTGATATCCAGGAAAATCAGGTCGGGTTTGAAGCGACGCAACATACCCAGGGCTTTGTAACCATCCTCGGCACATTCAACCTCACAGCCCATACCGCGCAGCGTGTGCGACATCATCATGCGAATTGTTTTGGCATCGTCGATCACCGCGATTTTTATGCCGCTGATATCCATCTGTTCGTTCGGGTTCGTCATTTTCAACCTCGTGTTTTAATCCAAATTTGTTACTTGGCACACATCCCAAGTTGCCATGACAGTATTTGTATGGGCCTGGTTTCCAGCAAGGGAAAACTGGAGTTTTCTCCAGAAAGTGGACTTTTTGGAACAGGCCCAGGGCATGGATACCAGCGCCTGAAAGACTTTAACTTACTGTTTTATATAGATATTTATCAGTAAAAAGCGTATTTATCGGAAATGTCGCAAATACAGCCATTGAGGCTTGACGCGCGCTTTGGTGGACTTTCCCCGGCGCCAGGTGCGCCCCCGGGTGCAAACCCAAAGACCCGGTCAGAGGGCGCACAGAGCAGCGGCAACCGGTGCGCAGCGAGGCGCGAGGCAAGGCCTGATACAGCGTAAACGGTTCTACATCTGCTGGTGAAGCGCTGCCCCGGGCAGGAGGTACCAAGCAAAGGCTATTGAATTAGCTGGAATTTTTATATACTGCTGGCCAACAAATACCGAGCGACTCCAGGGACACATGCCAGCAGAGAAACGACAGCGGGGGGCCACTGCTATCCGCAGCGACGAGGGAACCCTGCCGCAGTTTACGCTGCCGCAGGTCGGGTTTTCTCTGGATAGCCTGCCCCGCAAGCATCTGCTGAGCGCTGCGGTACTGCTGTTGTGCCTTTGTATCGTCATCTTCGCCATGCCCTCCAGGGACACCTCTGAGTCCAGGCAGGAAGTAGCGAAGGTCACCGCACAGGTGCCTCCCGCCGGCAACATTCCAGTGCCGGCCAACCCGGAACCGTGGCCGGCAACAGGGTCGCCAGAGCCTTCCTGGCAGCGGCAGACCGTGCGCAGTGGCGATAACCTGTCGCTGATATTCAAACGCGCCGGCTTTAATGACCGGGATGTACACAACGTGGTCAGCCAGGCACCCGACGGCAAATCCCTGGGTCGCATCTTCCCGGGCCAGACCATCGGCTTTCGCGCCGATACCGCTGGCGAATTGGAAGCGGTACGTCATACCAAGTCCCCGCTGGAGACGATTACCTATACCCGCACCGCCAGCGGCTTCGACAGTGAAATCAGCCTGCGCACCCCCGAACCACGCGAAACCTGGGCCGCGGGTGAGATCACCTCCTCCCTGTTCCTGGCAGGACAGGACGCGGGCCTCAGCCACAATATGATCATGGAGCTGGCCAATATCTTTGGTGGCGTGATCGATTTCGTGCAGGATCCGCGCAAGGGCGACACCTTCCACGTAATTTTTGATGAGCTCTACCTGGACGGTGAGAAATTCAAGGATGGCCAGGTCATTGCCGCCTCTTTCACCAACCAGGGGGAAACCTTCAGCGCCTACCGCTACCGCGATGCCAACGGCGATGTGAGCTACTACAACGAGGAGGGCGTGAGCATGCGCAAGGCCTTCCTGCTGGCCCCGGTGGATTTCACCCGTATCAGTTCCAACTTCAACCCCAATCGACTCCACCCCATTTACAAGACCAGCCGCCCCCATCGCGGCACTGACTACGCGGCACCCACCGGCACACCGGTATTTGCCTCTGGCGACGGCCGGGTAGTAAAAGCGGGAGACAGCCGGGCCAATGGCAACTACGTGTTCATCCAGCACGGTGAACAATACGTCACCAAGTACCTGCACCTGCACAAGCGCAAGGTCAAGCAGGGACAGCGGGTGTCACAGAGCCAGGTTATCGGCACGGTGGGCGCCACCGGGGCCGCCACCGGCCCCCACCTGCACTTCGAATTTCTGATGAACGGGGTGCACCGCAACCCGCGCACTATCCACAAGAAACTACCCAAGGCCAAATCACTGCCACAGCAGGAAATGGCGGAATTTCGCCAGGCTATCAGCAAGGCCTCGGTGCAACTGGCGTCCCTGCGCAGCAATAACCAGCTGGCGCTGAATGATGCAGCCGCCAGCACCAACACCCCCTGATAACATGACCGGGCGACTCTTTGTCGGGCTGATGTCAGGCACCAGTATCGATGCCGTAGACTGCGCCCTGCTGGATTGCACAGGTGATCGTGTATCGCTGCTGGCCACGCACGAACACGCCATTCCCGGGGACCTGCGCCAGCGTATTGCCGATATCAGCCATTGCGGCACCGCGGAAATCGAACGCATGGGTGCCCTGGATCGGGAACTGGGGCAGTTGTTCGCCGCGGCAGCACTGCACCTACTGGAACAGACCGGCACCTCAACGGCCCGGGTCAGCGCCATCGGTAGCCACGGACAGACCATTCGCCACCGGCCAGCCTCCGCGGCAGGTGATAGCCCCGCATTCACCCTGCAGATCGGCGACCCCAATACCATCGCCGAAGTGACTGGCATCACCACAGTGGCTGACTTTCGCCGTCGGGATATCGCCGCGGGTGGCGAAGGTGCGCCGCTGGCACCGGCCTTTCACGCAGCGGCGTTCGCCGCCCCCCACAACAACCGCGCCATCGTCAATATTGGCGGGATCAGCAATGCCACGCTGCTGCGAGGCATGGCTCTGGAGCAGGGCTTTGATACCGGCCCGGGTAACACGCTGCTGGATCACTGGGTAAGGCGTCACCGGGGGCAGGCCTGTGACCTGGATGGGCGGTGGGCTGCCTCGGCCACGGTGCACCAGGGTTTGCTGGACACCCTGCTGAGCCACACCTATTTCGACCTGACCGGACCGCGCAGCACCGGCAAGGAGGCCTTTAACCTGGACTGGCTGGATCAGGTATTGCGGGCGCACCCCCAGGCGGAACCGGGAGACATTCAGGCCACCCTGGCGCAGTTTACCGTTGAAAGCATTGCCCGCGGCATTGCCAGCGCCGGGATCGACGTGGACCAGGTGTATGTTTGCGGTGGAGGCGCCCACAACGCGGACCTGATGGATCGTTTACGGGCAAGACTGGCACCCGCGAAGGTCGATACCACTGCGGCGCTGGGCATGAATCCGGATTGGGTTGAGGCGGCGGCCTTTGCCTGGCTGGCGCAGCGCACCCTGGATGGCCTGGCGGGCAACGCCCCGGCGGTTACCGGAGCCGCTGGCATGCGTATCCTGGGAGGGGTATTTGCTGGATCCCTCAATGACTGACGATACATGCGCGGGGGAAATATAAAAAGATCTTTCCCGCCAGACGGCCTTGGAACCACGCAAAAGAAATAGGTAGTGGCTGTTCGAGTAATGAAGGAAGGAGGTCTGCCACAGTGGCCGACCGCGTGGCCTTAAACAAGAGGCACATTACCCCTAGAAATAGAGGTAATTATCCTGCTTTACCAGGCGCTCGACTTCCGCTGGGCCGTAGGAGACAGTCTCTACGAAGGGCTGCAGATCCCCCTCCGCTACACCATGGCCACCCATCCAGGTGCGACAGGCTTTCACATCGATGACCTCCAGGGCAGACAGGCGCGCGGCGATATCCACGGTTTCCCGGTTGGCCGCGTAATTCTGCCGCACCAGACTGCGCAGGACGGGCCCGTGCAGCACGAATACCACGGCCGCCTCACCCTGTTGCTGTACCTTGCCGCTCAGCAGCAACTGCTCCGCCCGTCGCATTAGCAAGTTGAACTGGTCCAGGGTCTGCAGCTCGATATCAACCACGAAACGCTGATCAGTGGCTCCCCCGCCATCGGCCCGAGTCAACGCGCAGCACAGTGACAGTGCCAGAGAAAGGACCATGGCGACGATGTTGCGGGGCATATATCCTGGCAACCGGGTGGCGCTGACTAGATAGAAAAAGATGAGCCGCAACCACAGGTGGTGGTGGCATTGGGATTGGTAATAATGAAACGCGACCCTTCCAGGCCTTCGGTGTAGTCCACTTCGGATCCCACCAGATACTGAAAACTCATGGGATCAACCAGCACGGTGACACCGTCCTTTTCAATCGCAGTGTCATCGTCAGCGGCCAATTCATCGAAGGTGAACCCATACTGAAAACCGGAACACCCGCCACCGGTGATAAACACCCGCAGCTTGAGCTCGTCGTTTTCCTCTTCCGACACCAGCTCACGTACCTTCTGCACCGCTCTGGCGCTGAGGTTGATGGTGCCGGGATTGAATGTTTCTGCTACTGACATCTTTATCTCGAATTTCGGCCAACTGGCCTACTGAAGCCGGCCATTATGATAAATCCGACTAATTTAGTCAACTTTGTTCGAGGCGACCGCTTCCGGCAGATCCTGCTGCATCCCCGCGTCGACAAGCTCTACACCAGGGTCCGGCGCTGCCCCTTTTTCCTGCTCACGCGGCGCCACCATGTGGGTCAGGCTGCCATTGACCTGGGAGCCCGCGGCCATTTCCAGCAGGGCGTAGAACACGTTGCCCTGCACGCAGCCCTTGGGGGCCAGTTCCAGCTGCCGTGTGCAGTAAACATCGCCTTTGACCATGCCGTTAATCAGCACTGAAGGCGAGCGTATCTCCCCCTCCACACAACCTTTTTCCACCACACGAACCAGCGCATCCTTGCCCTCTTTGGCAATAATGTTGCCCTGCACCAGACCCTCCACATCGAGGCTACCGGTAAAATGCAGGTCTCCCACGACCACCGTGTCCCGGGATATCAGGGTGGTGGCGCCAGATACGCTGAGCGATGACTTCTTACTTCCCAACATGGGTAAATCTCTCCTGTACTTGCCATGGGTACTGCCCCCGGGCCTCCGCCTTGCGGGGACTGCTGGTGCTGGCTACAACACTGATCGTTTCAGGCACAAACCCGCCGGGAATAATGAGTTCCCCCTCTATAGCCTGAAAATAGCGGAAGCGCAACGGCATCGCACTGCCGTCAAAATCCTCCGAAAGGTCCGCGAGGGGATAGCTCACGCGCTCTCCATCCCGGGTTCCGGACACCTCGGCATAGAGCTCACCCTTGAGCGTAACGTGCTTGCGTGCTTCCTGTTGAACCACGATGCGAAAAGCATAACGGTCGCTGTTACCCTGCTGCACCAGCTCAACACCGCGCAGGCTAAGGCCCTGGGTGATCTCCCCCGGAGCCATCAGGTCGCGATAAAAACGCAAACCCTCTTCCAGGCTGGCAATCTGCTCTTTCTGGGCGGCAAGGTCTCCACGTAACAACTCCAGGGCGCGGCGATCCACCTCGTGGCGGGTGCGCTCTACCTGTAGCTCCCGGCTCAGGGTGACCAGGTCGGCGTGGGCCTCAGGCACCTCCTGCTGGAACCGCCTGTAGGTCTCCGGGTCTATGCCCATGCCACTGTATGCAGCCATCTGGCCCAGCCAGAAACCCGCCGCCAGCACCAGCATTAACAGCAGGGCCGCTGCCAACACCAGCAACCGCAAGCGTCGTTGCCGGTAAAGCACGCTGGGTGGCACAAAGCGGGACTCTCTCACCTGGCCAATACTCAGGGCAGCAGGCCTACCTGCCGCAACCCCATCTGCTCATCCAGGCCGAGCATGATATTCATATTCTGTACCGCCTGGCCCGAGGCACCCTTGACCAGGTTGTCGATAGCGGCCATCACCACCACAGTATCGCGTTCCTGCGGCACGGCGATCGCCAACTGGCAGCGATTGGCGCCTTTCACCGTGCGCGTCTGGGGCAACATGCCCGCGGGCAGAACATCCACGAAGGGTTCCCGGTCATACCACTGCTCGTACAGGGCCTGCAGGTCACCTGCATCCCCCCGCAGCCGGGCAAAGAGGGTAGAGTGAATGCCCCTGATAATGGGCAACAAATGTGGGACGAAGGTCAACGCCACCGGCTCCGCTGCGGCGTCCGCCAGGCCCTGCTCGATTTCCGGCAGGTGCCGATGGCCCGCCACGCCGTAGGCCTTGAAGCTGTCCGCCACCTCACTGAGCAAATTGTCTACCTTCGCCTGGCGCCCGGCACCACTGACACCGGAGGCCGAGCTGGCAATCAGCTGCTGCGGATCCACCAGACCATTGGCCAACAGCGGGATAAAACCCAGCTGCACCGAGGTGGGATAGCACCCGGGACAAGCCACCAGCCTGGCGCTCGCTATACGCTCCCGGTTCACTTCCGGCAGGCCATAGACCGCCTCGGGCAGCAGTTCCGGGCTGGCATGGGGCTCACCGTACCAGGCAGACCACAGGGCCGCATCGCGAATACGGTAATCCGCCGACAGGTCAATCACCCGCGCGCCTGCCGCCAGCAGCTCCGGGACCAGGTTCATCGCCACGTTATGCGGCGTGGCGAAAAACACCACATCGCAGGCTGCCAGCGTTGGCACATCGGGATCAGTAAAGGCCAAATCATAAAGACCGCGCAAATTGGGGTACAGGTCGTCCACCCGGCGGCCGCTCTCGGCGCGTGAGGTGATGGCCACCACCTCCGCCTGTTCGTGCAGCGCCAGCAGCCGCAACAGCTCGACCCCGGTATAACCGGTCCCGCCCACAATCCCTACCTTAACCATGATGCCATCCACACCTGTGCCGCAAATGCCTTCGCAAAGAACCGCGTAGTATAAAAGCAATACGCCGCGAGATAACTGGTAATATTGTTATTTTAATTGCGAGGCTGGCTACCACGTGCCCAACCTGCTACACAAATACCGGCGCTACCTGACCAACTACGAGTCCCTGCTGGCCTATTCCCTGCTGGGCCTGGTGGGCGGTGTGGCTTCCGGGCTGGTGGTATTGGGGTTCGAGCTGAGCATCGTGGAGCTGGCGCGGCTGTGGGGTGTCGGTAATGGTGGCGAGGACTTTGAAGCCCTGCCCCGCTGGGCCTGGTTCGCACTCCCGGCGGGGGGCGCGTTGCTGCTGGGCTGCCTTTACTCACTACTCAAACCCGAAGACCGCGAGACCGGCATAGTGCATGTTTTGAGCCGCATGCACGCTAATTACGGCGTCCTGCCCCTGCGCAACGCCGTGCTGCAATTCATCGGTGGCGCATTCTCCCTGGCCACCGGGCAATCCGGTGGCCGTGAGGGGCCCGGCGTACACCTGGGTGGCGCGATCAACAGTTTACTGGGACAGCGCCTGGGATTGCCCCATAACAGCCTGCGGGTACTGATCGCCTGCGGCACTGCCGGCGGTATTGCCGCTGCCTTTCACACGCCCCTGGCCGGGGTCATCTTCGCTATGGAGGTAATCGTCGCCGAGTACACCGTAGTGGGCTTTATACCGGTGATGCTGGCCGCAGTTTCCGCCTCGGCGGTCAGCTTGAGCCTGTCGGGCAACGAGCCCTTGTTCGCCTTACCCGCCATGCGAGCGGCCTCCCTGGGCGAAATTCCCATGATCCTGCTGCTGGGTTTTTGCTGCGGACTGGCAGCGGCGGCATTTATCCGTCTGATCAAGGTCACCGGTAGCGTGGCGCACTGGCCGGTTATGGTGCGCTTTACCTTTGCCGGTTGCATTACCGGGGCCCTGGCCTTGGGGGTACCGCAGATTCTCGGCATCGGCTATGACAGCCTGCAACTGGTGGTACAGGGTGAAGTGGCCCTGTCACTGCTGCTGATGATTGCAGCCTGCAAGTTGGTGGCTACCGCCACCAGTTGCGGCCTGGGCTTGCCGGTGGGGCTGATCGGCCCCAACCTGCTGATCGGCGCCTGTCTGGGCGGCGCCCTGGGACTGATCAGCGCGCGTTTGGGGCTGAGCCTGGATTCGGATCCCGTACTGTACGTGGTCATCGGCATGGGCGCCGCCATGGGAGCGGTACTCAACGCTCCGCTGGCGGCAATACTGGCGATAATTGAAATGACCCACACGGTGAGTATCGGCTTGCCCGCCATGCTGGCCATCATTACCGCGACATTGACCAATACGGTAATGTTCCGGCAACGCTCTGCCCACCAGGCGGTATTGCGACAATTGCAGCGGATAGTACCGGATGATCCGCTCAACCAGCTGTTGCATCGCACCGACGTCAGCTCGGTTATGGATAACCGGGTAGTCCCGGTACCGGCAGCGCTGCAACCCCGGGATCTGGAACCGCTAATCGAATTCAAACCCACCTGGTGCCTGTTGGAGCGCGAAGAAGAGGATCTCTACCTGGTGCAGGGCGGTGAGTTGCTGGAATGGTTGGGCGAGCAGGCACTGGACGAGGACACCGCCATCGACCTGACACAGGCGGATATTCGCCGCTGGACCATGACCCGGGTACCCTTGCAGGCCAGTCTGCGCCAGGCCATGGATACCTTGCGCGCCCAGACTGTGGAGGCCGCCATCGTTGCCGAGCGCAGCAAAAAGACCGGCAAACGGATACTCCACGGCGTCCTGACCCGGGAAAGTATTGAAAAATTCACCCTGGCGCGGCTGTAGTGGACGCGCCGCTTATTGAGGACCGATGACTATGCTGTGGCTGAAGGCCTTTCATATCATTTTTGTAGTGTGCTGGTTTGCCGGCCTGTTTTACCTGCCGCGCATTTTTGTCTACTACGCCGCCAGTGAGCACCAGGTAACCCGCGCGCAGCTGGCGGTGATGGCGCGCAGACTGTACCGCTTCGTAACCCCGTTCATGATCATCGCCATAGCCCTGGGACTGGCCATGATCGCCCAGAACCCGGACTACTACCTGCAGGCGAAATGGATGTGGTTCAAGGTCGGTGGCGTGGGCTTCCTGGTCATTTATCACCTGCAGTGCGGCCGCTATGTGAACGCCATCTACAACAACAGCAACCAACGCGGTCACGTGTTCTACCGTTTCTTCAACGAGGTGCCTGTACTGTTTCTGTTCGGCATTGTCATCCTGGCGGTGCTCAAGCCCTTTTGAGGTGACTGGATATTCCCTTGCGCAGCCACGATAATCTCCCCCCCGACCCAGGATAGAACCATATGACCAGCTCAGAACAACTCTTCACCCGCGCACAGCTGCATATACCCGGCGGCGTGAATTCGCCGGTGCGCGCTTTCAAGGCGGTGGGTGGCACCCCGGTGTTTATCGAACGCAGCGACGGACCCTACATATTTGACACCCAGGGCAAGCGCTATATCGACTACGTGCTCTCCTGGGGCCCGATGATCATGGGGCACAATCACCCCCAGGTGCGCGAGGCGGTGGTGCGACAAAGCGAGAAGGGATTGAGCTTCGGCGCCCCCACTGAACTGGAGATCCAGCTGGCAGAGCGCATCTGCGACATCATGCCGGGCATGGACATGGTGCGTATGGTGAACTCAGGCACCGAGGCCACCATGAGCGCCATCCGCCTGGCGCGGGGATTTACCGGCCGCGACACCATCGTCAAATTCGAGGGCTGCTACCACGGGCATTCCGACTCACTGCTGGTAAAAGCCGGCTCCGGTGCCTTGACCATGGGCGTACCCAGCTCCCCCGGGGTACCTGCAGCACTGGCGGATCACACCCTCACCCTTGCTTACAACGACAGCGAGGGCGTGCGCGAGGCTTTCGCCCAATTGGGTGAGCGCATCGCCTGTATCATCGTGGAGCCAGTGGCGGGCAATATGAACTGCATTCCGCCGGCGCCGGGTTTCCTGGAAACTCTGCGGGAGGTGTGCGACAGCAGCGGCGCGCTGCTGATTCTGGACGAGGTGATGACGGGATTTCGTTTCGGTTTGCCGGGAGCCCAGGGCTTCTATGGCATCGACGCAGACCTGACCACCCTGGGCAAGGTGATAGGCGGCGGCATGCCCGTGGGCGCCTTCGGCGGGAAGCGAGAGGTCATGGAACAGATTGCGCCACTGGGTCCGGTGTACCAGGCCGGCACCCTGTCGGGCAACCCGATTGCCATGGCTGCGGGCCTGGCGACCCTGGATATCATTTCCCGGGAGGGGTTTTACCCCCCGCTGTTCCAGCACACGCAACAGCTGTGTGCGGGACTGGAGCAAGCGGCGCATGCCGCGGGCGTACCCTTTACCACCAACCACGCGGGCACCATGTTCGGCGGCTTTTTCACCGCCGCGGACAGCGTCACCAACTATACCCAGGTGATGGCTTGCGACACCGCGGCTTTCAACCATTTTTTTCACCTGATGCTGGAACACGGCATTTACCTGGCACCGGCCTCTTATGAGGCGGGCTTCATGTCCAGTGCCCACGGTGACGGCGACATTGCCCAGACCGTTGCCGCGGCCAAGCTCGCCTTTGCCAGCCTTTGAGGGAGTAACCACTAATGGCTTTCAATTCACAGCGCGGCGCCTTTCCCCAGACCCGGATGAGGCGCCTGCGGGCCAATGATTTCTCCCGCCAGCTGGTACGCGAATCCAGCCTGACACCGGCGGACTTTATCTTCCCGGTGTTCGTGCTGGAAGGCAGCGGCCAGCGCGAGGCCATTCCCTCCATGCCCGGCGTAGAACGCCTGAGCATAGATCTGCTGCTGGAGCAGGCCCGTGAGATACATCAACTGGGCGTTCCTGCCATTGCCCTGTTTCCCGTGGTCGGCAGCGAACACAAGAGCCTGCTGGCCGAAGAGGCTTACAGCAGTGACGCACTGGTACAGCGCGCAGTGCGCACCTTGAAGGACGCCCTGCCGGAACTGGGAGTGATCACAGACGTGGCCCTGGATCCGTTCACCACCCACGGCCAGGACGGCATCATCGACGACAGTGGTTATGTACTCAACGACATCACCACCGAGGTTCTGGTAAAACAGGCCCTGTCACACGCCCGGGCCGGCGCCGACGTGGTGGCCCCCTCGGATATGATGGACGGCCGCATCGGCGCCATCAGGCAGCAGCTTGAAAGCGCGAGTTTTCACAATACCCTGATCATGGCCTACTCCGCCAAATATGCTTCCAGCTACTACGGCCCGTTTCGCGACGCGGTGGGCTCTTCAGGAAATATCAAGGGCGGCAACAAGTACAGCTACCAGATGGATCCCGCCAACAGCGACGAGGCCCTGCACGAATGTGCCCTGGACCTCGCCGAGGGCGCCGACATGATCATGGTTAAACCCGGCATGCCCTACCTGGACATCGTGCAAAGGGTGAAGCAGGAGCTAAAGGCCCCTACTTTCGCCTACCAGGTCAGCGGGGAATACGCCATGCACATGGCCGCCTTCGAACAGGGCTGGCTGCAGCGCGAAGCGGTAATGCTGGAATCCCTGATGTGCTTCAAGCGCGCGGGGTGCGATGGCATTCTCACCTACTTCGCCCTGGACGCCGCCCGGGCACTGCAATAAGTCCATGGCGCGCACGCTGTTTGCACTGCTACTAATGCTGGGGGCGGCCACGGCGCGCGCCGAATGCGAGTGTCTGTGGCAGGGGTCCTTCAGTGAAGTACAAGGGCACACCAGCCTGGTGGTCAGCGGCACGGTGGTTCAGGGCAAGGGCAATGCTATCGATCTGTCCGTGGATCGACCGTTACGCGGGGACCCCACTATGGATCCGATTCGCGTCTGGTTGAAAACCGGTGATTACTGCCGCCCCGAGCCGGAGCTGTTCCCGGTGGGCAGCCAGTGGGTGATGGCCCTGCAGTTGATCGATAAAGTCGTGCCCGGTGGCTTCAATCCGAACACCCCTAATTTCAGTTATGGACGCGTAGGCGATTACCGCCTGTCCAGTTGCGGTGGCTACTGGCTTGCCCGCAGCGGTGATTTTGTCACCGGGAACCTGGTGCAGGCGCCACGCTGGGAGCGTGACCCCAAGATGACCCCGGTGCTGTTGGACCTGCTGGCACAGTTTGTGAACGGTGAGGTAAACGCGGATGCGCTGTTACAGGCGAGCCGGGAGGATCCGGCATTGCGGGAACTGATGCTGGATACGCGCGCATTTTTGCGCGGGGATGATCAATGATGTCGGGCAGCGTCTAACGGCGCCACCTTTTGCGCTGGGTATTGCGCCCCTCCACCAGGTCCATCAGTTCATCCAGCATCATCAGCGACAATCCCCAGATGCGACGTTTGCCATAAAAATAGCAGGGCATGCTGATGCGCGCGCCCTTGAACTCCCACACCATGTCCTCGCGGTTATCCGTGTCCAGCAGAAACTCCAGCGGTATCCAGACCACTTCGGCGACCTCGTAGTTGGGCGTAAAGGTCACTTCCCGCTCAAGGCGAAATACAAAGGGACTCACCGCCATGCCAAAGGCGCCCTTGTGGGGCCGGGCATTGATATCCGACAGCCTGCCGATGCACTGGTCCTGTGGACCCAGGGTCAGGCCCACCTCTTCCTCGGTCTCGCGCACCGCCACCGCGTAGCCATTGGCATCCGTCTTATCCATCCTGCCACCGGGAAAAGCCATGTGCCCGGACCAGGGGTCCCCCTCGCGCTCGGCGCGCTTGATCATCAAAATATGCAGCTCACCCTGGCGCACTTGCAGTATCATTGCCACCGCGGAGCGCTTCATCAACCGTCGCAACAGCTTGCGCCCCGGGCTGTGATCAGCCAGGCGAGTCTCTATGAGCTGTAGCAGGGGAACTGACACAAGCGTTGTATTCCAACTTTGTTTAAAACGATTAAGCCAGCCGCGGACCGGGGATACAAGCCGCGCGGCCGACAAAATACCACAGGGGACACATGACAACATCCACCGCCAGCGCCAGCACCCTGCTGCAACTGCACCGGGTAAACCTGGTGTACCGGGCGCTGCCCGCATTGCGGGACATCGAATGGACAGTAGAGCATGGGCAACAGTGGGCCTGCCTGGGACCCAATGGCGCCGGCAAGACCAGCCTGGCGCGGGTGGTCAGTGGCCAGGCCACGCACTTCTCGGGAGAATTGCAGCGGTCCCGGGAGCTGCAGCGGCAGGGGTTGGCTTATGTCTGCTTCGAGCAGGCCCAGGCCCTGGTGGCGCGCGACAAAAAACTGGATGACTCGGAATATCGCCCGGACGCCACCGATCCCGGGACGCGGGTGCAGGACACTATCCTGGCCGGGCGCGAACCAGACGCCGGGTTCCGGCAATGGGTGCAGCGCCTGGGCATAGGCCATATCCTGACACGCGGCCTGCGTTTCATTTCCACCGGGGAGATGCGCAAGACCCTGCTGATCAAGGCCATTCTCAGTGATCCCGCCATACTGATTCTGGACAGCCCGCTGGACGGACTGGATCGCGCCACCCAGCAGGAAATGCGCCGGGTCATCGATGAGTTGCTGCACTCTGCCATCACCGTGGTGATGCTATGCCGTCGCCTGGAGGACGTGCCCGGGGGTATCAGTCACGTCATGGTGCTGGATGAGGGCACGCTGCTCGCGAGCGGCCCCCGTGACACCATCCTCAACACGCCGGCAGTGACTGCCCTGATGAACCCGCCACTGCCGGCACTGGCCGAGCTGCCCCCGCCGGCGCCTCGTGAATACCAGCTGCCGGCAACAGGTCCCCTGCTGGCCCTGCATCAGGTGAATGTAAACTATGGGGAATTACAGGTCTTGCGGGACGTCAACTGGGTGTTCCCGCGCGGCGCGCACTGTCTTATCTCCGGACCCAACGGCTGCGGCAAGTCCACCCTGCTCAGCCTGATCACCGGCGACAACCAGAAGGCTTACGGCCAGGACATTACCCTGTTCGGAATACGGCGCGGCAGTGGCGAGAGTGTCTGGGATATCAAACAGAAATACGGCCAGCTGGACAATCAGTTGCACCTGAATTTTGCCAGGGGCATGAACGTGATAGAGGTTGTGGTGTCAGGGTTTTTTGACACCATAGGCCTGTTCGACGACTGGGGCGATAGCCAGCGAGAGACCGCGCACCAATGGCTGGCCGCCCTGGGACTGGCCCACCAGGAGAGGGAGTCTTTCGACGCCCTGTCCTTCGGCCTGCAGCGCATGGTGTTGCTGGCGCGCGCCATGGTGAAATCGCCCATCATCCTGTTGCTGGATGAACCCACCCTGGGACTGGATGGCCACCACCGCACCCTGATGTTGCGGGCCATCGACCATATCGCCGCCAATTGCGACACCCAGGTGGTCTTTGTCAGCCACTCCGCCGGGGACACCCCGGCTTGCATCAACCAGCAGCTGGTGTTCGAACCCGGGGAAGAAGGCTTTGCGGTGGTTTGCCGGGACTGCTAACCGGGCCTAACTGCCTAGCGTGTATAAGAGCGCAGCGCGTCACATTCGCGCGTGCCGTTGCAGTACAGTAATCCCCGCTCGGCGACAGCCCTGGCCTGGCTGATATCACCCCTGGCCTGGTGAGTCGCGGCCATCGCCAGGTAGATCTGGGCACTATCCGGGTCGATACGCTGGGCGCGCTGCAGCAGCGCCAGGGATTCTTCATAGTCGCCGCGCGAGCGCGCCTGGGCAGCTTTTTCCAGCAGCGGTTGGTAAGCCGCGCTGGCCGGCGCAGTAGTCGTCGAAGGACGCGTCTGCGGCGCGGTAGCCGGCGGCTTTACCGCGGGGTCAGGGGCCTTTTCAACAGGGGCGGGCTTAGTGCCCGGGGCACTGTAAATAGAGCAGCCCCCCAGCAGCGCAATACACACCGCCAGGGCCGGGAGAACAACAGTTGATCGCACGCAAATTTACTCCGCAGTTGGCAAGGATGTTAGTTTACCCCATGCAGCAGGTGGCAATGGCGGTAAATAAAGGGTGGATTTGCCAATCCCTATTCGGATGGCAGGCGCTCAACCCTTACCAAACAGGGACTGAAACCAGTCTTTGATACCCGATTTGCGCGGCTTGGTGCAGTTCGTGCGCTGGCGCGGCTCGGAGCCTTCAATAAACGGCAGCATGCGGCCATTGGGGCAGCCCTCACCAGTGAGGTACCCGTTGCTGTCGTCTATCCACTGCAGTTCGATACCATCGGGCATACGATAACCCAGGGGCCGCTGCGACGCGGCGGCCATAAAGTGCGACCACACCTTGAGGGCACCGCTACTGCCGGTCAGGCCGGTGCCGCCATTATCGTCACGGCCAATCCAGGTTACCGCCAGTAAATCCCCCGAGAATCCGGCAAACCAGGAATCCCGGCCGTCATTGGTGGTACCCGTCTTGCCGGCCACATCGAAGTCAGCGGGTAAGTAGCGGTAGGCGCCCCGCCCGGTGCCCTCACGCATCACCGCGCGCATGGCATAGTGCAGCAGGTGCATGGACTGCAGGTTCACGGTGCGATCATATTCCAGTGGATATCGCCGCAAGGGCTCGCCCCGGGCGTCTACAATATCGCGAATACTGCGCAGGGGCATACGAAAGCCCCCCGCCGCTATGGTCTGGTACAGGGCCGCCATGTCCATGGGCGAGTACTCCCCCGCACCCAGGGTCAGTGCCGGCACCCTGGGCACCGGGTGCTCTATACCCAGCCGATTGAGCATATCCACCAGGGTATCCAGACCCAGGTCCATGCCCAGGCGGGCGGTCGCCAGGTTATAGGAATTGGCCAGGGCGCGATGCAGCAATACCTCGCCGTGGGCCTGCCGGTCGAAATTGCGCGGCTCCCACAACTTGCCCCCCTCGCCTTTGATCTGTAGCGCGGTATCCAGCAGTGGCGTGGCCAGCGAATATTGTCCAGGGCGCTCCAGCGCCGCCAGGTAGACTGCCGGTTTCAGCAGTGAGCCCGCGGGCCGACGCGCATCCAGGGCCCGGTTGAAACCGGCATAGCGCGCCTGGCGACCGCCCACCAACGCCGCCACCTCACCGGAATCAAAGCGGGTGACCACGGTGGCACTTTCCAGCCCCTTGTTCTTGTCCAGTTGGTCCAGCACCGCTGTAGTGCTGCGCTCGGCCTGGCGCTGCAGTATGGGATCAAAACTGGTAAAAATGCTCAGGCCAAGGGTGGCCAGGTCCTCCTGCCGGTATTCCTGGCGCAGCTGCCGGCGCACCAGGTCCAGGAAGGCGGGAAAGGAATCCTTGATCCGGTGCTTGCTGTTGAGATCCAGCGGCATGGCTCGCGCCACCACGGCATGCTCGGGGGAAATCACTCCCTGCTCGGCCATTACATCCAGCACCACGTTGCGCCGCTGTATAGCCCGCTCGGGGTTGCGCAAGGGGTTGTACAGCGATGGCCCCTTTACCATACCCACCAACAGCGCCTGCTGGTGCAGCCCCAGTTGCTGCAGCGGCGTATCAAAATAATGTCGCGCCGCCAGAGCGAAGCCGTGAATCGCCCGCGGTCCCTCCTGCCCCAGGTATACCTCGTTGATATAGCTCTCGAGAATCTCGTCCTTGGAATAGTGAAAATCCAGCAGTACCGCCATCACTACCTCGGTCAACTTGCGCACAATGGTGCGCTCCGGGGTCAGGTAATAATTTTTCACCAGCTGTTGGGTAATGGTGGAGCCACCAGCCACCACCTGGCCGGAGCGCATATTGCTCCAGGCCGCCCGGGCGATGCCCACGATAGAGAAGCCCCAGTGGCTGTAAAAGTCCCGGTCCTCTACCGCCAGCAGACCCTGGCTGAGGGTTTGCGGCACATCGTCCAGGCGCACCAGCACCCGGTCCTCTCCATGTGAGGGGTAGATCCCGCCGATCTGCACGGGGTCCAGGCGCATCAGGTCCACGGAGCCGCCCCCGGCGGCGATACTTTTTACCCGACCGTGGGACAGATCCACTAACACCCGTCGGGCAGGCTCTCGCTCGTTGGGAAAGTCAAAGCCCCGGGTATAGATTTCGAAACGATTGCGGTTGCGCGCCACCTGGCCGGGCTTACGCGGGTTGCTGACTTTGCGGTACCCCAACACCTCCAGCTCGTACACCAGGTCCTCCACATCCAGGTCCGCGCCCACGAATAATTCCAGCGGCCGCGCGTAGACCTTGGCGGGGACTTCCCACATCTTGTCGGTAAACGTGGAGGTGATTCGCACATCCAGGTAGATCACCACCATAATCCCCACAACGAGGCCGGTAAGCAGTAATTTCAGGAGCAGATGCTGGGTGCGAATCATGGGGTGCGAGTGTAGCGAACTAAGCTACCGAGAAAAGCCCCGAGTGAAAGAAAGCGGGCAAAATCTTTATCATTTTGACAGACGGGCGAATATCGCCGGCACCCGCTCCGGGTGCTTGTTGGCAATATTGAAAGCGAGAATGATTAATGACGCTACCAGGATAATCAGTAACGGGGTAAACAGAGACTGCTCCCCGACAGAGGACGGATCGGTATAGATAATCCCGGCGATTGTGGCGGACAAATAAGAGGCCAGCGTGCCACAAAACATGGCCCGCAAGCCCAGCCTGGCCAGGTCATGCTTACGATCAGGCGCCAGCTCACCCAGGCCACCGATCAACATGGCTACCGAGCTGAAGTTGGCAAAGCCGCACAGGGCGAAGGTCGCGATAATGATTGATTTCGGATCCAGCAGCTGCCCCTCTATCAAGGGCGTCATCTGGCTGTAGGCCACAAATTCGTTAATCACCATCTTGGTACCCATCAGCCCTCCGACGACTGTCGCATCCTGCAGGGGCACACCCATGACCAGCGCTGCGTAGCGGAACACCCCACCCAGGATACCGCCCAGGGTGAGATTATTCAGGTCGATATTTAACACGACAACGTCTTTTGCGGAGTCAAAAAAAGTGGCGACCAGCATGACGCCCACTTTGCCCAGCATGTAGTCCAGCAAGCCGATGATGGCCACCGCCGCTATCAGCATCGCGCAAACGATGGCGCCAACCTTAAGTCCTTCACCGGCGCCATGGGCCATGGCGTCAATCACGTTTACCGAGGTCTTCTCCACCTCCAGCTTGATCGCGCCGCGGGTCACGGACTGTTCCGTCTCCGGGTAGAAAATCTTGGAAATGACCAGCGCGCCGGGTATCGCCATGATACTGGCCGCCATCAGGTAAGAGGCGGAAACACCCATCTGTATGTACACCGCCATGATCGCGCCGGAAATACAGGCCATCGAGCCCGCCATGACGGCAAGCAGTTCAGACTGGGTCAGCGTCGGCATATAGGGCTTGATGAGAATCTGTGCTTCCACCTGGCCGATAAAAACACTGGCGGCATTAGAGGTGGTCTCGGAACCACTGGCACCCATCACCCGGTAAATAACCCAGGAGATGGCGGAGACTATGCGCTGCATAATACCGATGTGGTAGGCGAAGGAGGCAAGTGAGGCCACAAAAATCAGCGCGGGCACCAGCTTGAAGGCAAAAATAAAACCTCCCGCCGGGCCGAATATCGAGGTCATCATTTCCGAATTGGCCAGGGGGCCCAGTACGAAGGCCGCGCCGTCAGCCGCGAAGCTCAAGAGCTTCTCCACCGCCCTGCCCAGGAAGCTGAACAGCCCCTGGCCCCAGGGGGTCCTGAGAATAAACATAGCCAGGATCAACTGCAGGCTGAGGCCACAGATCACCAGCCGCAGGTTGATTGCGCTGCGGTTATTCGAGCACAGGAATGCCAGCGCGAAGATGGCGAAGATGCCGATAAAACCGGTGTACTGTGCCATCAAATGCAGTCCTTTAGGTGGCTGGGGGGCATGCGTTACAGCTTAACTGCTGAAGGTCTGCGGTGCACGACTCAATAACCACCCTTGCCACCGCGGCTCTCGTCACCATAGGGCAGCCAGATATTTTTCACCTGACAGGCCTCGCGCAGAAATTGCCGCCCCTCACCTTGGGCAGCGGACAGCCAGTCCCGCGGTTGACCGTGATTCACCCAGGTGCGTTTGACATTGCAGGCCGAGGCGAGCTCGACGGCGGCGCTGCCCGCAGCAGAGCCGTGATACCACAGACCGTCCACCTGGTGGTGCTCTGCCAGCACCGTGGCCAGCGCGTCGCGCTCCCCGGTGACCAGGTTCACCGTGCCTGCGGGCACATCCGAGGTCTCCAGCACCTGGTAGAAATCGGTCGCCAACAGGGGAAAACGCTCAGAAGGCACTACCACAACGCGATTGCCCATGGCGATGGCCGGCGCCACCAGGGACACCAGGCTCAGCAATGGCGTCACGTCCGGACAGACGATGCCCATTACACCCAGCGGCTCGTTGACCGCCAGCGCCACGTTGCGCACCGGCGGGGTATGTACCGCGCCGTCGAACTTGTCCGCCCAGGCGGCATAGCTGAACAGGCGACTCAGAGTCGCCGCGAACTCCTCCCTGGCGGCTTTCCTGCTGGCGCCAGCGAACTGCATCAAGCGCTGCCGGAATTCTGACTCGCGCCGCCCCAGATTTTCCGCAATATAGTAAATAATCTGTGCCCGGGTGTGCGCGGTGGCACTGGACCAGGAGCCGGCCTTGACCGCGGCTTCCACCGCGTCGCGAATATCCTTACGACTGCCATCGGCCACGCGGCCCGCGCCAACGCCATCCGCATCCAGGGCCATTCGCGACAGGCCATTGTCCGCCCGCACCTGTTTGCCATTGATATAGTGCTTGGCGGTCTGGTCGATCACGACAGCCCCGGTGCCACGGCCTGCATCATCCGCGTGCGGCGCAGGCGTGGCGATAACCGGGGCTGCGTTGCCGGCTTTGCTGCTTTTACCCTCGCGCTGTTTCAGGTATTCGTACATACCTTCTTTACCGCCCTCGCGGCCAAAGCCCGATTCCCGGTAGCCGCCGAAGCCACAGGCGGCATCGAACTGATTGGTGCAATTGACCCAGACCACGCCGGCTTTTACCTGGGATGCGACCTCGAGCGCGCGATTGATATTTTCCGACCAGATGCTCGCCGCGAGGCCGTAGCGAATATTGTTGGCCAGGGCCACCGCCTCTTTCATGGTGCGGAAGGTCATCACCGTGAGCACCGGGCCAAAGATCTCCTCGCTGGCCACGGTGTTACTGGTATCCACGTCGGTTAACAGGGTGGGGAGATAAAAACAGCCGGTGTCGGGGCAGTCGATGGCCGGTTGCCAGCGGGTCGCTCCTTCCGCCACGCCGGCATTGACCAGGGCATCGATACGCGCGTGCTGCACCGGGTCGACAATTGCGCCCATATCGATCGCCTTGTCCAGTGGATCCCCGACGCGGAAAGCCTGCAGGCGCGTTTTAATTTTTTCCAACAGGCGCTGGGCAATCCCCTCTTGCACCAGCAGCCTGGACCCGGCACAGCACACCTGCCCCTGGTTAAACCAGATGGCGTCCACCAGACCCTCGACAGAGCTGTCCAGGTCGGCGTCTTCGAACACGATAAACGGCGATTTGCCACCCAGCTCCAGCGTCAGTTTCTTACCCGTACCGGCGGTCTGTTCGCGAATCTTCTTACCCACAGGCGTGGAACCGGTGAAGGCGATTTTCGCAATGCCGGGGTGCCTGACGATATGCTCGCCAGTCTCCCCCGCCCCGGTGACGATATTGATTACACCGGGCGGCAGGTTTACCTCCTGGCACAGCTGGGCAAAATACAGTGCGCTGAGGCTGGTATATTCCGCCGGCTTGAGCACTACGCAGTTACCGGCGGCAATAGCCGGGGCAATTTTCCAGGCGAGCATCAACAGCGGAAAATTCCACGGGATGATCTGCCCGACCACGCCCAGGGACTGCTGGTCCGGCATTTCACTGTCCAGCAATTGCGCCCAGCCCGCATGGTGATAAAAATGTCGCGCCACCAGCGGCACGTCGATATCGCGACTTTCCCGGATCGGCTTGCCATTATCCAGGGTCTCAAGCACCGCCAGGAAGCGGCTGTTTTTCTGCACGATTCTTGCCAGCGCATACAGGTATTTGGCGCGCTCGTGCCCGGGCAGGCCGGACCACCTGGGGTAGGCCGCCGCCGCGGCAGCTACCGCCGCGTCAACATCGTCTTTCCCCGCACTGGCGATTTTTCCCAGAACCTGCCCGCTGGCGGGATTACGGCTGGTAATAGTCTCTGTGGAGGTCTGTGGTTGACACCATTGGCCGTCTATAAACAGCTCGAAGCCGCTCGCATGCCGGCCCAGCCAGTCTTCAACATAATCGGCCTGTTCGGGCGCTGGACCGTAGCTCATGGCCTGGAATATCTCTGTGATGTCGTTCATGAAACCTTCTCAAGCCAGGGGGTGGTGGTTGCTCGCGGCATAGTGCCCGGTAACACTGTGCTCCAACTGCCGCTCTATATCACCGAGCAGGCTGGATGCACCAAAGCGAAAGTAACCGGGGTTCAGCCAGGCATCGCCCAGCTCTTCTTTTATCAGTGCCAGGTAGCTCAGGGCCAGCTTGGCGCTGCTGACGCCGCCGGCGGGCTTAAAACCGACCCGCTGGCCGGTCTGCTCATAAAACTCCCGGATCATGCGCACCATGATCAGGCTCACGGGCAGGGTCGCGTTCTCCGACTCCATGCCGGTGGACGTCTTGATGAAATCCGCCCCGGCCATCATGCACACCAGGGAAGCTTTGGCGATATTGGCCATGGAGCCCAGTTCCCCGGTGGCGAGTATAGTCTTCAGCCGCGCATCGCCGCAGGCCTGGCGATAAGCCTTCACCTCGTCGTACAGGGATTGCCAATGGCCCGTGAGAACATGGCGGCGGCTGATTACTATATCGATCTCCGCGGCTCCGTCAGCAACTGACAATTCGATCTCTCGCAGTCGGGTCTCCAGCGGGGACAGTCCGGCGGGGAAACCGGTAGACACCGCCGCCACGGGTATGCCCGAGCCCTCCAGGGCATCCACCGCAGTGGACACCATTTCATGGTAAACACAGACTGCGCCAGTGGTAAGATTCAGGTCAGCGGCACCCAGGGCGGCCAGGATATCCGCCCGCACCGGACGCCTGGCCTTGGCGCAGAGTCGCCTGATGCGCCCCGGCGTATCGTCGCCGGACAGAGAAGTGAGATCGATAAAGGAAACCGCGCGCAACAACCAGGCCGCCTGCCACTGTTTTTTTACCGTCCTGCGACCGGCCAGCGAAGACACTCGACGCTCCAGGGCACTGAGGTTGATGCGCACCGCATCCAGCCCGGCCGGGTGAAAATCGCTGCCGGCATTGCGCACCACCGAATCCACCAGCGAAAGACTGGGCTGGTCCGCTTGCTTGTCCCTTCCTGTGGGTGGGGTACTGGCTCCTGCTGTAATGGTGTTATCTCCCAAGTGGACCTCGCTACCTGAGGGCGCCAGGCTGAATTCAATCTGGTTACGGCCAACTAATGACCCTGAACGGGCAAAGGCAGCACTGTCACTCTAATAGCGGGTATCAGTTGCACCGGCGTCGCAACATAAATTCAACACCCGCGCTTGTCAATTTACCCGCTGTATTATGGACCATACAGGGCTGTTTACCAGTTAAGCCATCTTCAACCAGCCCAATTCAGGGCAAACCTGCATGCTACGCCAACCTAAAATTGTGTTAATTATCAACAGTTTTAGTGCTACCGATAAGTAGTTTTTCGCCTTTAACTCGCATAAGGTAGCTTCATCCGCGCGAGTACTATTCCATTCGCCAAAAAAAGTACAGCGGCCAACAACAACACAACTTATATTCGGGGACGAGACACCCTAAGGAGCAATACGTTGAAATTTCCTATACGCGCAAAAACGGCCATAGCGCTGGCCATATCAGGCACCCTGGCAACCGGCGCCAGCCTGGCATCCGCCCAGGTCCTGGAAGAAGTTATCGTAACCGCACAGAAGCGCGAGCAGAGCTTGATGGACGTGCCTATTTCCATTGCTACCATGTCCGGCGAGCGTTTTACCTCACTGTTTGAAGGCGGCGCAGACGTTCGCGCCCTGTCAACACGGGTACCAGGCTTGTACATTGAATCGTCCAATGGCCGGGTCGCTCCGCGCTTTTACATTCGCGGTCTGGGCAACTCTGACTTCGACCTGGCAGCCTCTCAGCCGGTTTCCGTCATCATGGACGAGGTAGTCAAGGAAAACGTCGTACTGAAAAGCTTCCCAATCTTCGATATCGACCGAGTTGAAGTGCTGCGCGGGCCCCAGGGTTCCCTGTTCGGCCGCAACACCACAGCCGGTATCGTGAAATTCGAATCCTTCAAACCGACTGAAGAGTTTACCGGTCGCGCCAAGCTGGACGTCGGCGACTACGGCACGGTTAACTTTGAAGGCGCTGTAGGCGGAGGGATCACTGATAACCTGCAGGGCCGTGTTGCGGTGCTGACCCAGAACCGCGATGACTGGATAGACAACGATTACACCGGCGAGAGCGACGCTCTTGGCGAGATCGAGGAAAAGGCGATCAAGGGCTTTTTGGCCTGGCAACCCACCGACAACATCGATGTATTGTTTGGCGCCCACTACCGCGATCTGGAAGGTACCTCGTCACTTTTTCGTGCCAACGTCCTGACCACAGGGGATAACGATCTCAACGAAAACTACGACCGCGAAACCGTCTACTTCGATGAGGGTGACGGCAACCCTCAGGAGTATGACAATGACGGCTACAACCTCAAGGTGGGCTGGGACATCGGTGCCTATACGCTGACCTCTATCACCGCCTATGAAAACGCCAACGGTTACAGTTTTGGTGATATCGACGGTGGCTTTGGCGCCGTGTTCTTGCCAGAGATGGGCCCCGGTTTCATTCCTTTCCCGTCCGCGACCCAGGACGATGCCGACGTGGAGCAATTTACCCAGGAGTTGCGCATAAACAATAACGACGCCGAGCGCCTATTTTGGCAGGCCGGTGTGTTTTACTTTGACGCTGACCTCGATGTAAAAACCGATCCCGGCTTCACCGACCCTACCACGGTTAGCCACAGCAATGAGAGCTGGGCAGTCTTCGGCCAGGGAGACTATTACCTGACCGATCAATGGACATTAACCGCAGGCATCCGCTGGACCTATGACGACAAGGAACTGGACGCACCCGCTGGCCAGTCCACCGACATCGACGATGACCAGGTCAGCGGCAACTTGAGCCTGGCATATAACATGAGCGACAACAGCATGGTCTGGGGCAAGATAGCCAGCGGCTTCCGCGGACCGAGTATACAGGGTCGTGACGTGGCTTTCGGCGGCGTATCATCAGTCGCCGACTCAGAGACTATCAACTCTATTGAGTTTGGCTACAAGGCTGAATTTCTGGATAATCGCGCGCGCCTGAATGCAGCAGTCTACTATTACGAAGTCGACGATATTCAGTTCTCAGTGGTAGGTGGTGATGGCAACTCGGTTACTGTAATTAACGCCGATAGCAGTAATGCAGCGGGTATGGAGTTAGACCTACAGTTTCTGGTTAATGAGTACGTCGACCTTACCTTCGGCTACGCCTACGTGGATACCGAGATCGACGACAGTAACCTGGAGGTTGCCACATGTGGCTCCCGCCTATGTACCCCGACTGATCCGACGCGCCTGGGGCTCGACCAATTTGGCCAACCTATCCTTTTCGCCAATATCGATGGCAACCCATTCCCCCAGGCACCTGAGACTACCTTGAGCTTTACCGCAAGCTTCCGTTATCCGGTAAGCCGAGGCGAGATCTTCGCCTTTACCGACTGGGCGATGCAGGGTGATACCAATATCTTCCTCTATGAAACCAAGGAGTATAAGACCGAAGACCAGTTTGAAGGCGGCCTGCGAGCAGGCTACCGTCAGACGTCCGGCGATTACGACTGGGAAGTGGCTGCCTTCGTGCGCAACATCACTGACGAAGAAAACATACAGGGTGGCGTAGACTTCAATAACAACACTGCCTTTGATAATGAGCCTCGCATCTGGGGTGGCAGCGTCAGCGTCGAGTTCTAATCCCGACAAACCAGCTCCGGCCTGGGCCGGGGCGACACCTGACAAACCCCGGCCCTTGTGCCGGGGTTTTTTATGGGTAACACTCGCGACACATACCGGTGGAATATCCGAAGATGAGTAAGGTTGACTTCAACCCCTACAGCGAAGCATTCTGCGCCAACCCCTACCCGATTTATGCGGCCCTGCGGGAACAAAGTCCAATCTTCTACAACCCCGAGTGGGACGTGACCTTTGTCAGCACCCATGAGGATGTTAACGCCCTGCTGGTGCACAAAAGCCTGGGGCGAACTCTTGACCATATACTCGACCCAGCCGAAGTCGCCACGCGCCGCGAGCAGAGCAAATGGCACAAACTGCCCAACTACCAGCGCTACATCAGCCGCAACCTGCTGGAAACCGAGGGCGAGGACCATGCCCGCCTGCGCCGCCTGCTGGTCAAGGGCTTTACCACCGCCCAGATCGCCAATCAACGTGAAGGTATCCAGGCGCTTGCGGACCGGGCCCTGGATGAACTTGCGGCGCGGGGTGAAATGGACCTGCTGGAAGATTTCGTCAACCCGCTGACGGTGCATGTGATCGCGTCGCTCATGGGCATGCCGCCAGAGGACCATCACCTGCTGCGGCCCTGGTCGGCCGCCATCGTAAGGCTGTACGAGAAAGACGCGACTGAGCAGCATGCACAGGACGCGGAAGTCGCGACGACCGAATTTGTGCAGTACCTGGAAAATCTGTTGGTTCAGCGGCGCGCCAATCCCGGAGACGATTTGATCAGCGTACTGGTGCGGGTCGAGGACGAGGGCGAGATGCTCAAAAACGACGAGCTTGTCTCCACCTGCATACTGCTGCTGAACGCCGGCCATGAATCCACGGTGAATGCCGCGGGCAATGGCATGCTCGCCCTGCTGCGCCACGCGGAGCAACTGGAAAAACTAAAGGCGAACCCGCAGCTTGCCAGTTCGGCCGTGGAGGAAATCATGCGCTATGATCCACCGCTACAGTACTTCCACCGCTATGTGCTGCAGGACATGCAATACAAGGGGCACTCTCTGGCACAGGGTGACACCATAGGACTGTTGTACGGGTCGGCGAACCGCGATCCGCAGGCCTTTCCAGACCCGGATAATTTCGATATCTGCCGCACACCCAACAAGCACCTGGCCTTTGGCAAGGGCCGGCATTTCTGCCTGGGTGCTCCCCTGGCGCGACTGGAACTGGAGATTATATTCAACACCTTACTGGCGCGACTGCCGGCTATTCGTCTGGCGCAACAGGACCAGGAGTATCATCCAGGTCTGGTTTTTCGCGGTCTTAAGTCACTGCGACTGCAATGGTAGGCAGATGAGAATAACAAGATGAAGTCCTGCAGATTGCTCACGCTATTGTTCATACCGCTGGCACTGGTGCTTGCGGCATCGGCCGATCCGGCCCGCGCCGGCTCCTCTGCTGCCTATTTTGAACGGATAAAGGAACAGCCGCTGTTGCTGCGTGAGTTTCTTTATCGCTTTCCCAAGGGCGGCGAACTGCACACCCATCTGGATGGCTCTGTGTATGCGGAAAACTATATCGCCTGGGCCGCCAGCGACGGCAAATGTATCGACTTGCCCACCTATACCATAATGCCGCCACCCTGCGATACTCAGGAACAGCGCACACCGGTGGCCGACATCCAGTTCGATGCGGAGACCGTCAACCGGATTATCGACGCCTTGTCTGTGCGCAACTTCGAGCGCCGGCCGCTATCCGGCCACGGCCAGGCCTTCGCCACGTTCGGGCGCTTTGCCAACGCTGTCCCCGGCAGGGAAGGGTATATTCTCGCCGAGGTTACCGACCGCGCCGCGCGCCAGAACAACCACTACCTGGAACTGATTTACATCACCGGCATGCCCGCGGCAATGGCGGTGGGCGCCTCCGCGAATGAATTCAAACAAACCGACGCGCTAGCACGCTGGTTGGAGAACCCCGCCTTGCAGCGCGCCTTCGCGGATGCCGTGGCCACCACTGACGCAATGGAACAGCAGTGGCAGCAGGTGGCACAATGCGACACGCCTGACGCCGCCACGGGCTGCCAGGTCACAGTGCGCCATATCTCTGCTGTCATCAGAACCCTACCGCGTGAAATGGTCGCGGCACAGACGGTGTTGGCTTTTATGCTGGTGGAACATGATCCGCGCTATGTCGGTGTTAATTTTGTGGCCCCGGAAGACCACCCCATCGTCTTGCGCGACTATGACTGGCAAATGCAGTTGATCGCGCAACTGGCGCAACATTTTCCCCACGCCGCAAAGCACATTACGCTGCACGCCGGCGAACTGGCGCCGGGCCTGGTACCACCGGAGGCCCTGCTGGGCAATATCGGCAAGGCGATAAACATCGCCGGGGCCAGTCGCATCGGCCACGGCACCAGCATCGTCCATGAACAGGATCACGAAAGACTGTTGCAGCAAATGGCCGACCAGCAGATCCTGGTGGAAATCAACCTGTCCAGTAACGACATTATCCTGGAGATAGCAGGCGACGAGCACCCGTTTGACCTGTACCGGCAATACGGCGTACCGCTGGCACTGTCGACCGACGATGAGGGGGTATTTCGTATCGATCTCACCCGTGAATACCAGCGCGCGGTGGTGGACTACGATCTTGGCTACGACGACCTGGTGTGGTTATCACGCAATGCACTGGCCTACAGTTATTTGCCCGGTGAGAGTTTATTTGCGGATGTCACTGAGGCCAGGCGCGTCAAGGCCTGCAGCAAAGACTTGCCGGGGGAAACCCTGTCGGATAACTGCAGGGCCTTTTTAGATAGCAGCGAGAAAGCTCGGCTGCAATGGCAGCTTGAGGGTCGTTTTCAGGCGTTCGAGGCTCGATATTGATACCGGCAAGGAAAATACCCGCCCCGGGGCCGGCGCAGGCGACAGCGCACCGACCATAAAGTAAGCTATGCGCATACCAGCCGATCGCCAGGCCACTAAATAAAACAACGGCGTAATCATATCGCTCCAGGAGAAAAAGTATGTCGATTCACATCAATGCCGACCCCGGCGCCTTCGCTGACACCGTATTGCTGCCCGGTGATCCCCTGCGCGCCAAATATATCGCGGAGAAGTTTCTCGAAGGGGCCGAACTGGTAACCGATGTGCGCAACATCCTGGGTTATACCGGAGACTATGAGGGCACGCGGGTTTCGGTCATGGCCAGCGGCATGGGTATTCCCTCCGCCTCCATCTACACCAAGGAACTGATCACCGAGTATGGGGTGAAGGAGATCATTCGCGTGGGTAGCTGCGGCTCGGTCAGCGATAAGGTGCAACTGCGCGACGTGGTGATCGGCATGGGCGCGTCCACCGATTCCAACGTCAATCGTATCCGCTTCGGGGGCTACGATTACGCGGCCATCGCCGATTTCGGCCTGCTGGAGAAAGCCGTGGCCGCGGCCAGGGGACTGAACCTCAATACCAGGGTAGGCAATATCTTCTCGGCTGACCTGTTCTATACCCCCGATACCGCGATGTTCGACCTGATGGACAAGTACGATATCCTGGGCGTGGAAATGGAGGCCGCCGGGGTGTACAGCGCGGCGGTCGAGTTCGGTGCCAGGGCCCTGGCCATTTGCACTGTTACTGATCACATACGCACGGGGGCAGCGCTTTCCTCCGAGGAGCGGCAGTTGTCCCTGGATGACATGATCAGGCTGGCGCTCAACATAGCGAACAGCTAACGGGGCTATTTGCTTATGCCAACCACATGTTAAGCGCAGCAGGCTGATTTTTTATGGACCGGTCAACCGTCCAGCGCCTGTTGGTGCCAGAGGCCTTCCCCCACCCTGTTGGCGACATCCAGCTTATCGAAACGCATATTTCCTGGGTCATCCTCACCGGGGACTTCGCCTACAAAATCAAGAAGCCCATCGATCTGGGGTTTCTCGACTTCCGGGAACTGGAGCGGCGCCAATACTTCTGCAATGAGGAGCTGGCCCTCAACCGGCGCTACACGCCGGAGATCTACCTGGAGCTGGCAACGGTAAACGGCACTATCGACACACCAC
>JARFQU010000155.1 GCA_029287595.1 Halioglobus sp. | reverse complement strand
GCTCGTACACCTGGTGACTTTCGTCCAGATTGAACAGGGCCCGCGAGGATATCGCTATAACCAGTTTGTCGTCTTGTTGCTGCGGCATGCCTCAAGCATACCGCCAGCGTTCGGTGGACACCAGCGCTAGCTGGCCTTGAGTAAACCGCGTTCTTCCAGTTCCAGCAGCAGCAGTTGCTGAATGAGAAAATCCTTGGTGGTCTCGGGGTGTTCAAGGTGAATGCGCTCCAGGAAGGGCCTGGCGGCCTCCTCGTCGCCCTTGTGCAATAGCGCCTTGAAGGTGGTGGTAAGAAAGTGTGCGGGCTCATTGCTGAGCGCCTTGATTTTGCGCAGGCTGGCACCCAGGGCAATTTCCTGCGGGGTTAGATCGGTGCCAAAAGGGTAAGGCGGCAGCAGTTCCTGCTCCCGATAGGGTGAGAGCAACTCCTGCAGGCGTTCCGGGGTGTTGTTTCGCGCGGAAAATGGCACGCGATAATCTCGCTGCAACTTACCGTGGTTCTTGGCAAACTCCAACAGGCCCTGCTGAAAACGGGAGTCGGCAATATTGATCAGCCGCTTGATGACTTCCGCATCGCACTGGCCGCGCAGGTCGGCGACGCCGTACTCGGTGACCACCACGTCCCGCAGGTGCTTGGGTATAGTGGTGTAACCGTAAAACGGCACAATATTGGATTGTAGCTGATTGCCCTGCCCCCGGGTGCTGCGGATACAGATAATGGAACGGGCACCTGGCAGGTCTTGAGCCATGGCGACGAAGTTGTACTGCCCCCCCACTCCGCTGATCACGGTACCGTCCTCAAGGGCGTCGGAGGCCACACTGCCATTGAGCGAGACGATCATGCCGGTGTTGATGAAACGCGCTTTCAGGCGCTGCGCACAGTACAGGTGATAATCCAGCAGCAACTGGTTGGTGCGCCGTACGCCAGTCATGCACATACGCTCCTGACCCGCGGCATCCAGGGCGGAGAGCTTCTGGTAGAAATCCCGTGGCCCCAGAAAGAAGCCGCCGTGCAGTATCCGTCCGTTGCGCAGTTCGCTGCCCTCTACCTGCTGCAACAGCGCGGCGCGGGTCTGCGGATTGTCGCTATCGTTGACATGCGCCTCTCCGGCAATATCGAGCCCCTGCTCAGTCAGGGCGACGTCACCAGAGATAATCCCCCAGTACTGCAACTGCAGCAGCGAGCTCTCGTCGAGCTGGCGCGGCAGTAACTGGCAGGTCCTGGCAAAGTCGTACATGCGCGCATCAACCCTCGAGGATATATCACCCCGATTCAATCCGCGCTGCAGTGCCAGGTGATCGTACACCTTGCGCTTGACCACGCCGTGCTCGATCAGATGCATCATGCCATTGACGAACATCTCGGTGGACACGTAGAGGCCTTCTTCAAATAGACCGGGGTCCGGCGCTATCGATACGGCCCTGTCCGTCAGTTTACCGACCATCTCGCGATAGCTGTCATTGTGTTTATGGCGCAGTATGCATGCATGGGCGACTGCATCACCCAGAGAACCGATTCCAATCTGCAAGGTGCCGCCATCGTCGATCAGGCTGCTGGCATGCAGGGCCGTGGCGTAGTCCTGCAGGGGTACCGCCGTGTTGGGCACGGCGAACAAGGTTTTGTTGTACTGCGGGTTACGCACTATCAGGTCGAAGGCCTCTGGCGCCACCTCCGCGTCCTGCTCCATGAAGGGCAAATCGTCATGGACTTGCGCCAGCATCATGAAATCCTGATTCGTCGAATCCCGCGCATCCAGCATTTCCAGGGTGATATCCGGATTACAGGACAGGCTCAGTGACAAGCCCTGCTCACTGTCCCTGGCAGCCACTAATTGCGCCATAATATTGACACCCATGCTGCGCATATCCCGCATGATATGGGTATAGTTACTGGAGATATAATTCTGTTGTGCGCTGGGCAGGTTCTTCATGGAACCGGCTTTGAAATAAAGCTCGGTAACCTGAATATTCTTCGGCAGCTCACCCTTGCGCATGGGTTGCATGAACGCCAGTTCCTCGTAATCCCCGAACAGGCGCTCCATGATAGGCCCCGCCAGACTGGCCTCGATATGGCTGCCCGGTTGCGGGCGCTCCAGGCACAGGGCGGTATAGAAATGCAGGGAGATAGTGGGATCTGCTTCCGCTCGCCGGTAAAAAGCATTCAACAGCTGCACCGGTTTGCCCAGGCCAAGTGGTGCGCCGATTATAAGCTGCTTACCCACTCTGGCTATGGTCTGCTCAACACATTGCTCAACCGTATCGAGTATTTTGCCCACTCTACTTTCTCCCTATTGGCATGCCGCACTCAGGCTGCCAGATTCGAGCTGCCACAGCATTGATCCAGGATAACTTCCTAATGCCCTATAAAGGGGTTAGTCCAGTACTCGCGGGTCAGCCTGAATACCAGTGGTCCAAGCAAAATCAGCGCAATCAGGTTGGGCAGCGCCATAAACGCGTTGAGGGTATCGGCGATCAACCAGATCAGGTTCAACTCCACCACGGTGCCAACTGGAATCGCCAGTACCCAGGCCAGCCTGAAAGGCAGTATCGCGCGCGCCCCGAACAGGAAAACCACACAGCGCTCACCATAGAATGACCAGCCTATCATGGTGGTGAAAGCGAACAGGCACAGGCCCAGGGTGACCACGTATTCACCGCCGGGAAACGCCTGGGCAAACGCCATGGAGGTCAGGCTCGCCCCGGTTGTTCCCGTGGGAATGACGTCCATTATCACGATAACCAGTCCGGTAATGGTACACACCACCAGGGTGTCTATAAAGGTTCCCAGCATGGCGATCATACCCTGCTGCACTGGCTGGTCGGTGCGCGCGGCCGCATGCGCAATCGGTGCGCTGCCCAGCCCCGCCTCGTTGGAAAAGATGCCCCGGGCGACGCCAAAACGCAGCGCGGCCCATACCGAGGCCCCGGCAAAACCGCCGGCTGCGGCACTGCCGGTAAAGGCGGCTTCCACTATCGTTACAATGGCACCGGGTACCGCCGCATGATTTGCCAGGATAACCACCAGTCCCATCAATACGTAGGCAAAGGCCATTATGGGCACTAACCAACTGGCAACCCGGGCAATACGCTTGATGCCCCCGAGGATGACCGCGCCCACCAGCACCATCAACAACAGTCCGGTTGCCAGTGGCGGAATAGAGAAGGCACCCTGCAGCACTTGTGATACGGAGTTGGACTGCACCGTATTGGCCAGGCCAAAACCCGCCAGGCCACCGAACAGCGCAAAGGCGTAGCCCAGCCAGTGCCAGCGCCGATGCAGGCCGTTGCGGATGTAATACATCGGCCCCCCGCTGTAATTACCCTGTTCGTCCTGCTCGCGAAAATGTACGGCGCAAACCGCCTCGGCATATTTCGTGCCCATACCTACCAGCGCCGTCATCCACATCCAGAACAGCGCGCCGGGCCCACCCAGCGCGACGGCAGTGGCCACGCCGGCAATATTACCTGTACCAATGGTGGCTGAAAGTGAGGTCATCAGGGCACTGAAAGGCGAAATGTCACCACCACCCTTGCCGTGTCGCCCCTGAAGCAACAGGCGCAGGGCCGCCGGAATGCGGCGGATGGTCATAAAGCGCAGTCCCAGGCTGAGGTAGAGCCCGGTTCCCAGCAGCAACACCAGCATCACGGGGCCCCAGGCCCACCCGTTGATCGTGGCTATCACATCGGCCATATAGTGCACCCGAAATTCGTTGTTATTGAGTTTGTCTGCCCCCCATGGCGCCGGGGCTAAGAGTTGAAGCGGTCCCGCTGCGCGAACACACCAAATATGCCACCAGTGTGGACAAAAACAATATCACGGCAGGAGGCGAAGCGTCCCTTCTCTATCTCTGCAAGCATACCGGCAAAGGCCTTGCCGGTGTACACCGGGTCCAGCACCAGCCCTTCCAGGCTGGCCAGATCCGCAATCAAATCGAAGATGTGATCTTCGGCAATACCGTAACCCCTGCCGACGTACCCGTCCAGCACCCGGGGTTCGATATCCGGTAGCGGTAGCTGCTGGTAACGATTGGCCCAGTCATTTGCGTCTTCGGCAACCTTGTTGAGAAAGTAGCTCTCATCATCGCAGACAGCTACACCCCAGACTGTCGCCGGGAGTTGATGCAGGGCAACACCCAGAGTCAAGCCAGCCTGGGTACCACCGGAGCCGCTGGCGGTGACAATATGGGCAGACTCGATACCTTCCCGGGCAAAGTCCCCTGCCAACTCCTCACAAGCACTGATATATCCCCAGGCGCCAATGCCGTCACTGCCGCCAGTGGGTATCGCCAGCGCCCGGCGTCCTGCCGCGGCGTAATGTTGCTGCCAGTGCCGGAACAGGTCATCTATTTCCGCTACATACTGCGCTTTCGGATAGCAGCTGACGGTCGCGCCAGCCAGATGATCAAGCAGCAGGTTGCCATCGGCCTGGGCGGGGGTATCACCGCGCAACAGCAGGTGGACTTTCAGGCCCGTTTGAGCGCCGACAAAGGCTGTTGCCCGCGCGTGGTTGCTCTGCAAGCCACCACAGGTGATCAGCGTGTCGTAATCATTGTCCAGTGCATGGGCCGCAATAAACTCCAGTTTGCGCACCTTGTTGCCGCTCAGGGTGCAGCCGGTGAGGTCATCGCGTTTGACCCACAGACGATGGCCGCGGCCCCATCTTTGCGAGGCGCGTTCCAGGTATTGCAGGGGCGTTGGCGTACAGGCCAGGTCGAGCTTGCGAGGGTACGCCAGGGACATGGCTAGCCGATCGACTTCAGGGTGCCCTTGGGCAGCACCGCGTGCACGTGTACACGCTGGAACTTCATCTCCACATTGTTGGCGACATTCAGGACCATGTAGTTATCATCCAGGGAAGTGACCTTGCCCAGTATGCCGGAGGTGGTGACCACCTCATCACCCTTGCCCAGTGCCGAAACCATAGCCGCATGCTCTTTCTGGCGCTTGCGCTGGGGCCGTATGGCGATGAAATAAAACAGTACGAACAGACCTACCAGGAATACTATCTGGAACATCTCACCACCCTGGGGGCTCTGTCCGGCAGTCTGGGCGTGGGCACTGGCAATAAACAAACTCATTGATAACTTCCCGATTGTGGCCCCGCAGGGGGCGTTGCAAATGCGGGGTAATTTACAGGGTTTCCCTATGACCCGCAATTGCGTGTGAGGCTTTAACTGCCGACAATATCGAGGTCGTACTCCATAATCTGTGGTGCGTGATCCGAAAAGCGTTCCTGCTTATAGATATCAGCGGCGCGCACTTTCGGCACCAGGCTGGGGGTTATCACCTGGTAGTCCAGGCGCCACCCTACATTTTTGGCCCAGGCCTGGCCGCGATTTGACCACCAGGTGTACTGCTCCGGCTCCTGGTTGACCAGGCGAAAAGAATCGACATAGCCCACATCATCAAAAAGGCGGTCCAACCAGGCTCGCTCCTCAGGCAAAAAGCCGGAGTTTTTTCGATTGGCGCGCCAGTTCTTCAGGTCGATTTCCCGATGGCAGATATTCCAGTCTGCACAGATAATGAACTCGCGGCGCTTGCGTCGCAAGCTGCGCAGATGTTCCATGAACAGGTCCATAAAGCGATATTTTCTCTCCAGGGCCTCGTCGCTGCTGGAACCGGAGGGCAGGTACAGTGAGATCACGCTTAAATCCTTGTAATCGGCCTGCAGATAACGTCCCTCGGAATCAGCGGGGTCCCAGCCCAGGCTGGTGATGACCCGGGTTGGTTCCACACGGCTGTATATGGCTGTGCCGCTGTAGCCTTTTTTGACGGCATCGTTGTAGTAGCAGTGATAGCCCTCGGGAGTGAATACCGGATCCTCCAGCTGGTGCACCTGCGCCTTGGTCTCCTGGATACACACGACGTCGGCCTGCTCTGTCTCCAGCCATTGGAAGAAACCCTTGCGGGACGCGGCGCGAATCCCGTTGGTATTGCAGGTAATGATCTTGGCCATGTGAATGATCCGGTAAGTGACAGCGGCGCAGTGTAGCGGAAGGCGAGGGCCCTGTTCAAATACTGCCTGTCACCGCGCCGCAGCCGGGATGACAACGGGGCTTTTTGAACTACACTGTGCTATCGACACGGCCCATAACGATAAAAGAGAGGTAGAAGATGTCGTGAGCAAATCAACCGCTGAGACCAATCGGGAAGTCGCCAGTCAGCTATCCAATAACCTGTCACGATTGTTGCGAGAATTTTCCCGCGATTTCGAACGCCGTATCTGGCGTGCGCTACAGGCCCGCGGCTATCCGGACATACGCCCGGCACACGGCGTGGTATTTGCCAACCTCGGGCTGGGCGCGGTACGGGTTACAGAGCTGGCGGAGCGCGCCCAGGTGACCCAGCAGGCCATGGGGAAAATGCTCAAGGAGCTGGAACGCCTGGGCTATATTACGCGGGCGGTCGACAGCGGCGACAAACGGGCTCGCGAAATCAAACTGACGGAGCGCGGGGTGCAGCTTGCGACGGACTCACAGCAGGTGGTCGCGCAGGTCCGCAAATACTATGAGCACAAAATAGGTAGCCAGGAACTGCAGCAACTGGAATCACAGCTGCGCTTTGCGGTGGGCAAGCTTGAGCTCGACTACCTGCCGGAGTCATGGGCTGATCCTCTTTCAGGCGACCCGTTATAGAGCTTCAGCAGTTTATTCTCCGTGAGCTTCACCAGGTAATTTAGTTCTCTTTCCGTTTTATCCGTTTTCGTTATCGCAATCGGCTCCGGACGGGGAAGCGGGCGAATTGCACTCCCGGCGGACGGACCCGCTGCCTCCACTTACTACAGATTCATAAAGTCAGGGGTATTGAACACCCAGCTTTTTTCCTCTTCCCTGCGACTGAAGCGCCAGCCAGTGCTGGTGCGGCGATATTCATCCAGGTACCACAGGCCCAGGAAAAACATTTGCGTGCCGCCATCGGGCAGGGACATTTCCATGGGGTTAAAGCACATCACCCTGCCCTTCGCGCTATCCCCGGTCACTGCCACCTGCACATTGGCATTGAGGTGTTGAAAATGGGGAAACAGTTCCTGCGTCAATGACGCCTTGAGAAAGTCCAGGGTTTCGTCCAGGTTGCCTACACTGCCCCCGAGGGCACTGTAATCCACATGGGCATCCTCAGTGAACAGCTCGCGCAGTTCATCTATCGCCCTGGCATCGACCAGTTGCGAATAGCGAAATACCAGGTCCTGGATTTCAAATCGATCTGAAATTTCCTGCTGTGACAGCATGTCTTGCTCCCCGGCCGACGGCCCCGTTATCAGTTGTCCAGTTTAAATACCCGCAAGGCGTTCTCGCGCAGAAACTTGGGCCACACCGCATCGCGAAAAGGCACGTCCGGCATTTCGCTGAAAATCCTGTCCAGGGACAGGCCCATGGGGAAATAACCCGCGTACATCACCTGGTCGGAGCCACGCTTGTTGGCGAACTCGACAATATCTTTTGGGTAGTGCTTGGGCGCAAAGGCGCTGGTCATATAGTGCAGGTTGGGGTATTTGAGCATCATTTTCCAGGCCACATCGGTCCAGGGTTCGCAGCCGTGCCGGGTCACCACACGCAGTTCGGGGAAAAACCATAACACCTCATCCAGCAGTTCAACTTTTTGCGGGCCGAAGGGCACCCGCGGACCGGGCACGCCCATGCAGGGACAGAAGGGAATATCCAGCTCCACCAGCTTGCCGTAGATCGGGTACCACTTCTTGTCATTGACCGGTACTGAGGGGCAAATCATAGCCGGCGAGGCAGTTACTGCCTTGATATCAAACTCTTCCTTCATGCGCACAATAGTGCGGACTTCCTCCATGCCATTATTGGCATTGGCTTCATAGCAGGCGAAGAAGCGATCCGGGTGTTGACGCAGGGCTTGCGCGTGTACGTCACTGAACTTGCCCACGCCAATCATGGCCCGCTCTATGCCGTGATTATCCATCTGCTCCAGGGTGTAGGCGATGTAGTCGTCCTGCTTGCCGGTGTCGGGAATGTCCTTGAACATGTACTGGGCGGGCATCTTGAACATCTCATGGCTTTCCTTATCCATGAGCATGGGTTTGATCCACTCGTAAAAATGACTGGTGTCGTCACCGGGTACGGCGAGCATCAGGTCGATAACGCCGATATCCTTGGGCATTGGCATACAAATTTCCTCTGGCTGGTTTGCAGGTAATCGGCTCTATTGTCCTTGGTGTCACAGATCACACCAAGGACAAAATCAGTCAGCAGCGCGACATTTCCCGTCAGGGCTTAACTGTACATACCGGTGCCTGGCGATGCGGGCTTCAGTCTTCGTCCGCATGCATCGCGGCGGCGCACGCCTGCAGCCGCTGCGCCATGGCTTGCAGGTCGTCGGGATCACCCTGGGAGCGGGAGTGGATGGTCAATTCCTGGCCGTCGTGACAGGGGATTACGTGCATGTGGTAATGAAACACGGTCTGTCCTGCGGCCGCGCCGTTAAGCTGGAAAACACCCACCCCGTCACACTGCAGTTCCTGCTTCACGGTGTGAGCAATCAAGGTGGATACGTGACCTACCATGCTGATTGCCTCTGGCGTGGCATCGAAGATGTCCCGATAATGATCCTTGGTGACAATCAGGCAGTGTCCCGGGGAGGCCGGGAAAATGTCCAGGAAGGTTTTCGTGTAGCGAGTCTCGTGTACCGCGTAACAGGGCGCCTGCTCTTTCAGTATCTGGCAAAAAATGCAGTCGTCTACCATGTCATTCCCTCGAAATTTCAGCCATCCGCTACGTCAAACGCGATAGGCATGGACTTTATCCCGTTGATAAAATTCGACCGCAACCAGCTTATCTCCCCGTCCAGGCGGGGGTTGCGGATGCGGCGCAGGACTTCTTCAAATATAACCCTTAATTCCAGCCTGGCAAGGTGTGAACCCAGGCAGAAGTGCTGACCGACGCCAAAAGCGCGATGTTCATTGCGCACATCTTCACGCTGATTGCGGGTGATATCGAATTCGTCGGGGTCCGCAAAGATCGCTTCATCGGCGCTGGCCGCGGCATAGTACATCTGTATTTTATCGCCCTTGCGTATCGCCTGCTCGCCAATGCGGGTGTCTTCCATAGCGGTGCGGCGGAAGGTAATGACCGCCGGGTTGAAACGCAGGAATTCCTCGATGGCGTCCTCCACACCCGCCGGATTGTCTACCAACTGCTGGTATTGGTCAGGGTGTTCCATGAGCAGGCGCATGCCATGACTGGTCACGGTGCGGGTGGTTTCGTTACCGGCAATAATCAGCATTAAGAAAAAATTGCAGAACTCATCGTCGGTCAACGGCTCATCCTCGACCGTACCGTGCAGCAGCACATTCACGATATCGTCTCGCGGTTCGGCGCGATGAGTAGCCGCGATCGCCATCGCCATCATGAACATCTCGATCATGGCATTCGTGCCGTCCTCCGCCGACGTGGAGAGCTCCGGGTCGTCCATACCCAGCATGATATTAGTCAATTCAAACAGGCGCTGGCGCTGCTCAAGTGGCACCCCCATCAATTCACATATCGCGATCAGCGGTAATTCGGCGGCGACATCGCTAACAAATTCACAGTGGCCACCCGCCACCGCCTGGTCGACGATGCCGCGGGCAATGTCGCGAAAGCGCTCCTCGTAGGAATCAACCGCCTTGGGCGTAAACGCGTTGCGCACCAGGCGCCTGTATTTCAGGTGCTGCGGCGGATCCATATTGATCATCTGGGTCTGCATCAGCGGCAGGGTCTCCTCGTCCGGCTCCATCGGCAGGCAACTGCGCTCCCGGGAAGAGAACAGCAGCGGGTTTTTCGACACAAAATCCAGGTCGGCCTGTCGGGTTATCACCCAGAAACCCACACCCTGCACCGGGTCTTCATGCCAGTAGACCGGCTGTTCCTGCCTCAGATATTTATAGGTTTCACGAGGCTGGCCACCGTGATAGGTATCCGGGTCGGTCAGGTCAAAATGGGGACAGTTGGTCATGGTTGACTCCTCGATGTGGCCCGGGGCGATCGCTGCGCGCGGCACGCCCCGTCGCTATTAACTAATAGGCCGTAGTTTAGAGTAACACCCCGGGAAGTACAGATGTTTTTTAGCGGCTAATCGTAGTGCCGGGTATGACCGTAAAAATACCCTATTTCTAGCTTTAAAAAACTCTTATAGCCCTTTGTTTTTATTGTTTTTATCAGACCTGGATTGGTGGCGCGTCGGCCGCTTCATGGTGCTGCCGGCGCAGCCGCTGGGGTAGCGTCTCGTCGATGGACTGGTAGCAATAGCGCCCGTCTCCATCCAGGGAGCGTTGCAACTGACCGCGCTGGTGCAGGTAATTCAGGTGCGCGACACACTCCCCCAACGCCAGGCCCACCTGGTTTACATCCAGCTCACGCTTAAACAACACCGGTAACAGGTCCATCGCCGTGGGCTCGCCATCAACACAGGCCTCCTCCAGCGCCAGCAAATGTTCTTCGTGATGCTCAATAAGCTGCCGCAAGCGGTGGTGTAGACCATAAAAAGGCGCGTTGTGGGAGGGCAGCACCAGTGCGTCCTCTGGCAGGTCGTCGAGAAACTGCTCGTGAGAGTGCAGCCACTCCTTCAGGGGATTGGCCTCGGGCTCGCCGCCCATAACGCTTATATTTGAGGTAATACGCGGAATAACCTGGTCACCCGATAGCAATACGTTGAGGGCTCCGCAGTAAAGACAGGCGTGTTCAGGGGAATGCCCCCTGCCCACCACCACGCGCCAGCGCCGGCCATTAATGGTGAGCGCATGTCCGTCTTCGAGCCGCCGGTAAGCGGTTGGCATCGGTTTGATATAAGGCCCAAAGCCCCCGAAGCGCTCCCGCGACTGGGCAATCTGATCTTGTGTATAGCCGGAGCGTTGCAGGAACTGCTCAGAACTCCAACTGAAGTGTTCCGGCTTCATACGGCTAAAGGACAAGCCACTGAGATACTCGCCCTGGGTCATATAGAAAGGTACGCGCCACTTTTCGCACAGCCAGCCGGCCATGCCCGTGTGGTCCGGATGGTAGTGCGTGGCAATGACTGCCTTCACCGGCTGCCCGGCGAGATGCTCGTTGAATACCTGTTCCCACAGCTCTTCGGTAGGTCCTATGGCAATCCCGGTGTCGACGATCCACCAGCCATCGTGATCCTCCAACAGGTAGAGATTGATATGATCAAGCGCCATAGGCAGGGGCATACGCAACCAGTGTACCCCCGGTGCCACCTCGCGCAGCTCTCCGGGCTCAGGAACATCATCGAACTGGTATCGCAACATAGGCGGGTTCCGGCCTACAGGCCCAGATCCCTGATCAGCGCGATAACATCATCGTGATGTGACTTGGTCTTTACCTTGTCCATTATGTACTTGAGGCGTCCGTCCTTGCCGATAATATAGGTACTACGCAGTACCCCCATAAATTCCCTGCCCATGAACTTTTTCAGGCCCCAGGCGCCGTATTTCTCAGTAACGGCATGGTCTTCATCTGACAGCAGGGTGAAGTTCAGGTCCTGCTTTTCGATGAAGCGGCCCAGTCGTGCCACGGGGTCCGGGCTGACGCCCAGTACCACGGTATCGAGCTTGGCGAGCTCTTTCTTACTGTCGCGTATGCCACAGGCCTGCACCGTGCAACCCGGCGTCATAGCCTTGGGATAAAAATACAGTACCACGTTGCTGTTATCGCGGAACTGCTTCAGGCTCACCTTGTTGCCGTCCTGGTCCAACAGGGTAAAGGCCGGCGCAAGGTTGCCAATCTTAGGAAGTGCCATTCATTTTACTCCTTGTATGCATAGGGGGTGTGATCAGATACATGGCATCGCCGCCACCAGCAATGAAGACAGCGATCAACTGGGGCGATAGTTTCGTTCAATGGCGGACACGCGCACTGGAAAGTGCCCTTCATCGACGTCAGAAAAATATTCCTTGAGTGTCTCGTAAACCACCGGAAATGCGATTTCATCCCAGGGAATCTCGTCCCTGGTATACAGACCACATTCCAGGCTTTCGGGCCCTACCCCGAAGGCGCCATCATCCACCTCACAGCGGTAGAACATATACACCTGGCTGATATAGGGCACATCAAACACACGGTACAGATCGAGCCGGCTTACCCGGGCCCTGGCCTCTTCCCAGGTTTCGCGCGCAGCCCCCTGCAATGTGGTTTCACCGTTCTCCATGAAGCCGGCGGGTAGGGTCCAGTAGTTTTTGCGCGGCTCGATAGCCCGCTTGCACAACAGCACCCGCCCCTGGTGCACAGGCACACAGCCCACAATCACCCGGGGATTACTGTAATGAATAAGATCACAGGATGTGCAAACGTAACGCTCACGGTCATCGCCGCCGGGAATTTGCAGGGCGACAGACTTACCGCAGCTGGTGCAAAACTTCATGAAAGAGGACCATCAACAGGACAGGGAGGCAAGTATAAGACTTTCACCTGTCATAGCCTAGAGCCGCAAGACATTGGCCGCCTTTAACCCAGCTGCCTATAGCCACCGGAAAAGAACACCAGCGGCTCGCCCTCAGGCCCAGGCGTCATATCGTGTACCCGGCCGACAATAATGAGATGATCCCCTCCCTCATGGGTGGCCTCCAACTCGCATTCAAAGCTGACCAGCGCACCATGAATGATTGGTGCGCCATGCTTGCCGCTGCGAAAATGTGCCGTATCCAGCAGGTGTTCACCCTTTTTAGCGTACCGGTTGGACAGGTCCATCTGGCTGGAAGACAGGATGTTGATCGCGTAATGGCGGGGCCTGGCAAAAACGTCGTACACCTCGGAATTGGTCTGCAGGCTCCACAACACCAGCGGTGGGTCCAGTGATACTGAGGCAAAGGAATTGGCGGTCATGCCCAGGCTACGCTGCTGCTCATCCACAGCGGTGATCAGGCACACCCCGGTAGCAAAGCGCCCCAGGGCATTTCTCAGTTCAAGACCATCAAAACTCATTACTGCATCTCCTTCTCATTGTCAGCTCAAGCAAGCTGCTTCTATTCTCTATTTGAACCCAGGGTACGCGCATACACATCCCCTGTTCGGGTTATTCGTCAATCTCAAGCCATCGTTTCGCGCGTTCCGTATCAGATTCCCTGGCATCTACCCAAACTGCGCCCTCCTCCCCAAGCTCGCGCTTCCAGAAAGGGGCCCGGGTTTTCAGGTAATCCATCACGAACTCGCAGGCACCAAACGCGGCCTCGCGGTGTGCCGAGGCTACACCCACCCACACGATCTGCTCACCGGGTCGCAACGCGCCTACGCGGTGCACCACACCGGCGTTAAGCAGCGGCCAGCGGCCGGAAGCCTGGGCCAGGATGTCGCGGATGCTGTTCTCCGTCATCCCGGGGTAGTGTTCCAACTCCATGGTATGCAGGTCGCGCCGGGCATTGCTGGCGCGAACATAACCGGTAAAGGATGCTATGGCACCCTCTTCGTGATTGTCCTGCATTAACGCACGCTGTAGTGCCGATACATCGAAATCAGCCTGCTGCACGCTCACCTGAAAACGTTTGCCCTGCACCGGTTCAGCCACCGGTAACCGGGGGGTAAAATGCGACCTCGTCACCGTCAGTCAATACGCAGCTGCTGTCGACCACGGAATGATTGACCGCACGTATAATATTTTCCTGTGATAACACGTCACGCCAGTTGGCTCCTTTTTGGCAAAGGTGTTCCTGCAATGCGTCAAGCTCACAGAAAGCGGGCTGCCAGGGCAATTCCAGCCCGGCGCAATCCAGCTGTTCCCGCACCCTGGCGAAAAACAGCACCTTCAACACGGCGCAACACCATCGTCATCGCGCCGCCAGGTGCCGGATTTTCCGCCCTCCTTGTGCTGCAGTGTGATCCCGGAAATCGCCATGCCTCGATCTACCGCCTTACACATGTCGTAGACGGTCAGCGCGGCAACCGAGACTGCCGTCAGGGCTTCCATTTCCACCCCGGTCTTGCCAGAAACCTTGCAGCGCCCCTCTATATGAACGCAACTGTTGTCCTCATCCAGTTCAAAATCCAGCTCCACGGCATTGAGCATTAGCGGGTGACACAGCGGAATCAAATCAGAAGTCTTCTTCGCAGCCTGAATTCCCGCTATACGCGCCACCGCAATGACGTCACCCTTTTTGTGTGCTCCACTGGCCAGCAATGCCAGGGTCTGCGCCTGCATGTCTACCCGGGCAGCCGCCACTGCGACTCGCTCGGTCACCGCCTTGGCGCCGACATCCACCATGCGCGCCGCGCCATGTTCGTCAAGGTGGGTAAGCTTACTCATCAAGTCTCCGGATGGTGTTACAGCTTGAGCTGGCAGAGTCTATCCAAAGGGACATGAAAATGACACCGCAATTGAGCGGGGAAGTCAGCAAATTTGGCCGCGGATGACTTTCTACACAGCAAAGCCATAGCGTAAAGTAGCGACCTCGTAAACGGAGAACATAGCATGGCAACACTGTCACTGGGGCTGCAACTGGGTTACTGGGGCGCACTGGCGCCGGGCAATACCCATGTGGAAATGGCCCAGGAGGCCGAGCGCCTGGGTTTTGATTCGGTATGGACCGCCGAGTCCTGGGGCAACGACTGTTTTACCCCGCTGGCGTGGATCGGCGCCCATACCTCAACCATTCGTCTGGGCACCTCAGTGGCACAGCTTTCAGCTCGCACCCCGACCGCCTGCGCCATGGCCACCCTGGCCCTGGATCACCTGTCCGGCGGCCGGATGATTCTGGGCCTGGGCGTATCCGGCCCCCAGGTGGTCGAGGGCTGGTATGGACAGCCCTATAGCAAGCCTGTCACCCGCACCAGAGAGTATGTGGACATCATCCGACAGGTGCTCGCCCGAAAAGCCCCGGTAACCAACGACGGTGAATTTTACCCCCTGCCCTATAACGGACCGGGAGCCTGGGGCATGGGCAAGCCCCTGAAACCCATCACCCATCCGCTGCGGGCGGACGTGCCGATATTTATCGGCGCCGAGGGCCCTAAAAATGTAACCCAGACCGCGCAGATAGCCGACGGTTGGCTGCCCCTGTATTACTCCCCCTATCGCCAGGAGGTCTATGCCGACCAGTTGGTAGATGCCAAAGAGGGCTTCGAGATCTCGCCCACGGTCCTGGTGAACATCAACGACGATATGGAACAGGCGCTGTACCCGGTAAAAGCCATGCTGGGCTTCTACATAGGCGGCATGGGCGCGGCCAAGCGCAACTTCCACAAGGAACTGATGGCCCGTATGGGCTTCCCCGAAGAAGCAGATCGCATCCAGGAGCTGTTCCTGGCGGGCAAGCAGGACGAAGCTGTCGCCGCGGTCCCGGACCAGTTCGCCGACGAAATTTCACTGTGCGGACCACGCGAGCGTATCAAGGAAAAGATCAAGGACTGGGAGAACTCGCCGGTGACCTCTCTGCTGGTGCATGGCGACGTCAATCTACTCAGGGAAGTATCTGAATTGGTACTTTAGTCAGGCCAGTTTTTTTCAACTATAGCTGCCGGCTGATTTCACGCCAGCGGGACCGGCCGCCAAGGCGAGGCTTCCCCGTCCTGAGCCGCTGGCAGTAACCAAACTCTGGCTTAACTCCTGTCTACGGCCCCGAAAGATAAATATGTTGAGAGATCAGAGGTAACTGTTGATACAGTCATAAACAGCTTTCACCAGCCCCTGGGAACGCGGATCCCCCTGGGGATGAAACTGCATTGCATTCATCACATAGGCAAAGCCCAGCCCGGCATCGGGATCGGCAAAGGCCAGGGCACCACCGGCACCGGGGTGACCAAAGCTGTTAGGGCCAGCGCCCGGTGCCAGGGACGGCTGCAGGCCATAACCCAGCCCAAAACAGGTTTCGTTGAACAGCACCGCGTCGGGGCCACGGGACTGCTCTTCGCAGGCCAGGGTCAGTTGCTGATCACCCAGCAGTCGTACGCCATCCACCTCCTCGTATACCGCGGCGTAGAAGCGCGCCAGGGAACGGGCATCGCCAACGCCGTTGGAGGAAGGCATTTCCGCCGCGAGCAGCTCCGGACGATTCCACATATCATTGTAAGCAAACAGATTGCTCGGTCCTGTCATTACCCTGGCGGTGAGACTGTCAGCGCCCAATAGGTCAAGCACCGCGTTATCCCCCTCTTTGGGCGGCACCATGGTTGCGCAATGCACTATTTCCGAAGACGGAAGCCCTACCCAGTAACGCAGGCCCAGCGGCTCGCAGATTTCCCGCTGCAGATACTGCCCCAGGCTTAGACCGGTTATACGCCGCAACAACTCACCCAGTATCCAGCCAAAAGAACGCGCGTGGTAACCGTGCTGGCTACCGGGCTCCCAGTTGGGGGCCTGTGCCGCGATAGCGGCCACCACCGGATCCCATGCCAGCACCTGCTCCAGGGTCAGGTCACCTTCTACTGCCGCCAGGCCGGCGCGGTGAGAGAGCACCATGCGCGTGGTAATTGCCTCTTTGCCATTGCAGCCGAATTCCGGCCAGTAGGTGGCGATGGGCAGGTCTATGTCCAGTTGACCGGACTCTGCCAGTTGATGGATACAGGTGACTGTAGGCCCTTTCGCTGCGGAAAAAACCAGCACCGTGGTATCACTTTGCCACTCGCGACCGGCATCCGGGTGCGCAGTTCCGCCCCAGATATCCACCACGGGTCGCCCCCGGTGGTAAACAGCACAAGCCGCGCCAATCTCCCCGTGCTCGCTGAAATTTTGCGCGAACGCCTCCACCACCGCGTCAAAACCCTGCGCTACATGTCCCGCGATCTGCCGCTGTTGGAAACCTGAACTTACTTCCTTCATGGCTTGGCACACACCCCTGCAAACGTTGCGAGGCACAATGGCCCCGGCAATAAAAAAAGTCAATCCGGGAGGGCGCCCGCCCATGCATTTGCCGCCTTCTTCAATGATTACGCGGCTTGTGTATTGCAAGGGCCTCGCGGATAATCCAGCCTTCACTTTCCGGAGCCTCCCATGTCACCTATTCGTTCCCTTGCCGCACAAGTGCTGGCCCTTGCTGCCTGTTGTTTACTGCTGTCTGCTTGTAGCAGTAATTCACAGATCACCCACAGCTATGTCGATCCCAAGTTAAAAGAGCTGGATCTGCACGGTGTACTGGTAGTTGCCGTCACCAAGCAGCCTGCTGCGCGCATCGATTTCGAGGACAGTTTTGTCAAGGCCCTACAAAAACATGACATAAACGCTGTGGCCAGCCATACGCTGGTTCCCGGGCAGAAAGCCGAGGCGGAACAAATGCTGGCGGCAGCGCAAAAAGCGGGCGTGGATACCATACTGGTGACCCGCTATATCGGTAAATCCAATGAAGAAGTCTATCATCCGGGCCGCGTCTACTACGGCGTCACGCCGGTCTATGGTGGCTCCTACTACGGCGGTTTCGGCGGTTACTATGCACACGCCTACGAGGTCGCTTACCAGCAACCGGTATGGACCAGCAATGTCACCCACTCAGTGATTTCCGACTTATATGTGGCCAGCACCAAAGCCCACTTGTGGCAGGCGGTTTCAGACACGGTGCAGGCGGGGGATACGGATCAACTGCGCAACGATGCCATCAAGAGCCTGATAGGCAACCTGAAGGAGCAGGGTCTCATCAACTGAGACCTGCGGCATAGTTTTACTCAGCTAGAGGATGGGACGTAGCCGAGTCCGCGCAATGCTGCAGCAACTTCATCCAGTATCGCCGGATCATCGATGGTGGCGGGCATCTTCCAGGTCTCGCCGTCTGCAATACTGCGCATGGTGCCGCGCAGGATTTTACCGGATCGGGTCTTGGGCAGGCGCTCCACCACGGCGCACAGTTTAAAGGCCGCCACCGGACCAATGCGCTCCCGCATATGTTGAATCACTTCCGCTACGATCTCATCTGAATCCCTGGTCACACCGTCATTGAGCACCAACAGTCCCAGCGGTAACTGCCCCTTCATCGGATCGGCCACCCCGATAACCGCGCATTCGGCTACATCTTCATGATCCGCCAGCACTTCTTCCATGGCACCGGTGGACAGCCGGTGGCCGGCGACGTTGATCACGTCGTCGGTGCGCGCCATAACGAACACGTAACCGTCTTCATCGATATAGCCGGCGTCACCGGTTTCATAGTATCCAGGAAATTTACTGAAATAGGATTCAACAAAACGATCTTCCGCGTTCCACAGTGTGGTGAAAGTCCCGGGAGGCA
>JARFQU010000042.1 GCA_029287595.1 Halioglobus sp. | reverse complement strand
GTCCGGCATCAACTGGACCTTTGCACCCATGATCGATATTTCCCGGGATCCCCGCTGGGGCAGAATCGCCGAAAGCCTGGGAGAAGACCCGCATTTATGCAGTGTACTTGGCGCGGCGATGGTGCGCGGATTTCAGGGCGGTGCGGCCAACGCAGGCAAGCTCGATAGCCAGGGAGCGATCGCTGCCTGCGCCAAACACTTCGCCGGTTACGGTGCCGTGGAAAGCGGGCTTGATTACAATACCACCAACATTCCCGAGAATGAGTTGCGCAATGTCTACCTGCCGCCGTTCAAGGCGGCACTGGATGAGGGGGTCGCCACATTTATGTCCTCCTTCAGCGATCTCAACGGCGTACCCTGCTCCGGTAACGAATTCCTGATGAAGCAGATTTTACGGCAGGAGTGGGGTTTTGACGGCTTTGTGGTCAGTGACTGGGATGCGATAAAAGAACTCACTGTGCACGGCTTCACTGCGGACGACGGACACGCGGTTCAGGAGGCTATAGATGCCGGCATCGATATGGAGATGGCCAGCACATTATATAGTGAACACCTGCCCGCCCTGCTGGAGGCTGGGACGTTGCAGGAACAACAGATCGATACTATGGTCTGCAATATCCTCAAGTTGAAGTTTAAGCTGGGACTGTTTGCCAATCCCTATACCGATCCGGGCCACTTTCCACGCCTGGTCAATGCCCGGCATCTGCAGGCGGCAAAGGAAGCGGCACTGCATAGCTGCGTGCTGTTGAAAAATGACCACAACACCCTGCCGCTCTCAACAGAGAATATTCGCTCCCTGGCCGTGATTGGTCCACTGGCTGACGATGGCTACGAACAACTTGGTACCTGGGTATTTGACGGCGAATCACATCACAGCCAGACCTGCCTGCAAGCTATTCACGCCTTGGCCGGGGAGGAACTGCAGGTGCGCTGGGCCCGGGGTATGGAGACATCGAGATGCAGAAAAAACGATAGTTTCGATGACGCTGTCGCCCTTGCCGCAGAGTCCGACGTGGCCGTGATGTTTCTGGGCGAGGAGTCCATTCTGTCCGGTGAAGCCCATTGCCGTGCGGAAATCGATCTTCCTGGCAACCAGGAGAAGCTGATCGAGGCGATCGCAGAGACTGGCAAACCGATCGTACTGGTGGTCATGGCCGGCAGGCCACTGACACTGCAAAATATTTTGGACAAGGTGGACGCGGTATTGTACGCGTGGCATCCGGGCACCATGGGCGGGCCCGCCATTGCCGACCTGTTGTTCGGTATCGAGACCCCTTCCGGCAAGCTGCCGGTTTCTTTTCCTCGTATGGTGGGCCAGATACCGATCTATTATTCGCGTAAAAACTCGGGTCGCCCCCCCAGCCATGACGCCATCACGCATATCGACGAAATTGACGGCAAGGCGCCCCAGACTTCCCTCGGTATGTCGGCCTTTCATCTCGACGCGGGCTTTACGCCCCTATACCCCTTTGGCTATGGGCTGTCCTATACCCGGTTCGAGTACCGCGATATCGTTACCTCGGCCAAGCGCATTGCGCTGGGAGACACCATAGAAATCAGCGCCACGCTGCACAATACGGGAGACTATAGCGCGGATGAGGTGGCGCAGCTCTACGTCCGGGACGTGGTGGGTAACGTGACCAGGCCGGTACGGGAGCTCAAGGGCTTTCGCAGGGTCAGGCTTGAACCAGGGCAGAGCCGGATTATCAGTTTTACCCTGCACACGGATGAACTGGCCTTTTACAACCGCAAGATGCAGCGCGTTACCGAACCGGGAATGTTTCATGTCTGGATCGGCGGTAATTCCGACGCGCCACTATGGAGTGAGTTCGAACTTATCGAGCCGCAGGACAATACGGGTTGAAACACTATGAGTGAAAGCCAGCGCTTCACCCTACGCACGGCACTGATTGTCGCCCTGGGCGGTTTTCTGATGGGCTTCGACGCCTCGGTAATCTCTGGCGTTGTCGGGTTTATCGAGCTTGAGTTTGCGCTCAGCAAACTGGAACTTGGCTGGTCTGTGGCCTCCCTGGCGCTTGCCGCCACGTTCGCCATGATGGTGGCGGGCCCGATAAGCGACAGATTCGGTCGCAAACCCGTGCTGCGGGCAGCCGCGCTTTTATTCGCCGTGTCCGCCGTTGCATCCGCCATGGCACCGTCATTCACGGCGCTGGTGAGCGCTCGTATCGTCGGCGGACTGGGCGTGGGTATGGCGCTGATCATCGCGCCAATGTACATCGCAGAAATATCCCCTGCCGCACTGCGCGGACGTATGGTCTCCCTTAATCAGCTCAACATCGTCGTAGGCATCTCCGTTGCATTTTTTAGCAACTACCTGATTCTCAAACTGGGGCAGTCACAGGCAGACTGGGCTGTGGCCCTGCGTCTTGAAGAGTGGAACTGGCGCTGGATGCTGGGCCTGGAGACTGCACCCGCGGTACTGTATTTCCTGTGTCTCTACCTGGTACCGGAAAGCCCGCGCTGGCTGATCATGCAAGGCAGGCGGGACGAAGCGATGACCGTCATGAGCAGGGTGAGCGGTCCTGTACAGGCCAGCGAAGACATAAAGGCAATAAGCGCCAGCCTGGCAGCAGTCGGCAACAGGCAAACGCAGCAGCAGCCCCTGGCGGCCTTATTCAGTAAACCGATGCGGCTGGTTTTGAGTATCGGATTGACCGTGGCCATCCTGCAACAGATAACCGGTATCAACTCGGTATTCTTCTATGCGCCAATGATTTTCGAACAATCAGGCATTGGTACCGATGCGTCGTTTATGCAGGCCGTACTGGTGGGCCTGACCAATCTGCTGTTTACCGTTTTCGCCATCGCGCTGATAGACAGGATTGGCAGAAAGCCACTGCTGATTTTCGGGGTAGCCGGCATTGCGCTGTGCATGATGCTGCTCGCCTGGGGTTTTAATGCCGCCACCTACTCCCTGAGCGAAGAGGCCATTAACGGGCTTCCCGCAGCGATAGACCGGGCCCTGCTGCACCCGTTGCTGAACATGACATTTGCCAGTGACATCAGTTTCACCCAGGCCATGAGCAACTCGCTGGGCGCGGCCGTATTCCAGGAATTTGAAGCAGAACTGGTCAGCGCAGCGATAACGATAAACCCCTCACTGATACTGATAGGGATACTCGGTTTTGTGGCCTGCTTCGCCATCTCCATCGGTCCGGTGATGTGGGTGCTGTTTTCGGAGCTTTTTCCCAACAGGATTCGCGGCCTCGCAATCTCGTTTGTCGGTCTGGTAAATTCAGGCGTCAGCTTCACGGTACAACTGCTTTTCCCATGGCAGCTGGCTAACCTGGGTAATGCCGCTACCTTTTTCATCTATGGTGTCTTTGCCATCATCGGATTGTTGCTGATCGCCCGGCTGCTTCCCGAAACACGGGGAAAATCCCTGGAAGAGTTGGAGAGACAACTCGTTACTACATAATAACCATGAAAAAAAAGCGATGAACGAATCGAAATCCACAAGCAAGAACAGCGTTTTATCGAACCCACGCATCACTGCACAGGTGACTGCCCTTATGGGCAAAATGACGCTGGCCCAGAAAATCGGCCAGATGGTGCAGACAGAGCGCCTTTCCATTACACCCGAGGAAGTAAAGCGCTGGCATATCGGTGCGGTACTCAGTGGCGGTGGCTCCTGTCCCGGTGACAACACGGTACAGGACTGGGTTGACATGAACGACGCCTACTGGGCCGCCTCCATGGAGGAGGATGACGGACATCTGGCTATTCCGGTCATTTACGGAGTCGACGCCGTACACGGCAATAGTAACGTCACCCAGGCCACAGTATTTCCACATAATATTGGCCTTGGTGCGGCGCGTGACCCTGATCTCCTGGAGAAGGTCGCGCAGGTTACCGCAAGGGAAATTCTGGCAACGGGGGTCGATTGGACTTTCGCCCCGACATTGGCCGTGGCGCGCAACAGTCATTGGGGGCGTACCTATGAGAGCTACTCGGAAGACCCACAGATAGTCAGCTCCTACTCCGGAAGATTTGTGGATGGCCTGCAGGGCAACCTGGGCACCGACAGTGTGGTGTCATGCGTCAAACACTGGTTGGGCGATGGCGGCACCACCGATGGCGTCGACCAGGGAGATACCCGGCTAGCCGAGGAAGAGTTGATCCGGCTTCATGCTGAACCCTACCTGCCTGCGCTTGAAGCCGGCACCCTCACGGTGATGGTTTCCTTCAACAGTTGGATGGGTGAAAAATGCCACGGTAACAAATACCTACTGACTTACCTGCTGAAGGAACGGCTGCAGTTCGACGGCTTTATCATTTCCGACTGGGACGGCATTGACTACCTGTCCGAGAATTATTTCGAAGCCGTTGCCATGGGCGTGAACGCCGGAATCGACATGTTTATGGTATCCGAACACTGGCAGCCATTTATTAACCATCTTACCCATCATGTGACGCGCGGCACCGTATCCATGCAAAGAATTGACGATGCGGTGCGACGAATTCTCTCGGTAAAAGTTGCCTTCGGCCTGTTTGATAAACCGCGTCCCGCGGAAAGATACTGGTCCAACCACGCCAGTTTTGGTTCACAGGAGCATCGGGAGGTAGCCCGCGAAGCCGTACGCAAGTCCCTGGTATTGCTGAAAAATGAAAGCGGGCTTCTGCCACTGGCTAAAAAGCAGCGCGTGCTGGTGGCGGGTAAAAATGCCCACAACCTCGGTCACCAGTGCGGCGGATTTACCATCGCCTGGCAGGGAACTTCAGGTAACGACTTCGTCATCGGCGGGACATCGATCTGGGAAGGTATACAACAGCTCGCCCCGGAAGCAGTATTAAGCCACGATGGCAGCGGGCGAGACGCCGATCCCGCGCAGCACGATGTGGCCATTGTTGTTATCGGGGAAACGCCCTATGCCGAGGGCATGGGAGACATACGCACGGGCGATGATGTCATCGTCCAGGCAGGCTCGCAAATAAACGGGCTGCTCAAGGTACTCGAGCCCTATGGCAACACCATGGTTCTGGCCGATTTGCACCCGGAAGACCTGGAGACTATCAACACCATTGCTGCAACAGGCATACCCGTGGTCACCGTGTTGATTTCCGGCCGCCCCCTGGTCGCCAACCGGGAACTCGATGCCTCTGCCGCATTCGTGGCAGCCTGGCTGCCGGGGTCCGAGGGCCAGGGTATAGCCGACGTGCTGTTCGGAGACGAGAACTTCAGCGGCAAGCTGTCTTTTTCATGGCCTGAAAACCCCGAGAACAGGAAAAACGTCGGCGATGCGGATTACGATCCGCTATTCCCCTACGGCTTTGGCCTGACTTACTGAGTCGCTCGACCGGGGCTATAGGAATTGAAATTATGGACACCCGCGTACAGATCGTCGCAGATATAGGCGGCACCAATGCCAGATTTGCCTATGTTGAACATGATAAGGACGAGCTACTGGGCATCGAGGTATTCCCCTGCGCGGACTTTCCTTTCCTGGTAGACGCCATTCGCGCCTACATGCAACGGGGCGACGTAACCGGAGTCGATAAAATCTGCCTCGCTGTGGCCGGGCCGGTAGAGGAGGACCGGATCGACCTGCCCAACAATCACTGGGTTTTCAGCCAGCGTCAATTGGCGGACTCACTCGGCGTGGTGGTAGAAATTATTAACGATTTCAGCGCACAGGTGCTGAGTATTGATGGCCTGGCCGAGTCGGAGTTGCAGTGGCTTGGCAGCGCGCGGCCCAGCGGCGGCAGGGTAAAGGCGGTAGTGGGGCCGGGCACCGGTCTGGGGGTTTCCGCGATGATGCCCTCCGGTTATATTCTGCCTTCAGAGGCGGGGCATGTAGCCTTTGCCCCCGTGGATGACCACGAGGCCGGGCTGTTGAAAGTGCTTTGGGAGCGCTACCACAGGGTATCGGCAGAGAGGGTGCTCTCCGGACCGGGGCTGGCCAATCTGTATTGGGCAAACTGCCGCCTGGACGGCCACTGCAGGGAACTGCCGGCCCCCGAGGTAACCGCTGGCGCTCAGGCGAATGACCCCTACTGCCTGCGCGCGGTCACGGACTTTTATGCCATCCTGGCGTCGTTTGCCGGTGATGTCGCGCTGATGACAGGGGCGGCCGACGGCGTCTACCTGTCTGGCGGCATCCTGCCGAGAATTCTGGACCTTCTGGATCAAGAGATGTTCCGCGAGCGCTTCGAGGACAAGGGGCGGTTCAGGGAATTTAATAACACTGTGCCACTGGCTATTGTGCGAGCGGAACACCCCGGTCTGCGCGGTTGCGTGCAGGCACTGAGAAGTGGTGTGGGCCAGGCAGAGTAAAGTCAGGCGATGTAACACTGTACTAATCGCAACAGCGGTCCTTTTTAGCGCATTGGTCTTGCACAACTCCGTCCAGCTGTCGACAATCTACTGCATAAACATAAATTAAAATCGCCGAAGTGGGTCCTGATCCGGGGAACCAACGACGCAAAGGATCAAGATGTCCCAAGCCGCACACTACGAAACCCCGCCACAAGACAGGGTACCCCTGGCGAAGAAGATAATTTATGGCCTGGGAGCCTTTGTCAATAACCTGCTCGCCGCGGCCATTGGGGGCATGTCCATCGTTCTCAATCTCGGCCTGGGCATGAATCCTGCGCTGGTGGGATTACTGGGTGCACTGCCCAGACTGATAGACGCATTCACTGACCCACTGATGGGCTACGTCTCGGATCACACCCGGTCACGCTGGGGACGACGCCGGCCCTATATCTTTGCGGGGGCAATCGCCGCGGGCGTAATCTTTGCCCTGCTGTGGCAATTACCAGAGGGCAAGAGTGAGAGCTACTACTTCTGGTTCTTTCTTATCGGGTCCCTGTTTTTCTATCTGGCTTATACGGTATTTGCAACGCCCTGGGTGGCGCTGGGTTATGAGCTGACACCGGATTATCATGAGCGCACGCGGGTGATGGCCGTTCAGAATTTCATGGGGCAGCTGGCTTACCTTATCTCCCCCTGGTTTTTATGGGTCATGCAATACGATGCGCTGTTTGATGACCTGGTAAGTGGCGCGAGAGCACTGGCGATAGTCATCGGTGTTACCGTTGTAGCGATAGGCATTTTGCCCGCGATTTTTCTCACCGAACGTTTTTCAGCAGAGGTTGTAGACGAGGTAAAAAGGAAGTTCCTGGAAAGTACCAGGGACTTCTTCAGGGGTTTTGCGGCAGCCCTGAAATTCAGCCCATTTTTCAAGCTGTGCATGGCCACCTTCCTGGTCTTCAACGGCTTTATGATGGTGGCTTCCTTTCAGGCCTATGTAATCATTTATTATGTCTTTGCCGGTGATCAGTCACTGGGAGCCGAGTATGCGGGTTGGGTTGGCACTGTCTCCGCCATCGCTACCTTTTGTGTGATATTTTTTATCAGCTGGCTCTCCACCAAGATCGGTAAACGCCGTGCTTTTTTTGTCTCCACCGGGGTTTCCATGGCGGGTTATGCGCTTAAATGGGTCTGTTATTCACCCCAGTATCCTCTGCTGCTGTTGATACCTGCGCCACTTATTGCCTTTGGCCTGGGCGGACTGTTTACGCTGATGGGTTCCATGATCGCAGACGTCTGCGACATGGACGAACTGGAAAGCCACGAGCGCCGGGAGGGCATGTTCGGCTCCATCTACTGGTGGGTGGTTAAGCTCGGCATGGCCGCCGCGCTGGCCATTGGCGGTATATTGCTCAATGCCACCGGCTTCGATGTGGCACTGGATGGGGACCAGACAGCCAGCACGATATTCCTGATGAGAATCTTCGATGTAGGCATTCCACTGGCTGCCTCAGCGGTTGCGATCTGGATGGTCGCGACCTACCCCATAACAGAACAGAAAGCGCATGAAGTGCGCATGGAACTGGAACGTCGCCGTGGCGCCACGCCCTGATAGTGAAATAGCGAAGAAAATACGTTGGGGCATTATTGGCGCCGGGCGTATTGCCCACAGCTTTGCCAGCGACATTGCAGCCACGTCCAACGCAGAGCTCTGCGCAGTGGCGGCGCGATCCGGTGACAGCGCCCGGGCTTTTGCCGCGCAGTACCACATACCCCACGCCCACGAGGGCTATGCAGCGCTCTATGGAAACCCGGCAGTCGATGCGGTCTATGTGGCGACGCCACACAGTCTACACCTGACCAATTGCGAGCAAGCCATGCTGGCGGGAAAGTCGGTGCTGTGTGAGAAACCGCTGGTACTGGACCCCGATCAGGCCATCGCGTTGATAAGTGCGGCACAGGATTCCGGGCAGTATCTTATGGAAGGTATGTGGACCTGGTATCTTCCCGCCATTCGCAAAGCACAGGCATGGGTCGCCGCCGGGCGCATTGGCGAAGTCCGGCACGTGAAGGCCGACTTCGGCTATCCACTGCCCTACAGCCCCGACTTACGCGAGTACGACGCCCGTGTGGGTGGTGGCTGTGTGCTGGAGATGGGGATTTACCCGATCGCAATGGCGCGACTGTTTCTTCCCGGCGAACCCCACCACATAGAGGCGGTAGGACGCACCGCAGACAATGGCGTGGAAGATGATGTCTCGGCTATTCTCGACTATGGGCATGCCATTGCAACATTGAGCACCAGCTTTCGCTGCAAGCTACCCAATTGGGCCTATATCATAGGGACCGGGGGCTATATCGCGATCCCGGATTTCTGGCGCGCCGACCAGTGTTCACTGTATTACCTTGATGAACGGATTGACCATTTCGAGGCGCCACGCGAAACATTCGGATTCAACTACCAGATCGAAGAAGTCAGTGCCGACATTTTGGCCGGGCGCAAACAGTCGGCGGTTGTACCACTGGCCTCCAGTTTGGCCCTGCAACGGGATATGCAGGCGATCCGGCGTATCGCCAGGGCTGAGTAACCCAAACCCGCAGCGCTTAGACGCCGTTATTCAGGCGATCTTCCACCACTTCATTGGTTTCAAAACGGTAGCGCATATTGCGGTAGACACAGATATCGGTGATGTTTGCAGGCGTTCCCCTGGGGCAACAGCGATAGTTGGTCGAGACCCTGTAGCGACCGTGCACCGGCAGCACTCTATGCCAGGTGTGCCCATGCAGTATAACA
>JARFQU010000218.1 GCA_029287595.1 Halioglobus sp. | reverse complement strand
TGGTCAGCTTCATGGAATATGATCTAGGATTCTTTGATGAGGATGAAAGCCGCGTAGAGCCCGCGGCTAATCCTTTTGTGCCGAAGAAACTGTTACCTATGTCTTCGGTATAAAGTGCAACCCATGTGTCGAGTATGCACCTTTTCGTATATGGCGGACCGGACGGGACTCGAACCCGCGACCTCCGGCGTGACAGGCCGGCATTCTAACCAACTGAACTACCGGTCCACGGTAGTCACATTCTCGGTGATAAATGGTGGGTGATGACGGGATCGAACCGCCGACCCTCTGCTTGTAAGGCAGATGCTCTCCCAGCTGAGCTAATCACCCCCTGAACCGAGAACGCGCATTATAGAGATTCTGGCTTTACTGTCAAACCTTCGCCGGGGAAATCGCAAAAAAATACTGCTGATTAAAAGCTATTGATTTTAGTAGTAAAATCCCTACCCTGACTAAGCTATCGAAGTCCCCAGATAACCCCACCAAACAGCCGGCAAATCGGGCCGGAGCACCGGGTAAAACACATGGAAATTTACAAGGAATTTCACTTTGAGGCAGCGCATCGACTGCCCAACGTACCTGAGGGCCACAAGTGCGCGCGACTACACGGTCACTCTTTCCAGGTGCGCCTGTCGGTATCGGGTGACGCACCGGAACCCTCTGGCTGGGTAATGGACTTCGCTGAACTCAAAAGCAGCTTCAAACCCATCTACAACCAGCTGGACCACTACTACCTCAATGACATACCCGGCCTGGAAAATCCCACCAGTGAAAATATCGCGCGCTGGATCTGGATCAAGCTGAAGCCTGCATTACCCCAACTCAGCGCCGTGGAGATCCGGGAGACCTGTACCAGCGGCTGTATCTATCGCGGTGAACAGGGATAGCCCGAGACGTGACAGTGGGGTAACACGGACAATAAAACTTGACGACTCGGGATATACTACAGAAATAGTGGTTTGCTGAAGGTATATACAAACGTTACCTGTTGTAGCTCCCCGAGTGTTCCCGCAAAGGTAGCAAAAGTTACCCCAGGTAGCACTTTACTAAAGGTTATGCACACCCAAAAGCTGTCACAAAAGTTTCACGCAGTTAGCTTTTACATTAAACTCAAAGCTTTATGTTATCGCTGTAACCTATTGATAAATATAGCTATATGCCTATTGTATGATTTTTAACCAATCTGTAACACATGCCGTATTCACTGCGCTGCACTGCCGGTTAAACAATTTATCCACCGAGTTATCCACAGAATCTGTGGAAAAAAGCCATTCCTGAAACGGTGTTACATATTGCCCCGCATTGCCTGAAGCTACATAGCTCCGGACCGATGATCAGCCCAGCCCGCGGGTGATAACCTGGTCCAGGTAAGCGCGAATACCCTTGCGCGACTTGAGACTCAGCCCCATATCCGGGAAGGTCACCAGTGACACTGCCAGGCGCATGATAAAGTCTGTGGCAACCGCCACATCAACCGCCTCGCTGATTTCCCCGGCCTCCTGTGCCAGGCGCACATGTGGCGGCCAGAAGGACACCGAACGCTGGTAGAACTTGGACTCAAGGAACATCATGGCAACGGTCTCCGGCTCGGTCTCCGCCAGGCTGGCAAATATCCCCTGTGCCATATCCTTGCGCCCACTGACCACTGAATGGGTCACTTTATCCACCAGGGTGGGCAACTTAACCAGGGCCGCCTCGGTTTGATTGAGATAAAATTCCTGGCGCCGCCAGAAAACGCCCTGCACCAGGGCTGCCTTGTCATCGAAATAACGGTATATAGAGCCCCGCGACAGTTTGCCCACCCGGGCCACCTCACCCAGCGCAGTGCGTCGAATACCGAAGCGGTGGATGCACTGCTCTGCCGCATCCAGGATACGGTTGACCATTGGGTCACTGTAGTCCATTGAATTGAACTGATCCTGCCGTGCTACTGCCATGTCGCTATTGACCTCCTTAGATCAATGAACAATAATCATTTTTTGTACATTTGTCTATCAGCTCGTATTGCGCAACGCCGGTTGCCCCTGCGGGACAAGCAACGGACCCAAGCAGATGAATCAAAACCAGACACCCTATGACTACATCATTGTCGGCGCAGGCTCAGCCGGCTGCGCCCTGGCCTATCGCCTGTCACGGGAAGCCAGCCGCCGTGTGCTACTGCTGGAAGCCGGCGGCAAAGACAGCTTTCCCATGATCCATATCCCCCTGGGTTTTGCTTTCATGATGAAACACGAGAAGGTGAACTGGTGTTATGAAACCGAGCCCGAGCCCAACATGCACAACCGCAAGCTGTCGTGGCCAAGGGGGAAGGTGTTGGGCGGCTCCAGCTGCATCAACGGCATGGTCTATATACGCGGGCAGCGCGAGGATTACGATCAGTGGGCGGCGCTGGGTAACAAGGGCTGGTCCTATGAAGAGGTATTACCCTACTTCAAGCGTGCGGAGCACAAGGCAGAAGGCCCCGGCGAATACCATGGTTATGGCGGCCCCCTGTGGGTTGAAGAGGTTCCCAGGCAGGAGAAGCTCGAGCTGGCCGACCTGTTCGTGCAGGCGGCGGTGCAAACGGGCATGCCTTACAACGAGGATTTCAATGGTGCCAAACAGGAGGGTGCGGGGAATTACCAGCTGAATATACGCAAGGGGCAGCGCCAGAGCACGGCGCGCACCTACCTGAAATTGTGCGAGCAGCGCCCCAACCTCACCATCGCCACCGGCGCACTCGCCGAGCGCATACTGGTGGAGGATGGCAGGGCAGCCGGCGTGGAATACCGCCAGAGCCAGCGCAGGGGAGTCTCTACAATGGAGCGCGCGTACGCCAACGCCGAGGTCATTCTCTGCGGCGGTGTCATCAATTCGCCCCAGCTGCTGGAACTGTCCGGCATCGGCCAGCGTGAACACCTGGAAAAGCTGGGTATAGATGTCATTCATGAGTTGCCCGGCGTGGGGGAAAACCTGCAGGACCACCTGACCATCAACGTACAGCAGGGCCTGCACGACGTTACCACCTTTTATGAGGAAACCCGGCCACTGGCAATGGTCAAGAACCTGCTTAAATACCTGTTCAGCCGCCGCGGCCTGCTGGCCCATCCCGCTTCCCAGGTGGGGGCATTTTTCCGCACCTCCGAGGACCAGGCGACCCCGGACGCACAGATTCACTTTGCACCGGCAGCCAGCGAGACAGACCGCAGGGGCAATCTCAAGACCGCCCCCGGCACCACGGCAACCGTTTGTCACCTGCAACCGGAGAGTCGCGGCAGTGTCCATATTCGCTCACCTGACCCGACCATCGCACCGGCCATTCGCGCCAACTACCTGGACACCGAAAATGATCGTAATGCCATTGTGGCGGCAGTGCGCCGCGTGCGCGCCATTTTCGCTGCCCCCGCGCTGGACCACTTCCGGGGCGAGGAAATCCTGCCCGGCGCAGCGATACAGAGCGACGAAGAGATACTGTCCTATGTCAGGGCCCAGGCGGAGTCCGTCTACCATCCAGTAGGCACCTGCAAGATGGGTTCCGACGCCACAGCGGTGGTTGACGACCGACTGCGAGTGCACGGTGTGCGACGCCTGCGTGTCGCCGACGCCTCGGTTATGCCCATCATCGTCTCGGGCAATACCAACGCCCCGGCAATCATGATCGCCGAAAAGTGTGCCGATATGCTGTTGCAGGACGCGGGTACCCGGGTTCACCTGCCCGGTGACACGGCGCACAACGCAGCGAGCAAAAAAACCAGGACCCGTAAAAAAGCCACAACAGCGGTAGAATAAGCCGCCTTCACGAGGACAGGAACATGAACGCACCCAATAAAGAGAGCGCCGCGGCTATAGAGCTGCAGGCGATTCTGGACACCCAGCGCAGTGCATTTCGTAAAGAGGGCCCAGTGGCACTGGCCACCCGCATCGATCGCCTGGACCGCTGCATCGCGCTGCTGGTGGACAACAAGGAGGCCATCTGCGAGGCGGTGAACCGGGATTTCGCTTGTCGCTCCCAATACGTCACCCAGATGACCGACATAATGAACTCGGTGGGCAGCCTCAAGTTCGTGAAGAAAAATCTTAAAAAGTGGATGAAGCCGGAAAAACGCAGTCCCTTCATGCCGATGAACTTTCTCGGTGCGAAGGCACATGTGCACTACCAGCCCAAAGGCGTGGTCGGCATCATGACCCCCTGGAATGTGCCGGTAAACATGATCTTCAGCCCACTCGCGGATGTGTTGGGCGCGGGCAATCGTGCCATGATCAAGCCCTCCGAGTTCACCCCGGCCACGGCGGAGTTGATGAAGGAGCTGTTTGCCCGCTACTTCGAGGAGTCGGAAGTCGCGATAGTCACCGGTGGTCCGGAAGTAGGCGCCGCATTCAGTGCGCTGCAGCTGGATCACATTATCTTTACCGGGGCTACTTCCGTAGGCCGCCTGGTAATGAAGGCCGCCGCGGAAAATATGGTGCCTGTCACCCTGGAATTGGGGGGCAAGTCCCCGGTAGTCGTAGGCGAGGACTGCGACATCAACCAGGCCGCGGAGCGCATCATTACCGGCAAGGCCATGAACGGCGGACAATTGTGCATCAGTCCGGACTACTGCTTCGTTCCCCAGAGTCGACTGGAGGCGTTCCTGCGCCGCTGCCGGGAAGTGATCGCCGAGCAATACCCAACGGTACAGGACAACCCGGACTTCGTCGCCTGCATCAACGAGCGACATTATCAGCGGGTTAAGACCTACATCGAAGAGGCGCGCGAACAGGGCACCCGCGTCATTCCTTTGTGTCCCGAGGGAGAGGAGTTTTCCGCACCCCGGGAGCACAAAATCGCCCTGCACCTGCTGGTGGACCCAACGGACGAACTGGCCTGCATGCAGGACGAAATCTTTGGCGCTATTCTTAACATCAAACCCTACCACGAGCTTGACTCTGTTATCAGTTTCATCAATGCGCGGGAACGCCCCCTCGCGCTGTACTATTTCGGTCGCGACAAGGAAGAGCAGGCCAGGGTAATCAGCGAAACCATTTCCGGTGGTGTCTCGGTGAATGCCGTCGCCCTGCACGTGGCCTGCGACGACATGCCTTTTGGCGGCGTTGGCCACAGCGGCATGGGCAACTACCGCGGCCGGGACGGCTTTCGCACCTTCAGTCACGCCCGCTCGGTATACCAGGAGGGCTTTGTCGATATGGCCAAACTGGCCGGCACGCTGCCGCCCTATGGGCAGAAAGTTGCTAAGATGCTGGATTCGCAAATCAAGAAATAAGGCAACGAGTGGAATTCAGCCACTGGCTTTCCCTGTTCAGTATCTGCCTGCTGGGCGCCATGTCGCCAGGGCCCAGCCTGGCAGTGGTGATGAACAACACCCTGCGCGGTGGTCACGGTGACGGTTATGCTACCGCGCTGGCGCACGGTTTCGGTGTGGGTCTTTATGGACTGCTGACGGTGACCGGCCTGGCGGTGCTGCTTGCCCGCTCCCCTGCCCTGTTTGTCGCTATACAGGTTCTGGGCGCTGCGTACCTGATCTATCTCGGTGGCAAATCATTGCGCAGCGACGGCGCCCACCTGCCCACCGCTGAGGGCAAAAAAAACACCCGCACCGCGGCGCTGGATGGCTTCCTGGTGGCGTTTCTCAATCCCAAGCTGGCGATATTCATGCTGGCCCTGTTCTCCCAGTTTCTCGAACCCATGGCGGGCGCCCTGGAGAAAGGCATCATGGTGGCGACGGTAGGCATTACCGATGCCAGCTGGTACGCGTTAATTGTCGTGCTGATATCGCGCCGAGCCTTCCTGGAGCGACTGCAGCGCAGCGCAATCGTGATCGATCGGGTGTTCGGGGTGATCCTGATCCTGCTGGCGCTAAGCGTACTGCTGCGCGCCGCAGGCCTAGTGTAGGGTTGGCGCAGCGGGCTCGCTGACGATCAAGGCCTGCAACTGTTTTCCCAGCATAATCACATGTCCCTGGCGGCGCTCTACGCCGTCGTAACTGTAATCAAAACGGTACTGCCGCCAGATGCGCCAGCGCCGGGTATGATCGCGACTCAGCGACAGGCGCTGGATGTGTACGGCCTGATCCAGCAGCTGAAAATCATCCCGCTTGCTGGCCCGCCGCACCTCTTGCACGGCTAACTCACGCACCCGAATCGCCGCCAGGAAGTGCACACACAGTGCGCCAAACAATAATACGGTGACTACTTCACCAAGAGAAAAATACACGGTAGGCAGGGCTTTCAGCTGTTATTCGAGGCTGCAGCATACTTGGGTTTGAGTGCCCGTACCAGAGAGAGGCTCGCAGAATGTACAATTTCACTATGCAGGTGTATTGTCAGTTTTTGTGATCCCGGAAGCCACCATGAAGCCAGTTGCAGCTGAACCCACCAACCGCCAACAGCAGCGGGAGCAAACCCGTACGCAAATTCTGCAATCGGCGGTAAAAGTGTTCGCCAGGGCCGGGTTTGAGGCCGCTTCGCTGGCTGATATCGCCGCCGATGCCGCTGTCAAGAAAGCGCTGGTACAGTACCATTTTTCTACCAAGGAGCAGCTGTGGAAAGACGCCGCCGACCATCTGTGGCACGGCCGCAATGCCCACCTTTACCAACTGCTGGGTGATGACTGTGACAACGACCCGGGCGATCGCATGCGCAAGGGTTTTACCGCCCTGGTGGAGTACACAAGGGAGAATCCCCAGTGGCTATGGTTCATGTTTCACGAGGCGGCAGCCAATGGCCCGCGGCTGCAATGGCTCAGCGATAACCACCTGCGCCAGGACTACGAACTGGGGGAGAAGTTTATCCTCGCGTTCCAGCAGCGCGGCCTGATCAAGAGCGGCTCACCACTACACCTGTTACACCTGATTTCCGGCGCCCTGACCTACAATCTACTGGTCGCTCCACACACGCAACTGGCTACCGGCGTGGATCTCTCCAGCGAGGCGTCCATAGCGCAGCAGGTGGCATTGCTGCAAAGCCTGCTGTCACCTCAGCCCGGCTGAGCGTCCAGGAAGCGGCCCACCAGTGAGTTGAACAGGCGCGGTTGCTCGGCATGCAACCAGTGTCCGCAGCCCGGCATGACTTTTAGCTGCGCCTCGGGAAACAGCCGGAGGATATCGCCGCGATGACGCTGCTGGATATAGGCGGAATCTGCGCCCTTGATAAACTGCACCGGTCCGCGATGAGGCCCCTTGGCCAGGGGCGCTTCACTCAGCGACCCGTAATCTTCCAGTATCCCCTGCAGGTTGAAACGCCAGCGGTAGATACCATCCTCGGCCCGCCGCAAACTGCCCAGCAGAAATTCCACCACCCCGGGCTCCTCCAGGTACCTTGCCATACACTCCCGAGCGTCCTGTCGCGAGGTACAGTCCAGGGCGGCGACCGCCTGCAGCGCATCCAGCACGGTGTCATGCCTGGCCGGGTAGGTGACAGGCGCAATATCGGCCACGACCAGCGCCCCCACCAACTCCGGTCTGGAAAGCGCCAACTGCATGGCCACCTTGCCACCCAGCGAGTGGCCTACCAGGTGCGCCGCGGACAACCCGTGATGCAACATCCACTGCTGCAGCGATTGCGCCATCGCGGGTATATCCGCGCGCTCCAGCCACGCGGAGCGACCATGGTTTGGCAGATCCACGCTGTACACGCTATAGCGATCCTGCAGCGACCGGGCCAGGGCTCCCAGGTTGCCCCCGGAGCCGAACATCCCGTGCAGCAGCACCGCGGGCTGTCCCTCGCCACTGCGCGTGGCGTGCAGTTTTGTATGCATCAGTCGCTGTGCCCCGGCTGAGATTTTGCTAACATACGGCTCACTATAACGGATCGGAAACCAGTATGTGCAGCATCAGCAAATTTTCCCACCTGGCCACCTGGGCCTGCCTGGTAGTCGCCCTGGCAGCCTGCAGTGGCACCCCTACGCACAACCCCACCACGTTTCCCTACCAGATTGATGAGGAGAAAATTGCCCAGGACAAGATCAAGATCGTGGTCATCCCCCACGTCAACCTCAATGGCTTTTCGCGCAGCTACCTGGAGAAAGAAGCGCCGCGCATCGATGGCTATGTCAGTACCTACCTGAAAGAAAATGGCTACAAAGTGCTGCCACAGCGGGTGTTCGTCCAGCATTGGAATACCGCGGTGCGCGCCTTCGGTAACCCCATGGACCCTACCAGCGGCAAGGTCAACATGAAAACGTTTTCCCAGATCATGCAAAGCGTGCGCGACGAGATGACCAAGTCATCCAACCTGGATGCTTTCGTGTTCACCGACCTGGTGGAGTTCGAAGTCTCCTTCAGCGCTGGCCTGAAGCACCTGGCCCGCTGGGATGGCGTGTCCCGCAAGCCGTCACTGCAGGGGCCGGGTGACGGCGTCTCGAGTGATTTTGACTGGAACATGCAGGCGGCGGTCGCCTCCATCCAAATCAGTATTTTTGATAGCCAACTGCAGCGCTTGTTTATCGGGCGCGGCGGTATGGATGCCACTGAAGCCATTGATACCCGGTCCTCCAGCGGGCGTTATATCCGGCGCCGCAACGTGCTGGAGAACAAGGATAACGTGATGGAGGGCATCATGCTGGCATTCCACCCGTTTATTCCTTTCGAGGACTGGCCGGGCAACCCCTGAGTCTTGGCTGCGCCAGGCACCCCCTGAAAGCCTCTTTACGGCCCATATCCGGCGACGATAATTTGATTGCCCGCCTACGGTCGACGGTGGTAAACTAACGCCTATTAGTTTATAGCCTTTCCGGAGTGCACCATGGATTTCGCAGTACCTGAGTACATCCACCACAAAGATAACAAGAAGCTGTCGCACATCCCCGGCAGCTACGGTTTGCCACTGATAGGACGTACCTTCCAGTTTGTCATGAACCCGTTTGAGGTACTAGACAACAGCTATCGCCGGTACGGGCCCGTATCGAAAGCCTCCCTCACCTTCCAGAAATTTGTCGTGGCTCTGGGGCCGGAGTATATCCAGCAGTTGATGCTGGACAGTGACAAGGCTTTTTCCGCGCGCATGGGTTATGACGCGCCACTGGGGGATTTTTTCGCCGGCGGTTTGCTGATGCGCGACTTCGACGAACACAAATTTCACCGGCGAATCATGCAAACCGCCTTCAAGATCGACGCCATGCGTACTTATGTGGCGCAGATGCACCCGATCATCGATGACCAGCTTGGCCAATGGGGCAAGGATCAAGCCTTTCAGTTTTATCCCAACATCAAGACACTGCTACTGGATGTGGGCGCCAAGGTATTCCTGGGCATGGACATGGAAGGTGCCGCCACTAAAGCCCTGAACCAGTCCTTCCTGGATATGAACGAGGGCGTGCTGGCACTGATACGCAAGGACTGGCCCGGTCTGCTATACCGCAAGGGTATGAATGGCCGACGTGAACTGGAAAAGTTCTTCCTGGGACTTGTCCCTGAACGACGCGGCGCCCAGGGCAACGACATGGCCACTTTTTTCGCCAACGAGAAAACCGAGGAAGGTGAATATTTCTCCGACAAAATAGTCGGCGAACATCTTATTTTCCTGTTACTTGCCGCCCATGACACCACCACCAGCGCACTCACCATGGCCACCTACTACCTGGCTCATGACCAGCAGTGGCAAAACCGACTGCGGGAAGAACTACAGGGGCTGGGCAAACAGGACCTGGATTACGACGACCTGGGCAACAGCGTGCCGGACCTGGATCACTGTTTCAAGGAAGTGTTGCGCATGAATCCGCCGGTGCCCATGTTAATGCGTCGCACGATCAAGGAAACAGAAGTGGGTGGCTACCGCCTGGAGCCGCACACCATGGTGCAGATTTCTCCGCTGTACACCCAGCGCATGGAACAGTGGTGGACTAATCCCCACAGTTTTGACCCGGACCGGTTTGCCCGGGAAGAACACAAGCAACACAGTTTTCTTTGGGCGCCCTTCGGCGGGGGTGCGCACAAATGCATTGGACTGCACTTCGCTGACATGCTGTTCAAGTGTGCGCTGTCGAAACTGTTACTGAATTACCGCTTCCGTTTCGCCAGGGAAGAACAATACCCGGGCCGGATACAACACTTCCCTTTCGCCAAGCCGATGGACAACCTGCCACTGGTACTGGAGCCGCTGAACTAGGCCAGCGCTTCCAGGCCGCGCTCTATGCACCACATGGCGGACAGCGCACCGAGGATATAAACCGGCACCGGTAGCAGGCGATCCTGCCAGGTCGCCAGCGGGCGGCGCAGCAGATACCACAGCGCCAGCACGACCGCGATAAAAGCGATCTGCCCTATCTCTATACCGACATTGAAGAACAGCAGGGCCAGGGGCACATTGTCCTGGGGCAGACCTGTTTCTGCCAGGGCCCCCGCAAAGCCCATACCGTGCAGCAGGCCAAAACCACCCGCCAACCACCAGGGATTGCGCCATAGCACATCGTGGCGACTGGTGCGGGTCAGCTCTACCGCCAATACAAAAATACTCAGGGCGATAGCGAATTCCACCAGGGCAACGGGGTAATCGAAGAAGCCCAGGGTGACCAGTGACAGGGTAATGCTATGCCCCACGGTGAAGGCGGTGATAGTCCACAGCAGCCGCGTGCCGCCGCCGACCAGCAACAGCAGGCCAAACACGAACAACAGATGATCAATACCGCCCCAGATATGTTCCATCCCCAACAGGGAGTAATCGCTCATTACCTCGCCGGCGCTGGATTGTGCGGGGATAACAAACTCAGGCTGCTCGGCATTCAATACCTCCTGGTATTGCCTGCCGTCCAGCAGGGCCACCATCACCATCGCCGAGGCCTGGTTGGCGCCAAGGCCGCTTATGCCCAGGGTATCGCCCACTAACCCGTCTTCGCCAAGATCGGTACAGTGCAGCTGCCAACTACTGACCTTGCCCGTGCCTTCCAATTGCGGTGGGCTGGCATTGCGGACCTCGCAGGACGAGGGCCACTCGGGCCGCAAGGGAACATTACTGGTGCCCTGGGCGGGAGTCTTCCACACCATGTGGTACTGGTCTGGACCAATTTCACTGACCTTGAGTAGTGACGGAGCAAAGCGGTGTGCTTGGGCAAACTGCGTCACCAGCAAGGCCACGGCCAGCGTCAACAGCGGGCGTAGTGATTTCATAACTTCACCTCGTAATTCTCCCGCATCGCGGCGATGCTGTTGCGCAGCGCCTCAGCGCGCGCCTGCGACTCCAGGTCGCGTAACAGCACAGCGCGCACCTCCTCCAGGGTTGCCTCCCGGGAGGGCTCCACGTCCTCCACCCATACATAATGCAGGCCATAGGTAGAGCGCACCGGCCCGCGCCAGGACTGCGGCTGGGGATCGGTGGCACGCAAATTCTCAACGAAGGCCCCACCAAAATGCCGCGCCAGTTGCTCCGGCGACTGGCGGGTAAACCTGTAACCGGGCAGGAAGGGCGAGCTCAACTCGCGCGCGGCTGCCACGTCCATCTGCTGTGCCTCGATAGTGGCGATAACGCTGTCTACCTCCGACTCGCGTTCTCGATTGAAGTACAGGTGTTCAATGCTGTAGCGCGGCGGCCGCCTGAGTTCGTCGCGGCGCGAATCAAATGCCTCCTGTAGCTGTTCCTCGGTAACCGGCACAGGTGGATTGGCAGCCAACAATAGCTGCTCCATCACCTGGATCAGGCGGCGCTTGACCACCTCGTCCCCCAGGTGCAGGCGCATCGCCAGGGCCTGCTCGTAGAGCTCCTCGTCGGTCTTGCCTTCAGCCAGTTGCAGGAAGCGCATATTGCGCAGCAGGCGCTGGTATACCACCGTATCATAGAGGTGCAGGTCCAGTGCAATAGCGCGCTGGAACAGCATATCGCGATCCAGTTCCGCGGCGATCATGCGCGCACTCTGCTGCTGCGTGGGCAGGCGGCCGGTGCTGGCAAACCACTGCTGTTGCAAGGCCTCCAGGCGCGCCGGCGACAGCGGGCCAATAACCGGTTTGGGCTCCGGGAAAAATACGCCCTGCAGATAGAACAGCAGGCTTCCCAGCGCAATAAAGTGCACCCACGGCCGATTGAGCCGGGACAGAAATTTCATCCGTTAAACTCCAACAAAGAATGCGCTCTAGCTAGTCCTCGTAGACAGCCTTTTCGCGGGCCATCTGCGCTTTTATGCCTGCCTGGATATCCACCTGGCTGAACATACCCGCGTTCCAGGTGGCGATATAGTTGAGTCCGTCCTGCACTGAGTGGTCGCGGGAATAGAGCAACATTTCCTTGCTGCCACGCACTGCCAGCGGTGATTTACTGGCGATATCCCGGGCAATGGCCGTCACTTCTTCCAGCATGGTCTCGCGATCCCCGTAGACGCGATTGACGTAGCCCACTTCCCGGGCCTCTTCAGCATTCATGTTGCGGCCGGTATAGGCCAGTTCACGCACCACCCCATCCGGGATAATTCTGGGCAGGCGTTGCAGGGTGCCGACATCTGCGGTCATACCGATATCGATTTCACGAATAGAGAAAAAAGCGTCTTCGGTGGCGTAGCGCATATCGGCACAACAGGTCATGTCCACGCCACCGCCTATACAGGTCTTGTGTATCGCCGCCAATACCGGCTTGCGGCATTTTTCAATCGCACTCAGGTTGTCCTGCAAACGTAGTACCGTGCGCCGGAACGCCTCCGCGCGGCGCGCCGGGTCTTCACTGTCATTGAGCAGTTCTCCAAATACCTCCAGGTCCAGGCCGGCACAAAAATGCTTGCCATTGCCCGCGAGGATCACCGCGCGCACCGCGGGCTCCTGATCCAGCCATTCAAAGCAGGCCTGCAATTCACTCCACATGGGCCCATTCATCGCATTGGCTTTGTCGGGGCGGTTCAGACAAACGGTGGCTACCTGCTGCTCAATACTGAGTTCCAGGGTGGTAAAGCTGGGGGTCATAGTCGAAAGCACTCTTGGAGTTTTACAGGAGGGGGCAATACTACCAGCTAGATACGAACTCGGCAGTAGCCAATTTCGGGATCGGCTTAACCCTGCCGTCACGGCTACCCAGGTAGACGAAACCGATGATTTCCTCGCGCTCCTGCAAACCCAGTGCGGACATGACGTTGCGATCAAAAGCCGCGTCACCGGTGCGCCAGACGCCGGCGTAACCGCAGGCCTCAGCAGCCAGCAGGATCCCCTGGGCCGCGCAACCGGCGGACAGCCGCTGCTCTATCTCCGGCACTTTGGGATGTTCCGCCAGACGCGCCACCACGACCACCAGCAGCGGAGCGCGCAGCGGTGCACTGCGCGCCTTGTCACGAGCCGCCTCCTCCGCGTCGGGCTGGCGCAACATCAGGCACTGCTCCAGCACCAGCCCCAGGGCCTCGCGACGATCACCAGAAATCGTTATGAAACGCCAGGGGCGCAGCCAGGCGTGATCCGGCGCGCGCATGGCCGCCTGGAATATGCCCTGCAGTTCATCAGCCGAAGGGGCTGGTGCTGTCAGCCTCGGAGACGAATTTCGGTTTTGCAAAAAGCTCAGGACGTCACTCATGGGATCTACCGGAAACACGGGAAGCGCTATGATAACAGTAAATATGGCGAATGCATGGCCAACAGGTTCAGGGAGCGCAACCTACAAGAATATTCATGAAGCCCATATCACCGGGCACCGCCTCCACGTCATCACACCACTGGGCCAGCTCCCCCACATCGCTCTCTACCAGGCGATGCTCTATGTGATCCACAATCCACAGTGGTAGTTTCAACTCCCCTAACAGTTCCACCAGCGCCCTGCCACTGGCACCGGCCTGGCGCAGGGACAGGGGGGTGAGTTCGATGAGAATGCGTGGCGGCGTTGACAGGACTGCTAACAGCGGCAGTAAGCCTGCTATCACCTGGTACTCGGATCCCTGGGTGTCGATCTTGAGCAGGTCAATGCGCGAAAGCCTGTCGCCCAGGTAGTCACTGCCATTGACCAGGGAAATCGGGAGACTGCCGCGGCCATCACCGGTGGCATAGATCTGGTGATCCCCCAGGTTATCCTCGCTGAGGAACAGCTCACCCTTTCCGGCGTCAACCGCCAGGGCAGCCTGCACCGCAACAATACTCGCCTGCTGCCCATTCAAAGCGACATTGCGCCGCAGCAACCTGAAATTGTCCGGGTCGGGTTCAAACGCAAATACAGCGCCATCATCACCTACCAAGCTGGCCGCCAGTACAGAAAAATAGCCGATATTGGCACCGACATCGACAAACACGTCACCCGGACGCAGCATACTCAGCAACAGCGAGGTTTCGTAGGGCTCCCAGATGCCCTCCTCACGAATACGCCGGGACACAAACTGATCCTGCTCCCCATGAATATGCATTTTCAGGGGTACAGACAGATTGGGGATACGCAGGGTAACCGGGCTTGAGCTTGTCACGAGGCGGCGGGCCTAGTCGATACGCATATCGTCGTAGGGCGACTGCAGGTCCAGTTGCACGGGCTGGCCACCCACCAGCATGCCATAGGGTCCGACTTCCACGTCGTCATCAAGCAATACGCCGTGATCGAACTTGTAGACTGGCGCGCGGGTGCCGGCGATCATCTCATCGTCGTAGGCCTGCTGCCGCTCACGCACCGTCTCATTGGCGCGCTCCCAGGCGGACCATTCACTGGCGCTGTAGCGCGCCTGCAGCATCTTCCGCGTCACCGCCGGACTGAACATGGTAGCGGACGCGTTATTGCCGCCAAAGCCCTTGGAATTGATGATGGCGTATTTCTGTTGCTCCGGGTCCACCTCACGGTGCTCGATACTGAAAGCGAGGTTATCCCGGCAGACATCATCCGCAATGCCATCGATCGTAGTAATTCCCGGGATCACACCGTGGTGCCACACACCGAGAGTGCCGGTCACCTGGTCCCCTGAGGCGGAGCCCAGCGAGTGGCCCAGGTAACACTTCAGCGCCGCCACCGCCCAGCTCTCTATACCGAAAGCCTGGGCCGTGCGGCTCATGATCTGCGCCTCTGTGATACGGTTTTGCGGCGTACCGGTACCGTGAGCCTGCATCAACCCACCGTGACGCACACCCTCCTCCCCGACGACCGCCCGGGCAGCCGCCACAGCTTTGGCCATGGTGATGTAGTTGCCGACACCGGGACCGGAGATGGACTTCTTATGGCCGTCAGCATTGACAAATACATTGCTTGCCGCGCCGAACACCGTGGCTCCCAGTTGCATCGCCAGTTCGTCATCGAACAGCACCACCATCTGCGCAGACTCGGCGATGGTAAAACCGCAGTTATCGGCAAAGGGCCTGCAGGCGCGGCGGTGGTCCGGCGCCTGGGAATCATCCAGGCCATCCAGTTGCCGCAGTCCTTTGTCAGTGGCCAGTGCCCCCATCGCGGCGTAGCCCTCCATGATCTCTGGATTAACCGGTGCCTCGGCACAACCCACAACGGCGACGCGAGCGCGCCCGCTGCTGATATCGTCAATGCCAAGGCGCAGGTTATACAGGAAAGACGCGCAGGCCCCCAGGCTGGCCCCGGTAGTGCCCAGGCTACCCAGTACATAGGCATTGACGAAATCGGCGGGCATTTCCGCCAGGCTCAGGGGGCAGTACTTGGAGGTCACCCGCTGACCCAGATGGCGGGCCTTCATCATGCCCCCCCCTCCGGCGTTGTCCAACTGCCCCATGGCGCTGCCTGCGTAGACGCTGATCTGGTCCACCGCCACATGGCTGCGCACGGTGTCCCAGTCCAGGCCCAGGCTGCCCAGGGCGTCAGAGGCGGCATACACGGTCATCTGCAGACCCCGTGGGTGATTGCGCGAGGGATACAGGGTGCCCGGGTCAAAGCCGGTGGGCAATTGACCCGCGGCCTTGACTTCGAACTCCCGGTGGGTGGGCAACAGAAAATCCTGCTGACCCACAATTTGCACATTGGCGTGAGTGACTGAGGTGGAGGTCACCACCCAGTCCGGGGGAATAATTTCCGGCAGGTGTTTACGGGCGATATCGAAATTCACCGGGTGACCATTGCTCTCGGTGGGAAAGCGCTGGTTCCAGCTTACCGCGTCGACATCAAAGTGGTTCTCTTCCACCCGTCGCACCAGGGTATGATCGAGGATGTACTGCTCGTTACCCGCGACGCTGTCCAGGCCCATCAGGGTGGCCAGAGACGCGAGGGTGCGCTGCCGCTGCGCCTGGGGCAGCGCGGAATGCACCATGCGCCCGAACGCGTGGTGTCCGGAGGCACGCCCCGCGCCGTTAATGCCACCAAAACCTACGACTACCGGTAAACGCTGCCTGCCCATTAAGGCCATCCCTGAAATTCAGTAAAAACCAGAAATCATTCTAGGGATCAGGCGAATCTTTTTACATGTCTATTTAGTCATATATTGTGGTATTTTTGCCAGCAATGCCCACAACTGGAAACGCCGTGTACCGAGTTGCCTCCCTGCTTTACCCCGACGCCCTGGCTACCAGTGTCACCCTGCCCATGGAGATCCTGCGGGCCGCCAGCCAGATGGCCAGCGTGCACCATCGGGGGCGCGAACAGGTTCGCTTCCTGCTGGCGGGTCCGGATCGTAAAATGCTGCGACTGGCCTCCGGGGTGACGCTTAAACCCGATCTGGCCTACTCCGACCTACCCCCGCTGGACCTGCTGCTGGTGCCGGCAATATGGCGCAACCCGCTGCCGACCGTACGCCAGGCAAGTCTATTTACCGCACTGCTGCGCGACACAGCCGCCACCGGCGCCCGTATCTGCAGTGTCGGTACCGGTAGCTTTTTGCTGGCCGAGGCGGGCCTGTTGCAGGGCCGCCCGGCCACCACCCACTGGAATTACTTCGAACAATTCTCCCGGCGCTACCCCGACGTGCTGCTCAAAACACGCCACCTGATTACCCAGAGTGACAATATTTATTGCGTGGGTAGTGTCAACTCGATTGCAGACCTCATGGTACACATTGTCGAGGAGTGGTTCGGCAGCCACATCGCCCGGGCCATAGAAAATCAGTTCTCCCCGGAGATCCGCCGTGCCTTCGGCGCGGCGGCTTACCAGAACGAGGCAGACAGTTCACACCCGGATGAAACCGTCGTACAGGCGCAGCAGTGGTTACAGGATAACCTGCAACGCAGCATCAGCATGTCGCAGCTGGCCAGCCAGATGAGTCTCAGCGGACGCACCCTGAACAGGCGTTTCAAACGGGCTACCGGCCTGAGCCCCCAGGCCTATCTGCAGAGCCTGCGTATTGCCGGCGCCAAAGATCTGCTGCGCCACAGCAACCTCAGCATCAGCGAGGTCGCCTGGCAAGTGGGATTGCAGGACGTGTCCTACTTTTCACAGCTGTTTCGTCGCCACAGCGGCATGAGCCCGCTGCGCTATCGCGAGGCCGTTCGCGGCAAATTGTTCGATCCGGACAGCCGCTCGTCAACTTGAGAAAAAACCCCGCCTGTGGCTAAATTGTCGCCCTTTTCCAACGGGGAATGCCACGGCTTTAACAACTGCCGTCGCCCCCGCATTTCAGCGATGGAGCCTGGCCATGAGCAATGATTCTGTAGTTATCGTAGAAGGCGCCCGCACGCCCATGGGTGGATTGCAGGGCAGTCTCTCCTCCGTCCCGGCACCGGAACTCGCCGCCACCGCCATCGCCGCGGCAGTGCGGCGCAGCGGTGTCGATCCTGCGGATATCGACGAGGTCTTCATGGGCTGCGTACTGCCCGCGGGGCTGAAGCAATGTCCCGCGCGCCAGGCGGCAATAGGCGCAGGCATCCCAAAATCCACCGGAGCGGTAACCGTGAACAAAGCCTGTGGCTCGGGCATGCAGGCCACTATCTTCGGTTATGACAGCATTGTCGCCGGCACTAACAAAATCGTGGTCACCGGTGGACTGGAGAGCATGTCCAACGCCCCACACCTGTTGCCGGGTGCTCGCAAAGGCGTGCGCCTGGGCCATACCACGATGTACGACCACATGTTTTACGATGGCCTGGAAGACGCCTACACCGGTCGCGCCATGGGCACCTTCGCCCAGGAAACCGCCGATGAGCGCGGTATCACCCGTGAGCAGATGGATGCCTTTGCCATCGAATCCCTGAGCCGCGCCAAACAGGCCATCGACGATGGCTCCCTGAAAGCTGAGACAGCACCGGTCACGGTAAAGACCCGCAGCGGCGAAACGGTGGTGGTCGACGACGAGCAGCCGCACAAGGCCAATGTCGACAAAATACCCCAACTGCGCCCTGCTTTCGCCAAGGACGGCACTATTACGCCGGCCAACTCCAGCTCCATCTCCGACGGGGCCAGCGCCCTGTTGCTGATGAGCGGCGCAGAAGCTGAGGCCCGCGGCCTGAAGCCCATGGCCCGCATTGTGGCCCATGCGCGTCACAGCCAGGCGCCGGAAGAATTTACCATCGCCCCGATTGGTGCGATGAAAAAGCTGTTCGAAAAGACTGGCTGGAGCCAGGGCGATGTGGACCTGTTCGAGATCAACGAGGCCTTCGCCATGGTAACCATGCTGGCGATGCAGGACCTTGGACTGGACCACAGCAAAGTTAACGTGCACGGGGGCGCCTGCGCCCAGGGCCATCCCATTGGGTCCACCGGATCGCGTATTATCGTGACGCTGATGTATGCGCTGAAAAAATACGGCATGCAGCGGGGCGTCGCGGCACTGTGTATAGGCGGTGGCGAAGCCACTGCGGTTTGTATCGAACTCATCTAATCAAGCGGTGCGGGATTGTCCGCACCTGCTATCCAAAGGCAGTCAATATGGCTCTTAGCAGCGTTCCGGATATCCTCGATGAAATCCGCGCCGGAAAATTGGTTATCCTGATGGATGACGAGGACCGGGAATACGAGGGCGAACTGATTGTCGCAGCAGAATCGGTAACACCGGAGATCAGTACATTTTTCTCCAGAGAGGCCTGCGGCCTGATCTGCATGCCCATTACAGAGGAGCGCGCCCGTCAGCTGCAACTGCCGCTGATGGTGCGGGACAATCGCTCCCAGCACGAGACCAATTTCACCGTATCCATCGATGCCGCCGAGCGCAGGGGACCGGGCATCAGTTCAGTACAGCGGGCCCATAC
>JARFQU010000216.1 GCA_029287595.1 Halioglobus sp. | reverse complement strand
GCACGCTGTTCCAGTTCCGCCTCCTCCTGTTTTTTCAGGCTGGCCGCAGTGCGTTCCAGTAATACCTCGTAAGCAGAGCGCGAATCGTAGGGATCCTTATAGCGCGTCTGGTTGATATCCTGGTCCAGCACGACCTGGCGTTCCGCCATGGTCGCCTTGCCCATGCGCGATTGCGGCGGGCGCACCAGTACGCGCTCTACCGGTGAAGGAATCCCCTTGTCCTGCAGGGTGGAGACAAGGGCCTCCCCGACGCCCAGTTCGGTGATGGCGGTCACGGTATCGATCGCGGGATTGGCGCGAAAGGATTGCGCCGCCACCTTTACGGCTTTTTGTTCTTTGGGTGTATAGGCGCGCAGCGCGTGCTGCACCCGGTTGCCCAATTGTGCCAGCACGCTGTCGGGGATATCGCCAGGACTTTGTGAGATGAAGTACACGCCTACACCCTTGGAACGGATCAGGCGCACCACCTGTTCGATTTTCTCCAGCAGGGCCTTGGGCGCATCGCGAAACAGCAGGTGGGCCTCATCAAAGAAAAACACCATTACCGGCTGCTCCGGATCGCCCAGTTCCGGCAGGTTCTCGAATAATTCCGACAGCAGCCACAGCAGGAAGGTGGAATACACGCGCGGGCTCATGATCAGTTTGTCCGCCGCGAGAATATTGATTATCCCGCGTCCGTCGCGCCCGCGTTGCATAAAGTCCTGCAGTTGCAGCGCCGGTTCACCAAAGAACTTCTTGCCCCCCTCGCGCTCCAGCATCAGCAGGCGCCGCAGGATGGCATTTACAGAGGCCTTGGCCACGCCAAAACCTGTGCCCAGCTCCTTGCTGTGATTGCCGAGATATTCCAGGGTGCTGCGCAGATCCTTGAGATCCAGCAGCAGCATGCCCTCGTTGTCGGCGAACTCGAACACCAGGGTAATAACGCTCTCCTGGGTTTCGTTCAGGTCCAGTAGGCGCGACAACATTTGCGGCCCCATCTCCGAGACCGTAGAGCGCACTGGAGTACCTTTATTGCCGAACAGGTCCCAGAACGCCACCGGGAACCCTCGCTGCTGATAGTTTTCGATGCCGATGGCCTGCACCCGCTCATCCACCTTGGGGTGGGGCTTGCCGGGCTGGCTCATGCCGGATATGTCGCCTTTCACATCTGCCAGGAATACCGGAATGCCCAGATCAGAAAATCCCTCGGCCAGGCATTGCAGGGTGACTGTCTTGCCAGTGCCCGTGGCCCCGGCCACCAGCCCGTGGCGGTTGGCGTAGCGTGGATTGAGAAAAACCTGGCCCACATCAGAGCCGCCAATCAGAATACCTTTGCTCATAGGGCACTGTTCCCGGTTGTTGTTATTAGTCTATTAAAATTCATGGCGCTAGTGAAACGCAGACTGTTGTCCGTGTCACGTATTAATCAGTGTACCAGCAGAATCTGGCTGCCGGATTTGTCCAGCGCTGCATCCAGCTGGTCATTGGGAATGCCCTCCAGGCTGTCACGCGTCAGCAGCAGCAGGTCGTAGGGGGACTGTTGTATCAGCGCGCTGATGCCGGTTGGTGTGCACAGGACGTGGGATTGAATGCGCACCTGGTGCCCCGGTTGATAGAGTTCGTGCAGCTGTTCTGGCAGGGGCGGGCGCTGGCACAGCACATAGGTGTCGCCAACCAGGCCGGCTCGAAGCAGCGCCGCTGCGGTATTTATCAGCAGAGCGTCAGTGGGGCTGCTTGTCAGCAGGATACCCAGGCGCCTGATAACGGCGCCATGGCGCGAGTGCTCGGGTACATGCCAGCGCTGCCGGGGGGGGAAGAATATGTCCCGGTGGTCATCGCGCTCCAGCGCGGTGTGCCAGCGGTTGCCTGAGGCGTCCTCGAAGCTCACCGCCACGCGGTAACTCTCTGCCAGTTCGTGCAGTAGCTTGCGTGTGGTGTTGCCCACGTCGCTCTGGCGCTGGGTCAGGTGATCGCGCAACAGGCTGCGCTCGCGACCACTACTGAAGGTGATTTCAGTAGTGAAGGGCAGGTCGGCCACGCGTTGCAGGCGGATGTCATTGAGCAGCAGGCCCAGCAGGCCGCGGTCCAGTTGCCGGGCGATGCGCACCAGGGTCTCCAGATTGCGGCGGTTGATACCGTACAGGTCAATCGGTACCAGGATGACAGACCCCTGGTCAGTCATCGTCCTCGTCTCCGGCTTTATCGTTGCTGTTATGGGCAAAGCTCTTCGCCAGCGCCTGCAGTTCCTCGATGCGTGCCAGTACCCGGGCGTCAATGGAGGAGGCACTGTACCCGGTGAGCAGTTCCAGGGCGTCATCGATGGTGTTGGCGCTGTAGATGTGAAATTGCCCTGCAGCGGCCGCGTCCAGCACATTCTGGCGGAGCATCAGGTGGACTTCGTTGGCAGAGGGAATGATCACCCCCTGGGTGCCGCTGAGTCCGCGGGCATCGCAGATATCAAAAAAGCCCTCTATTTTCTGATTGACCCCGCCTATCGCCTGCACATGCCCATGTTGGTTGAGTGAGCCGGTGACTGCCAGGTCCTGCCGCACCGGTATGTCCGCCAGTGCCGAGATCAGCGCGACCAGCTCAGCGACCGAGGCGCTGTCGCCCTCGATACCCCCGTAGGACTGCTCAAACACCAGGCTGGCGGATAGTGGCAGGGTCTGGTTGCGCGCATAGCGGTTGGCCAGCAGTGCGCTGATAATCATCACCGCCTTGGAGTGAATCTTGCCACCCAGATCCACCTCGCGCTCTATATCCAGTACCTTGCCCTGGCCCAGGCGAGCCGTGGCCGTGATGCGCGTGGGCCTGCCGAAGGCGTAGTCCCCCAACAGGTAGACCGCCAGACCGTTGACCTGTCCCACGGCGCTTCCCACGGTATCCACCAGCATGATGTCGCGCAGAATGCCCTCGTGGGATTTTTCCCGGAACTGATCGAGCCGGTGCACCGCGGCCCTGGCAGCGGCGCTGACGTGCTCGGCGGAAATACTGCCTGCGCCCCCCTGTCGCGCCTTGAAATCGCTCTCGGTAAGCAGATTGACCAGGCGCCCCTGGTGCAGGCTGAGTTTCTCGCTGTCTTCCATGTGTCGCGCCGCGTATTCGATTACCCGGGCGACGCCGCCGCTGTCCAGAGGTAATAAGGCGTCGCGCTGCTGCAGGGTTTTTATCATCCTGGCGAACAGAGCGGTACTCTCGGGCGAGCGCTCCACGTCTTCTGACATGTCTGCCGCGACTTTGAACAGGCTGGAAAACTCAGGATCGTATTGCTGCAGTATGTAGTAGATGTAGCGGTCGCCAATGAGTACAACCTTCACGTCCAGCGGCAGCGGCTCCGGTTGTAACTGTACCGTGCTGACAAAGCTGAAGATCTGCTCCAGCGACTGTATGCGCACCTCCTGCGCTTTCAGTGCGCGCTTCAGGGCTACCCAGGCATAGGGGCTGGTCAGCACTTTGTCGGCTTCCAGGACCAGGTAGCCGCCGTTGGCCTGGTGCAGGGCCCCGGGTTTTATCAGGGTGAAGTCGGTGACCAGTGTGCCCATCTGTGAGACGTGCTCTACCCGGCCAATCAGGTTGGAGAATCCCGGACTGTCCTCGTAAACGATCGGTGCCGCAGGTAAATCCTGGTTATCTACCAACAGGTTGACGCTGTACTGTGGAAACTCGCGCACCCGCTCCTTCAGGTTAACGGGAATCGCCGAGTCATCCTTGATCTGGGTTAAGCTCTCGGCCTCGTCCATCACGTCGCGATGCACCGTATCCAGGTAGGCACTCACCTGGGGGTAGTCCCGGTACTTGTTTTTCAATTCCTGCATCACCGGCTCTATGGCCAACTGGCTGAATTCCTGATTCAGCGCCTTGAACAGTTCGCGACTCTCTTTTTTCCAGGCGGGAAGCTGACGCACTACGACCTTGAGCTCTTCCTTGAGGCTCTCGATGACTTCCATCATGTGCTTCTTAGCCTCTTCCGGCTGGGATTCAAAGTCCTGGGGTGTAAAGATCTCACCGTCCTTCATCGGCGCCAGCGTGTAACCCGAGGGAGTCTGGACCATGGCCACGTTTTCTGCGGAGGCTTTTTCCGCCAGCGCTTGGAACGCCTCTTTTTCACGGTTCTGGTATTTTTCTCCCAGCTCCTGTACCCGGGCCTGGTATTCGTCGCTCTGGAATGTGGCCGGCAGAACGCCCAGCAAATCCTCTACCGCCTGGGCCATATCGGAACGCAGCTCGGTACCTTTACCGCGCGGCAGGCGCAGCCCGATGGGGCGATCGGGAGACTCGAAATTATTGACGTAACACCAGTCTGAGACCTCACCCACCGGCGCTGCGGAAGTGGCGTCCAACTGGCTGGCCAGTAACTCCCTTTTGCCAACCCCGGTGCTGCCAAGCAGGAAAATGTTATAGCCCTCATGGGGTATCTGCAGGCCGAAAGACAGTGCTTCCACGGCCCTGCCCTGGCCCAGGTGCTCTGCAAGTGGCTCCAGTTCATCGGTGTTGGAGAACCCCAGTAGCTGGGGGTCGCAGTGGCAGTACAGGCGATCCCATGCGAGGGCTTGGCGCACGCGGCAGGGCTCCAGTTCCGGTCTGTCGTTACTCATAGAATGCATCACTTGTTTCAATCCCGTCTCAGCAAAGCATAGCCCAGGATGAGGGCGCTGTTGTTGTGCAGGATCAATATACCCCGGTCTTTCCCCGGCGGAACGTGCCGTCGCTGACCTGTCGTGTTTTCAATCGGGTTGAAAAGTGGACAGATGGTCCCCCAGGCCCACTCCAGGGATGATGTCTACACAAAGCAAAGGCAAAGGAGCAAAGCCATGAGCACAGCAAAAGCATTGGAGTACCGCATCATCCAGCAATTATTGCACGCAAGAACAGGGCGCAGCCCGGACAGACACAGCAGTGGGATACCCTGGGCAGAGCGCGTGATCGCTATCCTGGGGCTCACGGTGGGCTTGTTAACGCTGGGCAGTTACCTGCAGGAGTTGCTGTGGGTGTTGCTGGCAGTCGGCGCGGTGTTTGTGATGGGAATTGTGGGCAAATAAACATATAAAACAAAATGTTATGAAATTTATATAATGCATTATCTAGTTTATTTTGGGGCCCGGTATACGCTTTTTACTAGGCTGCAGGCCTGAGAACTTGTAGCATCCTGCGATCCCCCACGGTTCACAGGTGCACGATGGACAACCCGATTATTACACTGTCCCTGGCGCAGCTGGCGCTGGCCTTCGTGCCGGTGCTCATCACCCTGGGGATACTGTGGCGTTGGTCTTTCGCCATCGGCAACGCAGTGTACGCCCTGGGGCGCATGCTGCTGCAGTTGCTGTTGATAGGCTATGCGCTGGCCTGGATATTCGGCGCCCGGGACGGTGTGCTCATCCTGCTGATACTGGCGATTATGTTGCTGGCCTCGAGCTGGATCGCTCTGGGCACGGTGAAGGCGCATCGCCGTGTATTGCTGCTGAGTTCCATTGGCGCTATTACCATCGGTGGCGGCCTGACCCTGGTGCTGGTCACCCAGGTGGTGTTGCAGATGGAGCCCTGGTACCTGCCGCGCTACATGATTCCCCTGGCCGGTATGGTGTTTGCCAATGCCATGACCGCCGTCAGCCTGGCTGCGGAGCGCCTGTACGCGGAACTGGAACACACCAGCGACTGGGAAAAAGCCCGGCTGATTGCCTACCAGGCGGCGATGATCCCGGTGATCAACTCGCTGTTTGCCGTAGGCCTGGTATCGATACCCGGAATGATGACGGGGCAAATATTGTCCGGTGTATCGCCACTGATCGCCGCGCGCTACCAGATCATGGTGATGTGCATGATCTTCTCTGCGGCGGGTATTTCTACTGCGATCTTCCTGACCCTTTGTCGGGGCAGGCTGATGGCGGAAAAATCAACCTAGGCCGACCTCCCGATCAACTTCGGCAGCCCAGTCGGTCTTGTCCGGTGTAGTGTCTACCCCGCTTGCCTGCTCCCTGAACATGGCGGGGTAGTGCTCGCGAAAAACTGCGGCCATTTCGTCAAATGGCAGGTCCAGGTGCTCACCCCTGTCGTTCACATACTCCATATGCTTGTTTCCGGCCACATCAAACTCGTGGTAGAGGCTGTCCTCGCGGCCATTGAACTCCAGGGGACGCAGCCCGAACTTTTGGCACAGCTCGATATTGAAGGCGGGGGTGGCTTTAACCCAGCGCTCTCCCAGGTAGATCGATGTGTAACCGTGAAAATAGAAGATATCGGTCTGCATGGTGGCGCGCAGACGCTCGGTGGACAGGTGATTGCGCACATCGGCAAATCCTACCCGGGCCGGAATGTGGGCGGCGCGGCACAGGGCAGCCAGCAGCAGCGCCTTGGTGACGCACCAGCCTTCCCGGGCCGCGAGCGCGCTGCTGGCCAGAAATTCCTGCGGATCCGGAGACAGCACATAGGGATTGTAACGAATACCGTCGCGCACCCAGTAGTACAGGGTGACGGCGTTATCCACGTCTGTGGCCCCGGTGTCGATCAGGGCCAGTGTCAGCCGCACGATATCCGGGTGCTCACTGTCGATAAACCGGCTGGGTTGCAGGTAATGCGCAAGGTCTGCTGTAGTGTTCATGCCGTATGATGCCCTTTTGCTGTTTACATCTCCCTGGAGAGGCTGATCGCCCCGCGCACCTGGCCCAATTGGTAACCGGTGGCCATATCGTCGGGGTAATACTGCTGCAACGCGTCGATCACCGGTTGTGCCAGGTTTTCCCCGTGGCAGGTCAGGCAGATTGCCTCCGCACCCTGGGCCTGCATATAGCGATAGCGGGTACCCTGTAATTCGCCAAGGTGTAAGTTCATGGGTTTTTCCCCTGCGCTCGCGCTAGCGTCAAACTGCAGCAGTACCGCCCGTTCCCATTTGTCGGGTACGGCACGACTGGCATTGCGCTGTTGCAGGCTGACCCGCCGGACCCGCCAGCCGGAACTTTCACTGAGGCTGTCGGCGATGGTGGGTGCCGCGGTGGCGCACACGGCGATGGCCCGGGTGGGTCCACCCTCTTGCATGGCCTGTTGCAGTTGGGGTTTCAGTTGGCCCACGAATTGTTGCACCAGTGCGCGGGCTTCCTGCTGTAACTGCTCCTGCTGCGCGGCCCCCAGCGCGCAGGTGCTGCACAGTAAAAGTAATACCGGTAAAGCCCTTGTCATAGGTTGTACACCTCGGCAATAACATCTATCCGCTTATCATAACCGGCGAGGCAGCTAATTGTGTCGTGAATATATTGATGCAGGGCAATAAAAGGCCAGCACCTGGCTTGCAGGCTAGCCTATACTATAGGGATGACCAGCAAATTTTTAGTGCGCACTGTTTATCCGGTTCTGTTGTTACTGGCCGGGTTGCTGTGCAGCGCGGTGGCGCGAGCCGATGCCTGGATAATCGATGTGGAAGGTGCCATTGGCCCGGCGACAGCGGATCACATGATTCGCGGACTGGAGCAGGCGCAGGCTGCGGGCGCCGAGCTGGTGGTATTACGCATTGATACGCCCGGTGGACTGGACAGTTCCATGCGCGAAATGATCAAGTCGGTGCTGGCTGCCAATGTCCCGGTGCTGGGTTATGTCTTCCCGTCGGGTGCCCGGGCCGCAAGTGCGGGCACCTACCTGCTGTATGCTACACATATCGCGGCCATGGCGCCTGGCACCAACCTGGGCGCCGCCACGCCGGTGCAAATAGGTTCTCCCGGCCTGCCGTCCCCGCCGGGCAAGCCTGCGGGCGATGAAGAGGGCGCTGCTGGCGGCGCCTCCCAGGCGCCAATGGAACGCAAACTCGTCAACGACGCAATCGCCTATATAGAGAGCCTGGCGCAGTTGCGCGGGCGCAATGTCGAATGGGCGCGCAAAGCCGTGCGCGAAGGCGCCAGCCTGTCTGCGGAGGATGCATTGCAGGCCAATGTGATAGACCTGATCGCGAATTCGCCACGAGACCTGTTGGATCAAGCCGATGGCCTCACTGTCACGGTGGTTGGCAGCGAGCGGCAGTTACGCAGCGCACAGCTTGCCTTATACCAGCACCCGGTGGACTGGCGCAGCCAATTCCTCGCGGTTATCACCAATCCCAATATTGCCTATGTACTGATGCTGGTCGGTATATACGGTCTGATAATTGAATTTTATAACCCCGGCTTTGGTTTGCCCGGGGTGCTGGGCGCGACCTGTCTGTTACTGGCCCTGTATGCCTTTCAGGTGCTGCCGATCAGCTACGCCGGCCTGGGTTTGATTCTGCTGGGCGTCGGGTTGATGACGGCTGAGGCCTTCGCGCCCAGCTTCGGCATCCTGGGGCTGGGTGGGATAGTCGCATTTGTAGTCGGATCGATCATGTTGATGGACACGGACCTGCCCGGCTACCAGATAGCCATGCCCATGATCGCAGCATTCGCCGCGTTCAGTGCGGGCATACTGGTGTTTGCCATGGGCATGATTGTGCGGGCGCGACGTCGCGCCGTGGTGACAGGATTGGATCATCTTTTTGGTGCCGCCGCCGTAGTGGAATCTGTGCAGGGCGGGGTGGCCTGGGTCCGGCTGGACGGCGAGTTGTGGGAGGCGACCTGCGAGCAGTTGCTGTCGCCCGATGACAAGGTCACGGTAACGGCAATCAACGACCTGATAGTACATGTGAAGAAAGACAACCTTGGAGCATAACAATGTTTGACCTGGAGTATTTTGGCGCAGTAATTTTGGTTCTGCTTATCGTTCTGGCAGTATCAACATTTCGCGTATTACGCGAGTATGAACGCGGCGTGATCTTCATGCTGGGGCGGTTTTACAAGGTGAAAGGCCCCGGGCTGATCATCGTTATCCCGGTATTGCAGCAGATGGTGCGTGTGGATTTGCGCACCGTGGTAATGGATGTGCCCACCCAGGATGTGATATCGCGGGACAATGTTTCGGTGCAGGTCAACGCGGTGATCTACTTCCGCGTTATCGACCCGGAGCGGGCTATTATCCAGGTGGAAAATTTCCTCGAGGCCACCAGCCAGTTATCCCAGACCACCCTGCGATCGGTGCTGGGCCAGCATGAGCTGGATGAGATGTTGGCAGAGCGTGAACAGCTCAACGAACACATCCAGGATATTCTCGACAAGCAGACTTCTGCCTGGGGAATCAAGGTGGCCAATGTGGAACTGAAGCACGTGGACCTCAACGAATCCATGGTGCGCGCGATTGCCAAGCAGGCCGAGGCAGAGCGGGAGCGTCGGGCCAAGGTTATCCATGCCATCGGTGAGGCGGAGGCGGCGGAGAAACTGGCCGAGGCAGCGCGCGTGCTTGCCCATGAAGACAAGGCCATCCAGTTACGCTACATGCAGACCCTGGTGGAGATTGCGGGTGACAAGAGCAACACCATCGTGTTCCCCATGCCGGTGGACTTTCTCGACATGCTGGGCGACCAGTCTCCAGGCTGATGCCGGACACAACGTTGCCGCTACCATCGGATGACACACTGGAGCGCAGCGCGCTGGAGCGAGGGGCAGTTGTCGCCGCACTGGTGCTGGTGATAGCGGTCAACTGGCTTGCCAATGCATTGCCCTTGGGCGGCCTGCAGACCGGCCAGGTGTCAGCCTTGTACGAGTCTTACTTCACGCCGGCGGGCTTTACCTTCGGCATCTGGGCGGTGATCTACACCGGGCTGTTGCTGTACGCCATCTACCAGGCGCTGCCGGGCCGTTTTGACGCAGCCCGACTGCGGCCCATCGGATGGCTGTTCGTGCTGAACTGTCTGTTGAACTCGGCCTGGTTGTTTGCCTGGCACTACCAGTCAGGCAATTCAACTGCCGTTACGCCTGTTGTTGTGCCAAAGCA
>JARFQU010000208.1 GCA_029287595.1 Halioglobus sp. | reverse complement strand
CAATTACCCTGACCACAGTTGCCACATCACCTGAAAACACGGTCGCTGACACATTGCCGTCGCTGGAACTCAGTGCCGAAACAGGTGATACCGACAGGCCGCCGACTTCGGTAGTCAGCGAAAAGTTTACGGTCACGCCCTGCACTGGGGAGCCATTGCTGTCTACGACTTGGAATATTACCTCAGAAGAATCTTTCCTGTCGGATCCGCCACCGGTGCCGCGCAATACGATGGTGCGGGGGTTTGCACTGATGAAAGTCAGACCTGTTGCCTGTGGCGGGGCTATGGCCAGGCTACCAAAGGCCTGCGCGCTGGCGCCTACCAGGCTGGCGGAGATCTCGTCAGTGCCGGAACAACCGCTGGCGGTATAGGTGGTATTAACCTTGCCGTCTCCCGTTACTACCGGGCTGGGCGGGTCCAGGCTGGCCTGTCCCGAAGATAGGCAACCGCTGCTAAAGCGGACTTGCTCCGTGCCGTTGGAAAGTCTGTCATTCTCATCCAGGATGGCAATCGAGAATTGCGCGCGGCCTTGTGAGGCCAGCAGTGACTCAGGTTGTATACTAATCTCATTTTCAATAAAGGTGCCGTCGTCATCGAAATAGCCCAGTCGCAGGCCGCTATTACCCACCTGAAAGTTCAAAGTCTCGGTGGCCGTACCGCCGGGAGCAGTTGATGAAGATGTGATTGTTCCAGCACCTTTAAACTCTCCCGCTTCGATTTGGAAAGTGGCAATGCCACTGGCGTCAGTTAGCGCTGTGCCTGATGCAGGGAAAACCAGACCGATGTCCGTTGCGGTGTCGACCACAGCGCCTTCAATAGGGTTGCCGTTCTTGTTTTTCTTGGTAACGCGCACTTTCAGTGTGCCCGGTGCGGCGGAACTCACTGAATTGGTTTCATTGCCCTGGGGGTCTAGTAGCGTCAGTGAGAGGAAGTAGGTTTCACTGTCACTGCCATCATCGGGAATAAAGCCGCCACTACCACCACCGCCACCACAGGCGGCCACGGTAAACAGAATAGCAAGCATGACAGCCAGGCGGCTGGAAAGAGTGGCAAACCGATTGAACATTGTTATCCCCTATTGCCTGCTATATAGCAGATCTTAGATTGTGCTTCCCCGTCCCGTGATTCTCCGGCGTTTGCCTGGAGAGTCAACCTTTCAATTCTTTACCTTTGTACAGCTTATCACTGTGCAAGTCAAAAACTCTTTAAATAACATGGTGATAGGCGCTGTTTGTGACTTTTTGCACAAACTGCTGTATTGTGGGCCGGCTTTTTGTAATAAATATATCGATAAACATTCTTTTTAGTTATAACACTCCACCCCTGGAATGTGAATAACACTCCTTTGGGATGGGTCTGTCTTGTCCACCATGGGACAACTGATACTATGCGCCCCATGAATGCAGCACCTGATATCCCCAACCGGTTGACCGTATCCATCGTTCTTTACGAGAGCTCACTGGATCTGTTGCGACGGGCTCTTGCGAGCCTTGATCGGGCGGCCCGAATTGCCCGCGAACCAGCGGGCCTGGCGAGAGTTGATGTCGAATTGGTGGATAATTCAACAACGCAAGCCTACCGCACACAGGCGGCGATGTTAGCCGATGGCTGGGCTTCAGACGATTTCTTGCAAGTTAGCTACACAGCAATGCCCGATAACCGAGGGTTTGGCGCAGGGCACAATCATGTCATTCAGTCACTTGATAGCACATTTCACCTGGTGCTTAACCCCGATGTCGAGTTGTCACCAGACGCCCTGGTAGTCGGTTTGGCGGCGCTGCAGGATGACGCCGGTGTAGCCCTGGTGAGTCCCAGGGTCACCGGGGATGAAGGGCGCCAGGAGTTTCTGTGCAAACGCTACCCATCTGTGCTGGTACTGTTGTTGAGGGCCTTTGCCCCTCGCTTTATTCGCCGCCTGTTCCAGCGGCGGCTGGGTCGCTACCAGATGCGCGACGCCTGCACCGGCACCAGGGAAGCTGAAGTCATGCTGGCCAGTGGATGCTTTATGCTGGTGCGTACCGACGCCATCCGCGCAGCTGGTGGTTTCAATGAATGCTATTTCCTGTATTTCGAAGATTTCGACCTGTCCCTCAGGCTGGGTGGCCAGGGGCGCCTGATATTCAATCCTGCGGTCCATATTATGCACCACGGCGGTTACGCAGCGAGCAAGGGCATGACGCACCTGAAGTACTTCCTGCGTTCCGGTATTACTTTTTTTAATCAGCATGGCTGGCGCTGGATATAGCCCGACTTGCAAACCTGATAGACTCAATCCATGAAACGCGGTTGCATGGCAAAGCATTGATGAACGAGCTCACCCGCATGGCTTACCTGGATGCGATGGGTATCGACAGCTATATCTCCCGAGCACAGCTGCCCGGCGCGGCCCCGTCCCGGCGGCTGGTGCTGGTGCCGCGGGAGGCGCAGCGTGAGACGGCGGATAACGACGTCGCGATCGCGGCCATACCCGCTCCTGCGCTGAAAAAGCAGCGCGGCCCGGCCCACTTCCCCGATATACAAGCACCCCGGCCGCGACCTACTCCCGGCGCAACACCGGTCGAAACTGCCGCTCCGGCGCGAAACGCAGCCCAGCCGCGTTTTAGTGTGGCGGCGATTGTCGCCGGTGGCTGGGTATGGCTGGAAGAACTGCGGGATATGCCGCTGGCACGTGAACAGGTGCAAATGGTGCAGGCCATGGCCCGGGCACTGCAGAGCGTCGCCCCCGGGGCGCCTGAATCCGCAGTGGGGGCGGCAGAAGTCCCTACCCAAATTGCGCAATTTGACTGGCCCATGCACAGCAATCAGCAGTTGGACCAGAGCGCGGAAGCGGCCAGTGCTGCACTGGCCAGCTTTGTGCGACGCAAGGCAGAACAAGCCCAGTGCCGCGGCGTGGTGTTGCTGGGGCAGGCCTGTACTGATCGGGTGCCAGGGCAGGAGTTGGATTGCCCCTGGGCTGCCATCAGCCATGGCACAGCGGACATGCTGGCCAATAGCGCACTTAAACGGCAGGTCTGGTCTGAACTCAAGGAGTTGGTGTCTGGGCGGTGAGTGGTAATCCGGCCAATACGCTTGTCCGACCCGGCAGTCCCGGCGATGAACGCCGCCTGTTGCAGATCGACGCGTCGGCAAATTCCAGCGCGGGTCGCGAGCAGTTATTTGCGCGTGCCTGTGGCGTGGTTGCCGATGCGCGTGAGCTTGCATTGGTGGTGCTGGTCGACGATGTGATCCAGGGCTTTCTCATCTACTCGCAAGTGCTGGACGAGGTATCGATACACGATGTCGCAGTGCATGTGGATAGTCGGGGGCAGGGGCTGGGCCGCCTGTTGCTGGCCCAGGCCCTACTGCAAATGAAATCCCGGGGCGCGCAGCGGTGCCTTCTGGAAGTGCGCGAATCCAATCGGGCGGCGCGTGCGCTCTATAGCCGCTTGTGTTTCCGGGAGGATGGTGTGCGCCAGAACTATTACCCTGCGGCCACCGGTCGCGAGGATGCGGTGCTGATGTCCCTGCAGCTATGAGGAAAAATCGATGAACGTGGTGGAAACTGAGTGGTGGACTCTGGCCTTGCCCCCGGAGTGGTGGGCAGACGCGGAGGATGATGGCGTCCTGATCGGGGATAGGGACGATGTGGGTTGCATCGAGATCTCCACATTGCACAAGGATGAGGGCGAGTTCTCTCGGGAGGAACTGCAGGACATTGCCGCGGCACAGACCGACCAGGCAATCGAGTGGCAGTCGGCCGCCCTGGGAGAGTTCAGCGGGCTGGGCGGCAGTTACCTGGAGGAGGGCGCGGCCATCCGCGAGTGGTATGTGGCCAACGGTTCCCTGCTGTTATTTATCACCTACAGCTGCGACCAGGAGAACCGGGGCATGGATGATGCCTCGGTAGACGAACTGCTGGATACGCTGCTACTGGTGCAGCCAGCTAGGAAATAGTACCGGTTACCCGCACCCGCTTGGCACCCTTGACGGGCCTCTCCTTCAGGGCGTCCTGGTGTTTCTTGATTCTGTCGTCAATCACGTTTTTCACCGCGATAATCAAGCCGGTGAAGATAAACGCCCCCGGTGGCAGTATGGCCAGCAGGAAAGGCTGGTAGCCCTCCACCAGTACGATCTTCCAGTTCGCGGCGTCCGGGCCAAACAGCAAATCCATATTGGCGAACAGGGCGCCGGTGCCGGTCAGTTCGCGCAGGCCGCCCAGCAGTACCAGGATGGCGCTGAAACCCACACCCATGATAAAACCGTCGTACATCGAGGGTCCCAGGGGATTCCTGGCAGCAAAGCCATCGGCGCGCCCCAGTATCACGCAATTGGTGGTAATTAGCGGCAGGAAAATCCCCAGAATCTGGTACAACTCGTAGGCGAAGGCCTGCATCAGCAGTTCGATGCAGGTCACCGCCGCGGCGATAATCATCACGAAGGCCGGCAGGCGCACCGCGTCGGACACGATATTGCGGATCAGGGACACCGAGGTGTTGGAGCACACCAGTACCAGGGTGGTCGCCAATCCCAGCCCAATGGCGTTGACCACGCTTCCGGTGACCGCCAGCAGGGGACACAGGCCCAGTAACTGGACGATAGCGGGGTTGTTCTTCCACAGACCGTTGAGAGAAAGATCCTTGTAGCTGACATCGGTCATTACTATTCTCCTGTTATCGGAACCGGGTCGTTTGCGCCGAACAGGCTTTTACGATTTTCCTGCGCAAACTGCAGTACCCGCAGTGTCGCCGCTACCACCGAGCGAGGGGTTATGGTCGCGCCGGTAAACTGGTCGAACACACCCTTGTCTTTTTTTACTGCCCAGCCGGCGAGTTCAGGATTGCCCAGGGAGCGCCCATTGAAGCCCAGCACCCAGTCGGATTTCCTGATATCTACCTTGTCGCCCAGCCCCGGGGTCTCCTTGTGGGCCAGTGCGCGCACGCCGGCAATGCTGCCGTCGGCGTTGACTCCTACGATAAGGTCGATGGCGCCGGTGTAGCCATCAGGCGCCGTGGCCGGAATGACGGCGGCGACCACTTCGCCCTGCTTGCGCGCGATGTAAATACGCTTGTTCTCGGTGAGCCCCAGGCCCGGTGTTTGCGGCCCTACCGGGATGGTTTCATCGAGCATGGAATTATCGTGACGTTCGCGCGGCACCACCTGCAGCAGTGCCTTCTCCTCTGCCCGGCGCTTCTCCACCGCTATCTGATCCCGGGTTGACAGGTAGGTCCCGGCAATCAGCAGCGTGGTGCACACGGCGAAGATAGCCAGCAGCACACTGTTGCGGGTAATGGATTGCCCGAGCATGTTATTTCTCTCCCTCGCCGCGCTGGTGCCCGTAGGTGCGGGGCTGGGTGTAGTAGTCGATAAAGGGGGCAGCAAAATTCATGATCAGCACCGCGAAGGCCACCGCGTCCGGGTAATTGCCACGCACCCTGATGATATACACCAGAATTCCGATCATGGCGCCGTAGATGAGCCTGCCGCGCACCGACACGGCGGAGGTGACAGGGTCGGTCACAATGAAAAACGCGCCGAACATGGTCGCCCCACTAAGCAGGTGGAACAGGGGTGAGCCGCCGCTGGCTGAGCTGCCGCCGTCGTTGAACAGGGCGGCCATCAACGCCAGCCCGGCCAGCATGGCCAGCGGTGCGTGCCAGGTAAAGATACGCCGGTACAGCAGCCAGGCGCCGCCGGCCAGGAATGCCAGGTTGGCCCACTCCCAGCCTATGCCGGCCCAGCGCCCGAATTGAGGACTTTGCCGCCACAGGTCCTTCACCAGCAAGCTGTTGTTTTGTTTAAGCAGGTCCAGCGGCGTGGCCATGGTGGCGCCATCGAAGGCGGCGGGCGTGAAGCAGGCTTGCAGCGCTTGCATCAGACCGGGCAGTTCACCTACGCCGCGCGGTGGCGCCCAGGCAGTCATCTGTATCGGGAAGGAAATCAGCAGGACAACGTAGCCCACCATGGCCGGGTTGAAGGGGTTGTAACCCAGGCCGCCGTAAAGATGTTTTGCAAGCAGGATTGCGCTGGCGATGCCCACAGCGATCAGCCACCAGGGAGAATAGGGCGGCAGTGCCACACACAACAGGGTGGCGGTCACCAGGGCGCTGTAGTCTTTAAGGTAAAAGCCCAGGGGGCGGCGGCGCAGTTTCAGTGCCAGGGCTTCACAGGCCAACGCCACCACGCTGCCCCACAGGATATTGACGATGGTGCCAAAGCCGAAAAAATGCGTCAGTACGACAATGCCCGGAATGGTTGCCAGCAGAACATTGAGCATCACCTTGGAAGTGCTCATCGGGCCGTGGGCGTGGGGTGATGTGATGCGCATCAGGGCCATGTCAGGCGCCTTCCGTCGCTTGCAGTTCCTGTTCCGCCGCCGCTATTTTTTCTGACAGGCGTTCCACGGTTGATTCCAGGGCCTCGATAATTTTTTCCTCGGCGCCGCTGTCCCGGCTTTCAGCCAGTTTCGCCCTGGATTTTTCCAGCCGCACTTGCAGCTTTTCCAGTTGCGCGCGGGCTTTTTCTGACGGGCTTAGAGCCGCTTCCGCAGAGCGGGCGGCCATGGCTCTCTCGATGGCGGCTTGCGCCGCATCGGTTGGCGCTGCATTTTCCATGGGTGCATCGCTGTTGGCCAGTTGGTAGTCGTGCAGCGCATTTTCCGCGGCGTTCAGTTTAGCGCGGGTTTTGTCCACGCCGGTCTGTAGCGCCGCTACCAGGTCGCTGCCCTCGGTCTTGGCCTGCTCCAGTTTGCCACTGGCTGTTTCCAGTCGCTTGCGGGTGGTCACCACGGCCTTTTCCAGCTTTTCCAGCTCGTTCTCGTCCGCAGCCCCCGCCACTTGAGCCGCTTTTTTGGCCTTGGCCCTTTCGATCGCTGCCTGTATCGGGTCCTCTTCGCCGCCATCTGCCGCGGCCTGCAGGGCTCGCTCCTCCGCGGCTTTTTTGCGCGCGGCGCGTTTCGCTTCTTTTTCCGCATCTGCCGCCGCCAGTCGTTCCTGGCGCGCTTCAAAGCGAATTCTGGCCTGCTCTGATTTTTCGTTATCCCGTCGCAACTGCAGGATCTCCGCCTTGGATGCGCGGTAATACTGCACCAGTGGAATATTGCTGGGGCATACCCAGGAGCAGGCGCCGCACTCTATGCAATCGAACAGGTTGTGATTTTCCAGTTTCTCGAATTCTTTGCCCTGGGCGAACCAGAACATCTGCTGCGGCAGCAGGGACGCCGGGCATGCCTGGGCACACATGCCGCAGCGGATGCAGGCTTGCGCCGGCGTCGGCGTGGGAAGTTCTATCTCGGTAGGCGCCAGCAGGCAATTGGTGGTCTTGACGATGGGCACGTCCGGCGATGGCAGGGTAAAGCCCATCATTGGCCCGCCCATAATCAGGCGCCGGTTTTTCTGTGGCTGATATCCTGCAAGCGCCAGCAGGTAGCTCATGGGGGTTCCCAGCAACACCTCAAAATTCTGTGGCTGCGCCACGGCCTCGCCTGTGACCGTGGTAATGCGGGAAATCAGCGGGCGCCCGAGCACCACCGCGTCGTAGACAGCCACTGCGGTTGCCACGTTCTGGCAGATGACACCGACATCCGCAGGCAAGCCGCCGCTGGGCACCTGCTTGCCGGTGAGGATCTCAATCAACTGCTTTTCACCGCCGGATGGGTACTTGGTGGGAAATTCCACGATCTCAACCGCAGTGCCTTCCGCGGCGGAGCGCAGGGCAGCCAGCCCCTCGGGCTTGTTATCTTCCACGCCGATCAGGGTTGCCGAGGGTTCGATCAGCTGTTGTAGTATCAGGGTCCCCGCTACAATCTGTGTTGCACGCTCGCGCATCAGGATATCGTCGGCAGTGATATAGGGTTCGCATTCGGTGCCGTTAATGACCAGGGTGTCAATCTTCACCCCCTCGCGCACGGACAGCTTCGCCGCCGTGGGAAAGCCGGCACCGCCCATACCGGCTATGCCGGCAGCGCGTATGCGCTCTATCAGTTGTGCCTTGTCCAGGTTGCGGTAGTCCCGGGTGCCGCTGTGGGGAATCCACTCGTCATTAAAGTCACTGGCAATAACAATACACGGTGCCTGGTAACCAGAGGGGTGGGCAATCTGGCGCTCCTCGATTGCAACGATGGTACCTGAAGTGGGCGCGTGCAGGGGCACGCTGACAAAGCCCTTGGGCTCGGCGATCAACTGGCCTTTCAACACGGTATCCCCCGCGGCCACAACCGGCACGGCGGGCGCGCCGATATGCTGTGACAGCGGAATAATCAGTTGCGGTGGGATGCCCGCGTCTGCGATCGGTGTGCGCACGGATTGGTATTTGTTTTCAGGGGGATGAATGCCGCCATGAAAATCGAAAACTTTTCTCATGCGGCCTCTTCCCTGGGGGCGTCAGTGGCGATGATATCCACTTCCAGGCTGACCGGGTTGGGCAACTGCCAGTGCCAGGTCTGCAGGCCTTCCTGTTCCGCCGGAATCATATCGATGCAATCCACCGGGCAGGGTTCCTCACACAGGTCGCAGCCGGTGCACTCACTGTCAATGACTGTGTGCTTTTGTTTGGCAGCGCCCAGGATCGCGTCTACCGGGCAGGCCTGCAGGCACTTGGTACAGCCTATGCACTCTGCCTCGCGGATGAAAGCGACTTTCTTGACGCTCTGCTCACCGTGTTCCTCGTCCAGAGGGATAACCTCTAAATCCAGAAGGTCTGCCAGGGCCTGTATGCCGGCTTCGCCGCCGGGGGGGCACTTGTTGATAGCCTCGCCGTTGGCGATGGCTTCCGCGTAGGGGCGGCAGCCCGGGTGGCCGCACTGGCCGCACTGGGTCTGGGGCAGGATCTCGTTGATCTGCTCCACAATCGGGTTGCCCTCGGTCCTGAAACGCTCCGAGGCGAAACCCAGTATCGCGCCAAAAACGGCACCCAGTGACACCAGCGCCAATAGCGCGGTCACCAGGGGATACTGTGTGATAAATTCTGTCATCCGATTACACCAGCCCGGCAAAGCCCATGAAGGCCAGGGACATCAGGCCGGCGGTGACCATGCCGATGGCGGCGCCTTTGAAGGGTACCGGGATGTCCGCGATGGCCAGCCGTTCGCGCATGGCGGCGAACAGCACCAGCACCAGGGAGAAACCCAGGGCCGCGCCGAAGCCATAGAACAGTGATTGCAGGAAATTGTGGTCCTTGTTGATATTCAGCAGGGCGACACCCAGCACTGCGCAATTGGTGGTGATCAGCGGCAGGTAGACACCCAGCACGCGGTACAGCAGGGGGCTGCTCTTGCGCACTACCATCTCGGTGAACTGCACCACCACCGCGATGACCAGGATAAAGGAAATGGTTTTCAGGTATTCCAGGCCCAGGGGTTGCAGCAGCAGGTGGTAGGTCAGGTTGCTGCAGGCGGAGGCCAGGGTGAGCACAAAGGTGGTCGCCATGGACATGCCCATAGCGGTTTCCAGCTTATTCGATACACCCATGAACGGGCACAGTCCCAGGAACTGTACCAGTACGAAATTGTTGACCAGAATCGCACTGATCAACAGGATTGAGTAGTCTGCCAACATGCTTGATCTCTCGCTGCTGCACCGGCGATGGCTGCCGGAGTGCGCTGTGGTGCCAGGGGCCTATTCTACCGGGTAAAGCCTCGTAAATCAGCCTGAATAGCCAGACTAATGGTCGTTAGCCTGCTGGTCTGGCCATGTGCAATGATAAGTATTTTATCTTTGCTAAACAAATAGTTATTGCAGTCAGGCGGATAACGGCAGGCGCTTACTTAACCTGCATGCCCGGTTTCGCCCCGGCATGGGGCTCCAGCAGGTAAAGCTCTTCCCCGCCGGGTCCCGCCGCCAGCACCATGCCCTCGGAAATACCGAAGCGCATCTTGCGCGGCGCCAGGTTGGCCACCATGACGGTGAGCTTGCCCACCAGGTCTTCTGGCTGATAGGCCGATTTGATGCCGGCAAACACCTGTTTCTGTTCATCGCCCAGGCTGAGCTGCAGGCGCAGCAGCTTGTCCGCACCCTCCACGTGTTCCGCCGCTATGATTTGCGCGATGCGCAGGTCGACCTTGGCAAAATCATCGAATTCGATGGTCTGGGGGGCCTCGTTTTGCTGTTTTTTCTCAGGCGTAGCCGGCTTCTCCACCGCTGCCTCGGCGGGCTTGCTGGCCGCTACCATGGCCTCAACCTGCTTCGGGTCGATACGGGTGATCAGTGGCGTGAACCTGGCCAGGGTGTGTCCCAGCAGGGGCTCTTCCAGGGCGCTCCAGTCCAGGGACGTGTTGAGGAATGACTCCGCCTTCTGCGCCATGGCCGGCAGCACCGGTTTGAGATAGGTCATCAGTACCCGGAACAGGTTGATGCCAACACTGCAGACTTCATGTACTTCCGCCTGCCTGCCTTCCTCTTTCGCCAGAACCCAGGGCTTTTTGCCGTCGATGTACTGGTTGGCTTTGTCGGCCAGGGCAATGATCTCGCGAATCGCCTTGTTGAACTCGCGGGCTTCGTATAGCGCGGCGATTTGTTCACCTGCAGCAATACACTGCGCCAGTAATTCCGGTTCGGCGCAGCTGTCGGTCAGGGTGTCGTCGAATCCCTTGTGCAGGAAGCCGGCGCAGCGGCTGGCGATATTCACCACCTTGCCCACCACGTCCGAGTTTACCCGCTGTACGAAGTCTTCCAGGTTGAGGTCGATATCGTCTACCGAGTTGCTCAGTTTGGCGGCGAAATAGTAGCGCAGGTATTCCGCGTCCAGGTGCTCCAGGTAAGTGCTGGCGTTGATGAAAGTGCCGCGGCTCTTTGACATCTTGGTGCCGTTGACGGTGAGGAAGCCGTGGGCATAGATTGCGGTGGGCGTGCGCAGCCCGGCGGAGTGCAGCATCGCCGGCCAGAACAGGCCATGGAAGTTGATGATGTCCTTGCCGATAAAATGGTACAGCTCGGTATCGCCACCGGGGTGCCAGTAGGCGTCGAACTCATGACCGGTGCGCGCGCAGTAGTTGTCAAAACTGGCGATATAGCCAATGGGCGCGTCCAGCCACACGTAAAAGTATTTGCCGGGTTCACCGGGAATTTCGAAGCCGAAGTAGGGGGCGTCCCGGCTGATATCCCACTCCTGCAGTCCCGCATCGGTCCACTCGCGCAATTTATTGGCGACCTGCGGCTGCAGGGTGTCGGAATCCAGCCATGTTTTCAGCATGGTTGTGAAGGCGGGCAGCTTAAAAAAGAAATGCTCAGATTCCCGGTCTATGGGGGTTGCCCCGGATATGGCGGATACCGGGTCTATCAGCTCCGCGGGGCTGTAGGTGGCGCCGCATGCCTCGCAGTTATCGCCGTACTGGTCGGCGGTTTTGCAGCGGGGACAGGTACCCTTGATAAAACGGTCTGCCAGGAACAACTGTTTTTCCGGGTCGAAGGCCTGGATGATGTCGCGCGAGGCGATGTGGCCGTTGCTTTTGAGCCGGCTGTAGATCTCCTCACTCCACTTCCTGTTTTCATCGGAGTGGGTGCTGTGAAAGTTGGCAAAATCGATAAGAAAGCCGGCGCTGTCCTGTTCGTGGGCCTTGCGCATGGTTTCGATGTGCTGCTCGGGGGTGATACCGAGTTTCTCCGCAGCCAGCATAATGGCCGTACCGTGGGCGTCGTCCGCACAGACATAGAGGCAATCATGGCCCCGGGATTTCTGAAAACGCACCCAGATATCAGTCTGGACCTGCTCCAGCATATGGCCGAGGTGCAGCGGGCCATTGGCGTAGGGCAGGGCGCTGGTAACCAGGATTTTGCGGGGGGCGTTGGCGGCCATGTTTACGGGGTGTCCGTGTACGTGAAAAAGGGGCGCTACTATAGCGGTTTTGCCCGTGCTTTTCATCCGCTGCGCGCTTTGCCAGCGTGGCATTGTTCAACGCCTGGCATGTCCTTATACTACGCAGCCCCCGGCGCGCTTATAAGCCGGATCGCTATTGACGATAGGGCCTCATGAACGCAATCAAACATATTATCGCCGTCGCCTCGGGCAAGGGCGGTGTGGGTAAATCCACCACCGCCGTCAACCTGGCGCTGGCGCTCAAGGCGCGCGGTGCGGCTGTGGGCCTGCTCGATGCGGATGTCTACGGCCCCAGCCAGCAGACCATGCTGGGTGTTGCCCCCGGTACCCGCCCGGAACAGCAGGGCGGGCAATACCTGTTGCCAGTCATGGCGCTGGGCCTGAAGACCATGTCCATGGGCTACCTGGTGACGGAGCGCACACCCATGGTCTGGCGCGGCCCCATGGCCGGCGGTGCACTCACTCAAATGCTGGAGCAGACCTTGTGGGGTGAGTTGGACTACCTGGTGATCGATATGCCACCGGGTACCGGGGATATACAGCTCACTCTGTCCCAGAAGGCCCGGGTGGCCGGTGCAGTGATTGTGACTACGCCACAGGACATCGCTGTGCAGGATGCGCAGAAAGGCATCGAAATGTTCCGCAAGGTGGATATTCCCATCCTGGGCGTGATTGAAAATATGGCGGTGCATATCTGCACCCAGTGTGGCCACCAGGAACATGTATTTGGTGAGCACGGCGGCGAGCGCATAGCGCGGGACTACGGTGTATCTCTGCTGGCGAGCCTGCCACTGGCACTGTCCATACGCGAACAGACTGACTCGGGCAGGCCCACGGTGATCGCGGAACCGGATTCTGCGGTAACCGCCTTGTATCTCGCCGCGGCGGATGCAGTGCAAGCGGCCCTCGCGGGACTCGGTGATGACGCAGTGCAGCCATTTCCCCAAATTCAGATTTCAGACGACTAGGCGGGATGAATAGACAGTGAGTATCAAGTCAGACAAGTGGATCAGGAAAATGTCGCAGGAACACGGCATGATAGAACCCTTTGCGCCCGGACAGGTACGCGAAGATGACGGACGCCGGCTGATTTCCTACGGCACGTCCAGTTACGGTTACGACGTGCGTTGTTCGCCGGAATTCAAGGTATTTACCAATATCAACTCGGCCACGGTGGATCCCAAGGGGTTTGACCAGGACAGTTTTGTCGATGTGGTGGGTGATGTTTGTGTGATCCCGCCGAATTCCTTCGCCCTGGCCAGCACCGTGGAATATTTCCGTATCCCGCGTAATGTGCTGACCATCTGCCTGGGAAAATCCACCTATGCTCGCTGCGGCATTATCGTTAATGTCACCCCGCTGGAACCCGAATGGGAAGGGCATGTCACCCTGGAGTTTTCCAACACCACCACGCTGCCGGCGAAAATATACGCCAACGAAGGCGTGGCGCAGATGTTGTTCTTCGAGTCCGACGAGGTCTGTGAAGTGAGCTACAAGGACCGCGGCGGCAAATACCAGGGCCAGACCGGCGTTACACTGCCCAAGGCCTAGCTTGTGTCCGCGCGGTACTGCACGCCGTTGGCGGGTATCAACGCTTCGTCCAGGTAGGCGCTTTTGCCCTCCAGGCGCAGTCGCCCCTGCAGGTGCCAGCTGGCGGCCATGGGATAGATAATATGCTCGCGCAGCATCACTCGCGCTGCCAGTGAATCCGGGGTATCTCCCGGGATGATGGGTACCCTGGCCTGCAGCACCGGCGGACCGCCATCCAGCTCCTGGGTAACGAAATGCACCGTGACCCCCGCTTCTTCATCGCCCGCTTCAAGCGCCCTCCGGTGGGTATGCAGTCCCGGGTAAAGGGGCAGCAGTGAGGGGTGGATATTCAACAGTCGGCCGCAGAATGTAGTGATGAACACCGGGGTCAGGATACGCATGAATCCGGCGAGTATCACCAGGTCCACGCGGTAGTCGGCCAGGCAGTCAACCAGTGCCTGGTCGAAGGCTTCCCGGCTGTCGTATTCGCGGTGATCGACGCAACAGGTGGCGATGCCGGCGTCGGCCGCCCGCTGCAGCCCCGGCGCCTCCGGGCTATTGCTTATGACGATACTGATGCTGGCATCCAACTGGCCGCTGGCGCAGGCGTCGATAAACGCCTGCATATTGGATCCGCGGCCGGAAATGAGGATGGCCAGGCCGGCTTTGCCCGGGGTGGTCACGGCAGTAGCTCTACCTCGTTATTACCGGCGCTGATAGTGCCGATCTCCCAGGCCGCATGACCTGCGGCAGTGAGAGAGGCGATTGCGGCGGCACTGTCGTGTGCCGCTACGCACAGCACCATGCCCACGCCACAGTTGAAGGTGCGGTACATTTCTGTGGTGTCGACATTGCCCTGGGCTTGCAGCCACTGGAATACCTGGGGCCACTCCCAGCTGCCGGTATCGATACGGGCATTGCAGTCCCCGGGAAGTACCCGGGGCAGGTTTTCCAGCAGGCCGCCGCCGGTGATGTGGGACAGGGCCTTGACCTGGATCTCGCCAAACAACGCCAGCAGGCTTTTGACGTAGATAGTGGTCGGTGCCAGCAGCGCCTGGGCCAGGGTGGTATCTCCCAGAGCCTGTTGCAGGTCGGCGCCGCTGACTTCCAGTATTTTGCGAATAAGGGAGTAACCGTTGGAGTGCGGCCCGCTGCTGCCAATGCCGATCAGCACATCACCCGCGGCAACCGTACTGCCGTCGATAATCGCGGACTTCTCCACTACCCCGACGCAGAAACCCGCCAGGTCATAGTCCTCTCCCTCGTACATCCCGGGCATCTCGGCGGTTTCGCCGCCCACCAGGGCACAGCCGGCCAGCTCGCAGCCACGGCCTATACCCTCCACCACGTCCACCGCTGTGTCCACATTCAACGCGCCGGTAGCGTAGTAGTCGAGGAAAAACAGCGGCTCGGCGCCGGCGACCACCAGGTCGTTGACGCACATGGCAACCAGGTCTATACCTATGGTGTCGTGTTTGCCCAGGTCCATCGCCAGGCGCAATTTGGTGCCTACCCCGTCGGTGCCAGACACCAGCACGGGTTGCTTGTAGCCCGCTGGAATTTCACACAGGGCCCCGAAGCCCCCCAGGCCACCCAGCACCTCTGGTCGCGCGGTGCGTCGGGATACGCCCTTGATGCGTTCAACCAGCGCGTTGCCCGCGTCTATATTGACACCTGCATCTTTGTAGCTGAGGGGGGTTTGCCCGCTGTCGTCACTCATGGGTGTGCTATCCGTTGGGTAGGTTCTGGAAGTTTCTGCGAAGCGCGTCATTTTAGCTCGCCTATCTTGCTAACGCACTTCGAATTCGCAGCTTGTAGCCACAAATTTGATTTTATCCCGGTTGCGGCTTTTGTTGTCGGCCAGTTGCTACTCCCGCGGGCCGCCAGTGCTGCTACAATGCCCGTTTTCCATGGCGTGAAGGGGAAACGGGTGAAAAAACTGATCACGGTACTGTTGTGGCCGCTGCTGTTGTTGGCCGCGATATCCCCGCGCGGCGAAGTGGTTGGCGATCTCTATAGGGCGCAGGTACCGGTGGCTGACCAGGGTGCCGGGGCCCTGGCCGCCGCATCCCGTGAGGCGCTGGCCGAGGTGCTGGTAAAGGTGTCCGGCAGTCAGGATGTGCTGGCTAACCCGGTTATCGTCTCGGCCCTGGGTCAGGCGCGAAAAAATGTGCTGCGATATGCGTACATACGCAGTGAGGTCAGTGAAAGTGGGCTGGAGGCGCAGGTACAGTTCGACGACAGCTACGTAGGCGACCTCATTGTCCGGGCGGGGGTGCCGCTGTGGACCGCCAATCGCCCGCTGGTGCTGGTGTGGCTGGTCATGGAGGACAGCACTGGGCGCCATTTCGTTAATTCCGACACCTCCCCGGAGCTGGCGGCGCAGGTGAAGGCCGAGTTCTCCCGCCGCGGCGTCCCGGTGCAACTGCCCCTGTTTGACCTTGCCGATACCGCCGCCCTGTCACTGGACCAGGCCTGGCGCTTGTACGGACCGGCACTGGAGGCCGCCTCCCAGCGCTACGATGTTCAGGACGTTATCGCCGGGCGGCTGGTGGCCCTGTCCGACGGCAATGCGACGGGAGACTGGAGTTACCTGTACGCCAGTGATCGCCTGGATCGTTCGGTCACCGCGGCGGACCCGGTGGAGTTTATCAGCCAGGGGGTTGCCCTGGTGGCAGAGGATATGTCGGCGCGCTACGCGGTGGCGCCATCAATCTCGGACGGCAGTGGTATCAGCATGATGGTTCAGGGTGTCTCGCGCTACGCGGATTACGCCAACATAGTGGCCTGGCTGCAGGGACTTGAGTTGATAGAGCACGCCAATGTCGAGCGTGTCAGCGGCAGTACCATTGAGCTGCGCTTGCAGGCCCAGGCGGCCCCGGCGCAGCTGGCGGCGATTATTGAATTGAACCAGCGCCTGACACCGGTGCCGCCACCGGGGATGAATATACAGTTGAGTTACCTGTGGCAGGACTAGACACGCGCCAGCACCAGCTGGCACTGGAAGTACAGCTGCGCGATGACGCGACCCTGGAAAATTTCCTGGCCGCTCCCGCGGTGCAGCCACTGGTGCTGGCGCTAAAGCAGCAGATCGCAGCGCAAGGTGAGCCCATAATTTACCTGTATGGCCCCGGCGGGACGGGTAAGTCCCACCTGTTGCAGGCGGCCTGCCACCTCGCGGGTAGCAGGGCGCTGTACCTGCCCCTCGCTGAGCTCGTCGAATATGCCCCGGAGGATGTGCTGCAAGGGGTGGAAACGCTGGAACTGGTCTGCCTTGATGATGTACATGCTGTGTTGGGCAAAGACGACTGGGAGCTGGCGCTGTTTGACCTGTGTAACCGCGCCAGGCAGTGGGGCTGCAGGCTGCTGGTGGCGGCAGATGCTGCACCGCGCGCCCTTTCGGTTGCTCTGGCGGATCTGCGCTCCCGTCTGTCCTGGGGTATTGTCTACCAGTTGCCGCAAGCGGACGACGATGCCAAGGACGCGATCCTGCGCTTTCGGGCCGCACGCAGGGGCCTGACCCTGTCCGCGGAGGTATCGGCTTATATCGTCAGCCGGGCACCCCGTTCCCTGGAATCGCTGTTGGCGCTGCTGGATACCCTGGACAAGGCTTCACTGGCTGAACAGCGCGCCCTGTCGATCCCTTTCGTGAAGCAGACATTACGCTGGTAAGGGCTTCACTCGACCTGGAAATCGTCCGCATCCAGGTGGCAGGGAAAGCTCTCTCGGTAGGCTTGTAGTGCGGCTGCATCCAGCTGCACTGCAACGCCACCGCTGCGGTTTTCCAGATCCGCCAGTAAGTTGCCGTCTGCACTGACGGCCAGGCTGTCGCCACTGTAGTCCAGCCCCCTGGCGTCGCTGCCAATGCGATTGACGCCGATGACGCAGGCCTGGTTTTCAATGGCCCTGGCAACCAGCAACTGCCGCCAGTGCAGGCGCCGCAGAGACGGCCAGTTGGCTACGTACAGGGCGAGGTCATAGTCCTTGCGATTGCGACTGAAGACAGGGAAGCGCAGGTCGTAGCAGACCTGTAGCAGGATGCGCCAATCGCGCCACTTCACTATGACCCGCTCGCCTCCGGGCAGGTAGCGCTTGTGCTCCCCCGCCATGCGAAACAGGTGGCGCTTGTCGTAATAGTGCACTTCATCCGGCGTGGCGAATAACATGCGATTATAAACGCCACCATCCCCGTGTACCGCGATACTGCCGGTTATGGCGCAATCATATGCCACCGCGAGTTTCTGCAGCCACTGTTGCGTGGCACCGCCGGGCTGTTCCGCATTGCCTATGGCGTTCATGGAAAAGCCGGTGGTGAACATCTCGGGGAGCACGATCAGGTCGCTGCGGTTTTCCAGCCCCGCGATGACATCGCCTATTTGCCGGCGGTTGTCTTCGGGCTGTTCCCAGGCGAGTTCGCACTGGATCAGCGTAGCGTTCAGATCTCGCATAATATCTCCGCAGCGTGTCGCAGCAGTGCATCGCTCTTGGCGAAGCAAAAGCGCAGGTAGTGTTGATCCAGTGGCGGGCTTTGGTAAAAAACCGAAATCGGGATAGAAGCCACACCGTGTTCCCTGGTCCAGTCCTCGCATAGCCGGGTGTCAGGCAAGGCGCTGATCTCGCGGTAGTCCAGCAGTTGAAAATAGGTGCCGCTGCTGGGCCGCAAAGTGAACCTCGAGCCCTGCAGCATGGTACAGAACAGATCGCGCTTGCCCTGGTAAAAGGCCGCCAGGGAGCCGGGGTAGTCAGGTGCATCGCGCATAAAATCCGCCAGTGCCATCTGCACCGGGGTTACCGCGACAAAGCAGACAAACTGGTGCACCTTGCGCAACTCGGCGGTCAGCTTCGGTGGCGCTACACAGTAGCCGGTTTTCCAGCCGGTGACGCTGAAAGTCTTGCCGAAGGAGAACAGCGCGAAACTGCGCTGGCGCAGTGCCTCGAACTGCAGCACGCTGTGATGCGGTTGGCCGTCGTAGACCAGGTGTTCGTAGACCTCGTCACTGACCACCAGCAGATTGTGCTGCTCTGCCAGGCTTTCCAGCTGCAGTAGATCCGCATGTGACAGTGTGCTGCCGGTAGGATTGTGCGGCGAGTTGATGATGATCATCCGGGTGCGCGGGGTAAGGGCGTCAGTCACCTTCTGCCAGTTGATACTGAAATCCAGGGGATCCAATGGTACGTGGACGGCCCGCCCGCCCGCCAGTTCGATGGCAGGTTCGTAACTGTCGTAGCACGGATCGAATACGATCACCTCGTCACCGGGGTGTACGCAGGCCGTGACGGCGCAGAAAATACCCTCGGTTGCGCCCGGCACCACGGTGATTTCCTGCTCTGGATCACAATGGACACCGCGGTACAGGTCCAGCTGTGCGGCAATTTGCTGGCGCAGTGCGGGCACACCCGCCATGGGGGCGTACTGGTTGTGCCCGGCCATGGCATGCTCTCCCAGGGCCTCGCGCAAGGCCTGCGGGGCGTCGAAATCAGGGAAACCCTGGGACAGGTTGATAGCGTCGCATTCGCTGGCCAGGGCTGACATGCGGGTGAATATGGTGGTGCCCACGCGGGGCAGCTTACTGCCTATCACGATGGCTCCTCTGCCTGCCCCCCGGGAACTGCGGTTTCGTTGGGCCCCAGTTGCAGGTAGCGGCGCAGGTAGTGCACCCCAAGGTAGAAGGGTCCGGTATCCAGCAAGGCGACGGTGGCCTTGAACAGGTAGTTACTGCCGATCAACACCAGCAAGGTATTGAAAGCGATGTCACCGCGAAAGAAAGCGGCGCCGAAAGTCACCGAGATCACCATGACGGAATCCACCATCTGGCTGCCCAGGGTGCTGAAGTTGTTGCGCACCCAGAGGTATTTGCCCTTGGTCACCCGTTTCCAGAAGTGGAACAATTGCACGTCGCAGTACTGGGCGGCGATATAGGCGATCATGGAAGCGAAGACCGCCCCTGAAGTCGTGGCATAGATCAATTGATACAGGCCCACGCTCTGCTCGACCACCTGGCCGTTGGGCAGTGCTACCGGCGCAGCCAGTTGCAGGATCTGCCACGGGGGCATGTTCTCCGCGGGTACGGCGGGAATGCTGTTGCCCAGCAGCAGCACGAACAGGATAAAGAAATTAAGCCCCAGTCCCACGGTGACCAGGAAATTTGCCCTGGCCTTGCCATACAGCTCGCACACCAGGTCGGTGCACAGGAAGGTCAGTGGGTAGGGCAGTACTCCCACCGCCAGTGCCATGGGGCCCAGTTGCACAAAACGGGTAATGCCGATGACGTTGAGCAGGGTCATCGCGCACAGGAAGATACCCGCCAGTACCAGGAATACACGCTCTCGCCGTTCCTGTAGTGCGTCAGGCACCCCCACTTCAGGCTTCCTTCTGGCCCAGGTTGGCGTGCAGCACCGCGCCATTGATTACCGGGTTGTGGTGTGCCCAGCGAATCAGTTCGGCGATTTCCTCGGGGGCGATCAGCCGGTTAAAACTGTTCATGCCGGCGATGGCCTGTTCTACCGCGGGGTCATTGCCCAGGTGGGTGCGCAGCATTTCGGTATCGGTAAAGCCGGGGCATACCAGCGCGGTGTGTGTGCCGCTGCCCATCAGGTCCTGGCAGGTGGCGCGCATCATGCCCAGTTGGGCGTGCTTGCTGACCACGTAGCTGAAGGAGTTGGGCACGGCTTTCTCCGAGAGGGTGGAGCCCACGTAAATGACGCTGGAAGTGGTCCCCAGCAGCGGTAGCAGTTTCTGGTTGAGGCTGTTAATCGCCACCACGTTAGTCTCCAGTACCTGCCGCAACTGGTCGCTGTCGCAGGCCGCGGTGCTGTCCTTGAGCATCTGGCTGGCGTTGTACACCAGTGCGGTGCTGTCACTCTGGGCGATAGCCTCCCCCAGGGTGGCGCAGGCTGCGGCAATATCCGCATTATTGCTCAAGTCACAGCTGATATTGGTGACCTGTTCCAGGGGGCAGGCCCGACGCGACAGGTTGAATACCTGGTAGCCCTCGTCGAGGAAGGCCTGGGCCGTGGCGTGACCTATGCCTACACTGGCACCGGTGATAATGGCTGTATTCATGCGTATTTCCCGTTACTGGGCAGCAAGAGTGCGCTCTGTTGCGCGTGCCCACGGCGCAGCAGATTGGATGATTATTCCGCCAGGGTCTACATGGCAACCCGCATTATACGGCCATGTTACCTGAGCTGATCAAACTAAGTAAAAAGTGGTTGGTGATCCGTGCTGTCGGACGGCCCGTAACAGTCTGTCGGTTGCGTTGCAATGTGGCAAGCGTGACAATGCCGGCTTATCCGGAAAAAGTGGTGCACATGGAAAATCTGACGACGCTGTACATCGACAAGGAGAAGCACAAGTTCTCCGCGGCTCACTACACTATTTTTTCTGCGACAGAGCGGGAGCGCCTGCACGGGCACAATTACTCTGTCTCCATGCGGCTGGTCGCACCCATTGGCGATAATGGCTTCTCGGCTGATTACAATGTGTATAAAAATCGCCTGGCCGGGTTGTGTGAGGCGCTGGATGAGTACATGGTGCTGGCCGGCGATTCCCCGCACCAGCGCATAGAAGAAGCCGGTAACAGCTACCGCGTATTCTTTGCGGATGAAGAGATGCTGTTTCTGCGCAGTGATACGCTGGTACTGCCGCTGCGCAACGCCACGGTGGAGGAATTCTCGCGCTACCTGCTGCAGCAGCTGCTGGCGGCTTCCGCGGGGGAAGACCTGCGCGAGGTCGAGCTTTTTGT
>JARFQU010000136.1 GCA_029287595.1 Halioglobus sp. | reverse complement strand
GTGCATGTGGTGCGCAATGACGACATTTCCGTGGCAGATATCGAGGCGCTTGCGCCCGAAAAGATCGTAATATCGCCGGGACCCTGCACCCCCAATGAAGCGGGTATTTCCATGGCGGTGATCAAGGCCTATGCGGGCAAGCTGCCACTGCTGGGAATTTGCCTGGGGCACCAGAGCATTGGCCAGGTGTTCGGGGGCGAGGTGGTGCGCGCTCGCCAGGTGATGCATGGCAAGACCTCACCGATACATCACAGGGGTGAGGGTGTATTTCGCGGCTTGAGCCAGCCCTTCCAGGCGACCCGGTATCACTCCCTGGTGGTGGCAAAGGAAAGCCTGCCGGATTGCCTGGAGGTCACTGCCTGGACCGAGACCGAAGCTGGCGAAATGGATGAAATTATGGGCCTGCGTCATCGCGAAATGGCCATCGAGGGTGTGCAGTTTCACCCGGAGTCCATTCTGACTGCGCACGGCCACGACCTGTTGCGCAACTTTCTCGAACAATAAGGTTTAGCAGCTATGAATATACAACAGGCACTGGCCAAACTGGTTGACGGCAAAAGCCTGGCCATGGACGACATGGCCGGGGTAATGCGTCAGGTGATGTCCGGCGATGCCACGGATGCGCAAATAGGTGGCCTGCTGGTCGCCTTGCGCGTTAAAGGCGAAACCATTGATGAAATTGCCGGTGCCGCGCAAGTGATGCGCGAACTGGCCACACCGGTGGAGGTCAGCGGCGAGCACCTGGTGGACCTGGTGGGCACCGGCGGTGACGGGGCGAACCTGTTTAATATCTCCACGGCATCTACGTTTGTGGTGGCGGCAGCCGGTGCCAGGGTGGCCAAACATGGCAATCGCTCGGTTTCCAGTACCAGTGGTAGTTCTGATGTGCTGGAAGAACTGGGTTTGCCCCTGGATCTCGACCCGCAACAGGTAGCCCGAGCGATTAATGAAGTGGGGGTTGGGTTTATGTTCGCTCCCGCGCACCACAGTGCAATGCGCTATGCCATCGGACCGCGTAAAGAGCTGGGCATGCGTACCCTGTTCAATATTCTCGGCCCGCTGACTAACCCCGCCGGGGTAAAACGCCAGGTTATCGGTGTGTACGACCCTAAGCTGTGTGAAACCATGGCGCAGGTACTTAAGGCCCTGGGTGCCGAGCATGCGATGATCGTCCACTCGGACGATGGGCTGGATGAGATATCCATTGCCGCTGGCACGCAGGTGGCGGAGCTGCGCGACGGCAGCATAACGACTTACCACATCACCCCGGGGGAGTTCGGCCAGGAGTTGATGAGCCTGGATGGGCTGGAAGTGGATAGTGCGGGTGCCTCGGCCGGGTTGATCCGCAGTGCCCTGGGTGGCGCCGGGGATGAAGCCGCCAGGAAGGCGGCAGCCATTATTGCCCTCAATGCGGGTGCCACAATCTATGTCAGCGGAGTCGCCGCAACTCTCGCCGATGGGGTATCCATGGCGGAAGACCTGCTGGCTACCGGGCAGGCGCTGGAAAAGCTCAAAGAGTTTATTGATTTCACCCAGCTGATGCGCGCGGGAGGAGCCTGAGCGCATGTCCTCTAGCGCACCGACTATTTTGCGTAAAATTCTGGCGCGCAAGCGCGAGGAAGTCGCCGAGCGCAGCGCGCGCGTTTCCCTTGGCAGCCTGGAGCAGCGCATTACCGAGCAGGGCGACACGCGTGGCTTCGCGGTGGCCATGCGAGACCGGGTTGCGGCCGGTGACGCCGCGGTAATCGCGGAAGTTAAAAAAGCCTCTCCCAGCAAGGGGGTGATTCGCGAGGATTTCCAACCCGCGCAGATTGCACCAAGCTATGAGCTTGGCGGCGCCACCTGCCTGTCCGTACTTACCGATATCGACTTCTTCCAGGGATCGGATGAGTACCTGCAACAGGCCAGGGGCGCCTGTTCACTGCCGGTACTGCGCAAGGATTTCACGGTTGATCCATACCAGGTGGTGGAAGCCCGGGCCATAGGCGCCGACGCGGTGCTGCTGATTGTCGCGGCACTGGAGCAGGGGCAGATGCTGGAGCTGGCCCATACTGCGCAGGAAGCGGGGGTGGATGTGTTGGTGGAAGTGCACGACAGGGCGGAACTGGAGCGGGCGCTGGAATTGTCCACACCGCTGATCGGTATCAATAATCGGGACCTGCACACCTTTGACATGCGCCTGGAAACCACTTTGGAACTGTTGCCCTATATCCCGCCGGACAGAGTGGTGATCACCGAGAGTGGCATTCACACCCGCGAGGATGTGGCGCTGATGCGCGAGCGCGACGTGAACGCCTTCCTGGTCGGCGAATCATTTATGCGCGCGGAGGAGCCCGGTCGGAAGTTGCGGGAGTTATTTTTCGCAGCGGTTTAACGCGTTCCGTAAACCACCATGGTCTTGCCAGAAACCGCCACCAGCCCGTCTTGCTCCAGGGCTTTCAATACCCTGCCGGCCATTTCTCGTGAACAGCCCACGATTTTACCCAGCTCCTGGCGGGTGATCTTGATTTGCATGCCGTCCGGGTGGGTCATGGCATCTGGTTCCTTGCACAAATCCAGCAGGGTGTGGGCGATGCGACCGGAAACATCCACGAAAGCCAGGTCACTGAGCTTGCGGGTGGTCTGGCGCAGGCGCTTGCCCAGCTGTCGGGATATGGCGTAGAGCACGTCGGGGTACTGGGCATGAATCTGGTGGAACTTGTCGTAGGAGATTTCCGCGACCTCGCACTCGGTCTTGGCGACTACCATGGCGCTGCGCACCGGGGGCTCATCGTCAAACAGGCCCATTTCGCCGACGAAATCGCCGGGGTTCAGGTAGCTGACGACAAGCAGGTGTCCGGGCTCGGATTCATCTTCCACCATCACCGATACGGAGCCTTCCAATATGAGGTACAGGGCATTACTGACCTCGCCCTGTTGCAGCACGTTCTGTTTGGCCTTGTAGGCCTTGCGCTGGCAATGCCGCAGGAAATTTTCCACGTTGGGTATGGCGTTGAGTATCTGTGGTTTGATCACGCTTTATAATCCCCCGTCACATTGCTATATCTATTGATTCTAACCGAGGTAGGCCGCAAGTAAAACGTAACTTGTTGTGCTATTCTGCCGCGCTATTTTTCAGCAGGAAGAAGTCTCTCATGAAAGCAACAGTCAAGTGGGCCGATGGTGCCATGTTCGTTGGTGAAGCAGGCAGTGGTCACAGCGTGGTAATGGACGGTCCTGAAGATCTCGGTGGCCGCAACCTGGGTCCACGACCCATGGAGATGCTGCTGTTGGGCACCGGCGGGTGCTCTATCTACGATGTACTTAGTATGCTGAAAAAGTCGCGCCAGCAAGTGGTGGATTGCCGCGTTGAAATCGACGCGGACCGCGCCGATGCCGTCCCTGCGGTCTTCACCCGCATCAACCTGCACTTTGTGGTTACCGGTGTCGGTCTCAAGGAAAATCAGGTGAGGCGTGCGGTGGAATTGTCGGCAGAGAAGTACTGCTCCGCTTCAATCATGCTCGGTGCTGCCGGGGTGGAAATGACCCACAGTTTTGAAATGGTGGAGTTTGATCCCGGGGTCTGAATTCGTGCCTCGCGCCACATAGAGCGCCAGAGGCCAAAGATGGCGGCAAGCCCCCCCGGCTTCAAATCCGGTAACTGGTTCGCGTCATCACTTGTGACACGGCGCTCATCGCGTCTTTCACCGGGCGTGGAAAGTCGGTGCCCCCGGCGGCCAGGGCGTTGTCCCCATGGCGCTGTTCGTCCTGCAGCATCTGTTGCAGGATCAGTTGCGACTTTCGGTCATCTTCGGGTAGTTGCTTCAGGTGTTCTTTCAGGTGACTGCAGACCCGCTCCTCCGTCGCGGCGACGAAGCCCAGGCTAACCTTGTCACCGATGGCGCCTGCGATGGCCCCCAGGGCGAATGACATGCCGTACCATGCAGGATTCAGGTAGCTGGTGTGGCTGCCCAGTTCCCGCAGGCGTTCTTCACACCACACCAGGTGGTCCACTTCCTCGGCGGCTGCCTGTTGCATCTCTTCGCGCACGGTGGGGAGTTTGGCGGTCAGTGCCTGGCCCTGGTACAGGGCCTGGGCGCAGACTTCGCCGGTATGATTGACGCGCATCAGCCCCGCTACGTGGGCGCGCTCGCGTTCCGATAATTCGGCGTCCCGGTGTCCTTCGGAGGGAGAGTTGCGCCCGGCCTGGTTACCCCGGCTGGTAATGGTGCGCATCACCGAGTCGGCCTCGGTGATCAGTTTGTCCAGCAGGGACAGGCGTCGTTGGCCCATGTTGCGGTACTTCCTTTGCGCTTATCAGCCCTGACTATAGCGTGCTATGGCGCGCCAGCCAATATCGCGACGCAGCGTTATACCGTCCCAGGTGATCTTGTCTGCGGCGCGGTAGCAGTCCTGCTGGGCGGTTGCGATATTCTCTCCCAGGGCGGTGACACACAGCACCCGCCCACCGCTGGTGACTACCTGACCGCCGTTCAGGGAGGTGCCGGCGTGAAAGATTTTGATATTTTCCGCCTGCTCAGTGTCCAGGCCCTGCACAGGTATACCCTTGTTATAGCTGCCCGGGTAGCCCCCCGCCGCCAGCACCACACCGATGGCGCAGCGCGTATCCCAGTCTGCTGTGGCCTGGTCCAGGGTTTTTTCCAGCGCGCTGTCGCACAGGTCCACCAGGTCCGATTTCAGGCGCACCATGATGGGTTGGGTTTCCGGATCGCCAAAGCGACAGTTGTACTCAATGACCTTGGGTTGTCCCCGCGCATCAATCATCAGGCCGGCATAGAGGAAGCCGGTATAGGCATGGCCCTCGGCAGCCATGCCACGTACGGTGGGCAGGATCACCTGCTCCATGATGCATTGGTCGACTTCAGGTGTGACCACCGGGGCCGGTGAATAGGCGCCCATGCCGCCGGTGTTGGGTCCGGTATCGCCCTCGCCAATGCGTTTGTGATCCTGGCTGGTGGCCATGGGCAGCACGTGCTCTCCGTCGACCATCACGATGAAACTGGCTTCCTCACCCTCCAGGAACTCCTCGATCACCACGCGGCAGCCGGCATCGCCGAAGGCATTGCCCGACAGCATATCGGTAACGGCGCTCTCCGCCTGCTCCAGGGTTTCGGCTACGATCACGCCCTTGCCCGCCGCCAGGCCATCGGCCTTGACCACGATGGGCGCACCCTGTTCGCGCAGGTAGGCCAGGGCCGGCTCCAGTTCAGTGAAGTTGCCGTAGGCGGCGGTAGGGATCTGGTGTCGTGCCAGGAAGTCCTTGGTAAAGGCCTTGGAGCCCTCAAGTTGTGCCGCACCTTTGTCGGGCCCGAAACAGCGCAGGCCGCACTGCGTGAAGAAATCTACAACACCCTCGACCAGGGGTGCTTCCGGGCCAACGATGGTGAGGCCCACGCCGTTACTGGCAGCAAAGTCCGCCAGGCCGTTGAAATCCATGATATCCAGGGCGATATTTTCGACCCCCGGCTCGCCCGCAGTGCCGGCATTACCTGGCGCCACGTAAACGGTATCAATCTTCTTTGACTGTGCCACTTTCCAGGCCAGCGCGTGCTCACGGCCACCGCTACCGATGATCAGTACATTCATTAGTGCCTGAAATGCCTCATTTTCGTAAACACCATCGCCATGCCGTGCTCATCGGCGGCGGCAATCACTTCCTCATCCCGGATCGAGCCGCCGGGTTGGATCACCGCGGCCACGCCCGCCTTGCCGGCGTTGTCTATGCCGTCGCGAAACGGGAAGAAGGCATCCGAGGCCATTACCGAGCCTTTTACCGCCAGCCCCGCGTGTTCGGCCTTGATAGCGGCAATGCGCGCCGAGTTAATACGGCTCATCTGGCCGGCGCCCACGCCCACAGTCTGGCCCTTGTTGGCGAAGATGATGGCATTGGATTTAACAAACTTGGCCACTTTCCAGGCGAACAGCAGGTCGCTCAGCTGTTGTTCACTGGGCTGCAGCTTGCTCACCACTTCCAGGTCGCTCGCAGTGATCATGCCCAGGTCGCGATCCTGTACCAGCAGGCCGCCGTTGACACGCTTGTAGTCCAGTGCCGCGCCGGGGACGCTCCATTCGCCGCATACCAGCAGACGAACGTTCTTTTTCTCCGCGACCGCTGCGACCGCCTCATCGCTGACGCTGGGTGCAATGATCACCTCGACGAACTGACGCTCCACGATTGCCGCTGCGGTGGCGGCATCCAATTCGCGGTTGAAGGCGATGATTCCGCCGAAGGCGGATTCCGGGTCGGTAGCAAAGGCCAGGTCGTAGGCCTGGCCAATATCTGCCGCCACCGCCACCCCACAGGGGTTGGCGTGCTTGACGATGACACAGGCGGGCTGGTCAAAGTTTTTTACGCATTCCAGAGCGGCATCAGTATCGGCCACGTTGTTGTAGGACAGTTCTTTGCCCTGTACCTGCCGCGCGGTGGCGATGCCGGCCTCTGCCGGGTTGGCCTCGATATAAAAGGCCGCCTGCTGGTGGGGGTTTTCGCCGTAACGCATTTCCTGCACCTTATGGAGCTGCAGGTTAAAGGTGCGAGAGAAGTTGTCCGAGCCGCCAGGTACCTGCTTGCCGAAGTAATTGGCGATGGCGCCATCATAAGCGGCGGTGTGCTCGTAAGCCTTGATCGCCAGGTCAAAACGGGTGGCCAGGGACGTCGCACCATGGTTGTCGCGCATCTCGGCCAGGATTGAGCCGTAATCGGAGGCGTTGACCACGATATTGACGAAGCGATGGTTCTTGGCCGCCGCACGCACCATGGTCGGGCCACCTATGTCGATATTTTCGATGGCGTCCTCCAGGCTGCAATCGGGCCTGGCCACCGTTGCCTCAAAGGGGTAGAGATTGACCACCACCATATCGATAGCATCTATGCCATGTTCGGCCATCACGACGTCATCCTGGCCGCGTCTGGCGAGGATGCCACCGTGCACCTTCGGGTGCAGGGTCTTGACCCGACCGTCCATCATTTCCGGGAAGCCGGTATAGTCGGCCACCTCGGTAACCTCCAGGCCGTGCTCCTGCAGCAGGCGGTAGGTGCCGCCGGTGGACAGTAATGCCACGCCCATATCGCGCAGTGCGCTGGCGAATTCCACCACGCCGGATTTATCGGAAACACTGATCAGTGCGCGCTTGACGCTGACGAGGCTGGTGTCGCTCATGGGTTTAGTCCTTGCCGGAAATCAGGTCGTATTGCTTCAGCTTTTTGCGCAGGGTGCCCCGGTTCAGGCCCAGCATAAGTGAGGCCTTGGTCTGGTTGTTGCGGGTATAGGCCATAATTTCCTCCAGCAGTGGCGCCTCGATTTCCGCCAGCACCATCTGGTAGACATCGGTAGACGTTTCACCGTCCAGGTCTTTCAGGTAGTGGCGCACGGCGGCGGTGACGGAATCACGTAGGCTGTGTCCGTAGGTCGCTTGCTGTTGGTCGTCGTTGGCCGCGGTGGGAGCGCCATCGAGTGGTAATAGGGTTTCAGCCCTGGTCATGCTGCGAGTACCTCATTGTGACTGTCTGTTATGGAAAGTTGTCTGATATAACCCAGTTGCCCGGCGGCATCTTCCAGTTGGTTGAAAGTCTTGCGACGGGCGCTGTATTGGGGCGAGTGCTGCAGGTACCAACTCACGTGCTTGCGCGCAATGCGCACCCCCATGAACTCGCCGTAAAAGTCATGCAGCGCCTGTATGTGCTGGTACATGATTTGGCACTGCTGTTGCTGCGTTGGCGCCGGCGGCGTTACTCCGGTGTCCAGGTGGGTAGCAATCTGGCCGCACAGCCAGGGTTTACCCTGGGCGGCGCGGCCAATCATGACACCGGCAGCCCCGGTGTATGCAAGCACCCTGGCTGCGGCTTCGGGTGAGTCGATATCGCCATTGGCGAACACCGGAAAATCTGTGGCGGCCACGATGGCGGCGATGGTGGCGTACTCAGCCTCACCCCTGAAGGCGCAGGCCCGGGTGCGGCCGTGGACGGCCAGCGCTGCAATTCCCGCATCTTCTGCCAGGCGGGCAATGGACACACCATTGCGCGACTTTGGGCTGGCCCCGGTGCGTATTTTGAGCGTGACCGGCACCTCTACGGCGTCGACCACCGCCCGCAGGATCTCTGCTACCAACGCCTCATCGGCCAGCAGGGCTGAGCCGGCGGCCTTGCGGCACACTTTCTTGGCGGGGCAGCCCATATTGATGTCGATGATCTGCGCGCCGCGGGCCACGTTGTATCGGGCGGCCTCGGCCATTTGCACGGGGTGGTTGCCCGCAATCTGTACCGAGCGGGGCTCGGTTTCCAGGTCGTGCCGGGAGCGCCAGGTCGTTTTGCGCGAGTTGCGCAGGTCGGGATTACAACTGATCATTTCTGAAACCACCAGCCCCGCCCCGAATTGCGCGCACAGGCGGCGAAAGGGCAGATCTGTGACCCCCGCCATGGGCGCTAACGCCACCGGGTTGGCCAGCTTGTATGGTCCTATCTGCAACATGCGAAAATGGTTCTGGGAGCGACTGGAAAAGAGGCGGTATGATACTCGCTAGGTCTGGTTCGGGGAAGAATATCTGCGCAAAAAAACAGCAATTTTTTCTGCGGGCTCGCGCATTAGCCCGGCAGCTCACCCCGCAGGCATACCCAGCCATCCTTTTCCGCTGCGATGCGAAGCGTAATACGATCGGCGTAGTGTTGACGCAGCTCGTCCGCCTGGGTCTGCAGCAGCCCTGAGAGCAGCAGGGTGCCCCCGGGGCGCAGGAACTGCAGCAAAGTGTCAGACAGTTGCATCAGCGGCCCCGCCAGGATATTGGCGATCACCACCTCGGCGCGCTGTTGCCACTCGGCGAGAACCACATCCTCGGGCAACGCCACCGGTAAACGCTGTGCTGCCAATCCGTTGCGCTGGGCATTGTCCAGGCTGGCCACCAGGGCCTGCGGGTCATTGTCCACGCCCAGCGCCAGTGCGGCGCCGAGTTTTAAGGCAGCCACCGCGAGGATGCCGGAACCACAGCCATAATCCACAGCGGTAACGCCCGCCAGCTCCATGGCGTCCAGTTCACGCAGGCACAGGTCGGTGGTGGGGTGGGTGCCGGTGCCAAAGGCCAGACCCGGGTCCAGCAGCAGGTTTACCGCGTCCGGTTCCGGGGGCTCCAGCCAGCTTGGGCAGACCCATAGGCGGGTGCCGAACTGCATGGGGCGGTAGTGCTGCATCCACTCCCGCTCCCAGTCCTTATCTTCCAGGATCTCCACCCGGTGGTTGGCATGCAGCAGTAGCCGGGACGGAAAGGCGTCAAGTACCGTCTCCATGTCAGCATCTGCGCGGTACAGGCCGGTGAGTCGGATGTGTTGCCACAGGGGTGTTTCGCCCACGCCGGGTTCCAGGACCGGTTGGTCAGCATTATCCTCCAGGGTGACGGCTACGGCCCCGGTGGTGAGCATCAGGTCTTCCAGAGATTCTGCCGCGGCAGGGTCAGTATCGAGGCGCAGTTGTAGCCAGGTCATGGTGGTGTGGCGCGCTGAGTTGAGCTCAATCTTCCAGCTTGCTCTCGAGGTAGTGGATGCTGACCCCGCCCGCCTGGAACGCCTTGTCCCGCACCAGGTCGCGGTGCAGGGGCGTGTTGGTGCGAATGCCTTCTACCACCAACTCGTCCAGGGCCTGGCGCATCCTTGCCAGGGCTACCTCGCGGCTATCGCCAAAGGTAATGATCTTGGCGATCAGGGAGTCGTAAAAGGGCGGCACGGTGTAGCCGTCATAGAGGTGCGAGTCTACCCGCACGCCCAGGCCTCCCGGGGCGTGGAAGGTGGTGACCTTGCCGGGAGAGGGCATGAAGTTCTGCGGGTCCTCGGCGTTGATGCGGCACTCGAAGGAGTGGCCCCGCAGTTTGACCTGGTCCTGGGTGACTGACAGCGTCAGGCCGGCTGCGATGCGCAGTTGTTCCTTGACGATGTCGATACCGGAAATCATTTCCGTGACCGGATGCTCCACCTGCACCCGGGTGTTCATTTCGATAAAGTAGAATCCGCCATCCTCGTACAGGAACTCGAAGGTGCCGGCACCGCGATAGCCGATTTCAATACAGGCGTTGACGCAGGCTTCCGCTACCTGGAGGCGCAGATCGTCGGGAATGCCGGGAGCGGGGGCCTCTTCCAGTACTTTCTGGTGGCGGCGCTGCAGCGAGCAGTCCCTGTCCCCCAGGTGGATGGCGTTACCTTTGCCGTCGGCGATCACCTGTATTTCCACGTGGCGTGGCTTCTGCAGGAATTTCTCCAGGTACACCACGTCGGATCCGAATGCGGCCGCCGCCTCGGACTGGGTAACCTGTACCGAGTTGACCAGCGCTGCCTCGTTGTGCACCACGCGCATGCCGCGCCCGCCGCCGCCGGCAGCGGCCTTGACGATCACCGGGAAGCCGATGCGCCTGGCGATTTCCACGGTGCGCTCAGGGTCGTCATCCAGAGGGCCGTCGGACCCGGGTACGGTAGGCACACCCGATTTTTTCATGGCGGCAATGGCGGACACCTTGTCCCCCATCAGGCGGATGGTGTCTGCGGTAGGCCCAATGAAGATAAATCCGCTCTTTTCGACCTGGTCGGCAAAATCCGCATTTTCCGCAAGGAAACCAT
>JARFQU010000114.1 GCA_029287595.1 Halioglobus sp. | reverse complement strand
AACGAGGGCTTCAATGGTCAGCTCGCATATGGCATGCCGCTGATTGAAGGCAAGCTTGGTGCCAGGGTAGCCGCTGTTTATGACACCAGCTACGCCCGCGACGTAGAAAACAAAACCACGGGGCTGGACGATCCGGAACTGGAAGCCACCTCCTACCGAATCAACACCGTCTGGCAAGTTACGGAGAACCTGACCGCGGACCTGACTTACCAGAACTTTGACCGCGACGTGGATGACCCCCAGGGCATCACCGGCACCGACTCGCTGGGCGAACGACCTACCTTAAAGGAAGAGGACAAGATAGCGCTCGGAGCCACCAACAACGACTCGGAGTTCGAATACGACTACCTCAACCTGCGACTCAACTGGCAGATCGGCGACCTGGAATTGGCATCCGTGAGCGGTTGGAGCGATGAAACACGCAAGTACCGGGAGGAAAACGACCGCGCCGACTATGTTACTAATCCCGAAGCGCTGACGTGGCAGTTCTCGGACGTCGGCCAGGAGATATGGATCCAGGAATTGCGCCTGTCTTCTTCAGACAACGATTTCTGGGACTGGATGATAGGCGCCTATTACCAGGACCAGGACGTGTCCACGGACTTCATCGCCAATACAACAAGCACCCTCCCGGAGGACACAGCGGTGATAGGCGCCTATCAGTTTACTTTGCGGACACACACCGACGTTCCGGTGGAATCCGAGCAGTGGAGCCTGTTCACCTTCAATACCTTCTACCTGTCAGACACCTGGCAGTTGGAAGCCGGTCTACGCTACACCGATTACGATAAGTATCGTCGCTCTTACACCACCTTCGATAGCTACCCTTATCTGCCAGACGTTCCCGGCATACCCCCTGAGTTCCAGGACCAGGTGAAGTCATTAGTCACCGATGGGGTCGCTGGTGGTTTGCCGATTGAGGGTATCGCCGAGGAATTCCAGGATATCGACGACGACTCCTGGACAGGTGCTCTTACCCTGCGCTGGGACTGGACCGACGATATCTCGCTGTATGCCAACTACAGTCGCGGCTACCGCACCAAGGGTAACTCCATCGTTCCGGGTGAAGGCGTAACCTTCCTGCCAAACCCGGCGGACGTGCTGCTGCACGATGAGGAGGAGAGTGATTCCTTTGAAATAGGCATGAAGGGACGCTTCTGGGAAGGTCGTGCCTCCCTGAATGCCGCCATGTTCTACCAGAAATATGACGGCTACCTGGGCTTCGTCCGTGGCGTGGATGTCCTCAACGATCAAGGCGAGGCCGTACGCCTACCGGGCGGTATCATCTATAACGGCGATGCGGACGTGACCGGGGTCGAATTTGATGGCCAGATCCTGCTGGCGGAGACCTGGAGCGCCGGTGGCGGCCTGACCTACACAAATGCCGAGTGGGATGGCGCCGAGCAGCCCTGTAACGAGCGTGAGCCTGGAGAGGTTATAGGCTACTGCGACCTGGATGGTGAAAACGTGGGCGGTGAGCCCGAGTGGTCGGCCACGCTGAACACCGAATACTACATTCCTTTGGAGAACACCGAGGTTTACTTCCGCGGACTGTACAAGTTCACCGGTGAACGCGACAACATTGACGCCTCTGCCGGCATAGGCGACGTGACCGACGAGTTCAATTCCTACAGCCTGGTTGACGTATTCGTCGGCTGGCGCAGCAGCGACTTCAATTGGGACGTCAATGTGTTCGCCAAGAACGTTTTCGATGAAGATGAACTTATCCTGCAAGGCGGCCCCGACCAGTATGACCAGCAATTCAGCGGCGGGTCCTACACCGAAACCAACATCCTTCAGGAGCGCACCATCGGTATGATGGCGCGGTATAACTTCTGATAGTTAGTTGCCTCATAAAGACTCAAGGGCGGCTCTAGAGCCGCCCTTTTTATTTGCCTGCGGGGCTGATCGCAAGCTGTTCTGTCCGTGAAAATCGACCTCTGCGGTCATATGACTTTTCCTTCATTCGGGTAAGCTTCAGCCTGCATTCAAACTTCTGGAAACTCAGGACCAAGAGCCATGAAAAAATTACTGGGCTATACCCTGTTCGCCATCGTTTTCTTGCTGATCGGCATGCTGCTGGCAGATACAAAAGTAGCTGAAGTGGCCCGCTCCACCGCCAAAAGTGCCAGCAGCAAGGCCATTGAGGTGGTGGCAAACCAGGCCAATATAGACACCCGCACCATGGTGCTGGCGGAAAACCCAGAAATGATTAACCGCATCATGGAAGGCGGCGCCTTTGGCGGTGAATTTTCCCTGTCTGCCGCGCAGAATATGTTCGGGCGCACTGAAGATGCTATTGAGGATGTGCGCAAGAAAACCAACGTGATTGAGGTGGGACCGCGCAGCTACCTGATCCGCATGCCTATCGTGAATGCCGCCTTCTTCGAGACCGATGCAGGCATTGTCCTGGTGGATACCGGCATGGGGCCAGCCGGGCCCGCCATTCTGGATGCCATTCGCTCAGTCAGCGACAAGCCCATACACACCATCATCTATACCCACGGTCACGTGGATCACGCCTACGGCACCTGGGCCATCATGGACGCCGGCGAGACGCCGCAGATCATCGCCCATGAATTGCTCGAGCCGCGATTCCATCGCTATATCCGTCTGCGCGGCTCCCTGGCCAAATACATGAGCCAGCCCGAGGAACAACTGCCCGCCTCCGAGGCCGACCTGGTATGGCCGACCCGCTATTTCAGTGATCGGCTGGAGCTTGAAATCGGCGGCGAAACCTTCGTGCTGCAGCACCACAAGGGCGAGACTGATGACCAACTGTATGTCTGGGTACCCGGCCGCGGCGCCTTAGCTAGCGCCGATTACTACCAGGGCTTTTTGCCCAATGCCGGCAACGGAAAACGCTTTCAACGCCACGTAGAAGACTGGGTAGTGGCACTGGAGGAAATGGCCTCGCTGGAGCCGCAAATCCTGCTGCCTGCCCACGGCGCAGCTATCACCGACACTGCCACCATCGTGGAAAACTTCAGCGTACTGGCCGAGGCGCTGCAGTTCATTGTCGATCACACCATCGATGGTCTGAACAGCGGCAAGCGCAAAGACCAGATCTACAGCTCCGTGCAACTACCCGAGCATCTGGCCACGCATCCAACACTGAACGAGCAGTACGTCAGCCCTAACGATATCTCGAAAATGGTAATCAAGAAATATACCGGCTGGTGGGACGACATTCCCTCCCATTGGACGCCCGCTTCAATGGAAGAACAGGGCAATATGATCATAGAGCTGGCCGGCGGTAATGTACCCGCGCTTACAGCCTATGCTCGCGGCCTGATTGGACAGGACATCCGCCTCGCCTCGCACCTTACCGACTGGTTGTTCTACGCGCGTCCTGATAATGCCGAGGTACAACAGTTGGTATTCGATGTGTATAGAGCACGTATCCTGGATCCGGATACCAATAACATGGAAATGCTGACCTACCTCGATCAGATGACAGCAGCGCGAGAACGCTCCAGAGAAAAATAACCAGGAAAGTCCAGCTCTAAGTCAGCCCCGACGCAAGCGCACTGCCGTAGCCAGTTCCTGCAGCAACGATTCTGTGTCTTCCCAGTGAATGCAGGCGTCAGTAATACTTTGGCCATAGGTCAGCGCCTGACCGTCGACCACGTCCTGTCGCCCTTCCACCAGGTTGCTCTCCAGCATGATGCCGAAGATACTGCGACTGCCGCGAGCCACCTGGGTGGCGATGTCACTGGCCACATCCACCTGCCGCGCCGGAATCTTGCGGCTGTTGGCATGGCTGGCATCGATCATGATTCGCGCCGGCAGGCCCGCCTTGGTCAGCATGGAACCCGCGTCATCCACCGAGAACATATCGTAGTTCGGGTGCTTGCCGCCGCGCAGGATGATATGGCAATCCTCGTTACCCGTGGTCTGGAAAATCGCCGAGCGCCCCTGTTTGGTCACCGAAAGAAAATTGTGCGGCTGTGACGCGGATTTGATCGCATCGATAGCCACCTGTATATCCCCGTCGGTGGCGTTCTTGAAGCCCACCGGGCAGGACAGGCCGGAGGACAGTTCCCGGTGTGTCTGGCTCTCGGTGGTGCGCGCGCCAATAGCACCCCAGGAAACCAGGTCTGCATAGTACTGGGGGCTGATCAGGTCCAGGTATTCCGTACCTGCAGGCAAACCCATCTCCGCCAGGTCCAGCAGCAGTTGCCGCGCCAGGTGCAGGCCCTTGTTAATCTGAAACGTGTTGTTCAGGTCGGGGTCGTTGATCAGTCCCTTCCAGCCCACGGTAGTGCGCGGTTTTTCAAAATACACGCGCATGACCACGAACACATTCTCGGCAATGGCATCAGCAGCCTGCCGCAACTTTGCTGCATACTCACGCGCCGCGTCAGGGTCGTGAATAGAACAGGGGCCTACTATCACCAGCAGACGGTCATCCTCGCCCGAGAGAATGTTATGTATGGTACGGCGAGCGTGCGCCACGGTTTCCGCCGCACGATCACTTACAGTCACGTCCGCGATCAGCTGCTCGGGTGAAATCAGTTCGTTGGTCTTCTGGATACGAAGATCATCTGTGGTAGCAGTCATCAATTATTCCAGGTTGATAAATAGAGACGGGGCGTAGCCCGAAAATTAAACGGCGCACAATATAACATCAATGCTGCTTCGATGGCAGGACCTGCCTGATTAAAGGGTACGCAGGTTAGACCTGAATCGCCCCGCCGTAAGGCAGGCCCAAAACCATTCGACAGGTCCCTGCTTGAAGTAGCGCAGCCAGATGCTGCAAAACAACACCTGGCTCGCATAGATACACAAGGCCAGCACCCACAGCTGGGCCAGGCCCAGTGTCCCCCACAGACCAAATCCAACCCCATAAAACAGGGTTACACCTATCACGCTTTGCAGGAGATAGCTGGTAAAGGCCATGCGCCCCACCAGGGTCAGGGGGTATAACAGGGTCTCGCCCCACCCGTGGCGAAATACCTGTGCCAGTAGTCCCATATAGGCCATGGCTAGGAATACCTGCCCTGTCACCAGAACCATTTTCATCATCACATCCGCGCCGGAAACAGCCCAGCGGCTGATATTAGTTCCCATATGACGCGACACCGCGGTCGCGACAACACCCAATAACAGATAGAGCAGCAAGCGCCTGCGGCTATAAATAGTGTTAACGAAAAAACCCGAGCGGGACAGGTAATAACCCAGCACAAAGAAGCCCAGGACCCGGGAAATCCTGCCGTTGGGTAGGAAATCCAGCCAACGCCAGTAAAGATTATGCAGGTTAGTGGCAAATACATCAGACCAGGAACCTGCACCCAAACTTTCCGTCAACACCTGGGGCGCCATGTCAGCATAAGTCTTATGGGCCAACACCGGCTCGATCGCACGGGTTTCCCCAAAGGAAAGCACCAGAACTTGTGGCAGTGCAAAGAAACAAAGTAAAACCAGTGCCAAGGGCAGCAGCCATTCATAGGGCGTGCCCCGCAGCATCACCAGAACAAAGGCCAGTAGTGCATACAAGGTGAGAATATCACCAGACCACAACAGCGCGTGCGCCACGCCGAACAGCAGTAGAAAACCGAGGCGGCGCCGGTACTTGCGCAGAAAAGGTGCTTCGTTTTCTTGGTTTTTCAGGTATTGGATTCCGAAACCCGCACCGAACAGCATGGAAAAAATAGCGTAAAATTTGCCGTCTACCAGCCAGTAATGCAGTTGGTTAAACAACGTGTCCAGGTGGTAAAAAGGCAGCTCGGTAATATCTTCTAGAGGGATATATTTGTAGCCGCTCCAGCTCTGGATATTGGCGAATAAGATGCCCAGTATGGCCAGGCCCCGGATAGCATCAATAATATGAATGCGTCCCGTGGCTGAGTCAGTTTGCACACTCACGTGCTCTGGATCCGGTAATTCAGCAGGTTGATATCAATGGGATTCCTGCTGCTGCCACCATTGATCGAGTAATACCCCCACGGTATTGGGTACCACCAGGTGTGCTGCATACCAGGTATGCAGGCAGCGGATACGGGTAAAATCGGCTATACCGCCTATACCTTTTCCCGAAAGCACCTCTTGGAAGCCCAACTGTTGCAGTCGCTGCTTTATTGGGTCACCCATAAAAGTCTCGCGCAAGGCAATATGCGCGCGGTGATCTTCGCCCATGGCCTGCTGCAACTCGGGGCTCTCGTCTATGGTTTGCTGTAGCTGCTTGATCAGGCCGTTCGCTTCGGCCTGGTCAATACGGTAGCAAAGCACCGGATCGATCAGCCAGAACAGGGTGGGAAAGGGTTTATCCTCTACCAGCGATGCCACGCGGATGACCATAGGTTGTCCATTCTCCTGGGCGACAGGGACATCTTCCAGCCCACGGGGCTTGCGGCCAAGTAATACGGCGACTTTACCGATCTGCTGTGTGGTGAGGGGCAAGCGGGACTTCCTTTGCGTACTAGACTGCCGCATTTTACGCCATGTGCGCTGATGTTTCAGCCGGCAACTATCTCATTCTACTCTATCGTCACCTAAACCTTTCCAGGTTTGGGGTTATATTGGATCATCGCTCA
>JARFQU010000095.1 GCA_029287595.1 Halioglobus sp. | reverse complement strand
TGTTGGCTTGGGCGATTGGCCTCCCCGGGGGGTTTTGCGGGGGGTGGGGGGCCGGGCGCTCCCCCCCGGGCCCGGGCGCCACCTGGCTTTCCCGCCGCGCCCCCTTAGCCGCTTGGTCAACACCCTGCTGCCCCCCGGACCCTTGTATCGTGACGCTCCGAGAAGGCACACAACAAGGGAGCGGATGGGAAAGTGTTTCTCACCAAGCGAATATCGTGGAGCGACTGAGAAACACTTTTCCGGCCGGGACCGCTAGATCGAGAAACACTTCCCTGGCCGGGACCGCCACGCTAGCCCCTAGTTGCGAAACTTCTTAACCGCGGCGAGCAGTTGCCGGCAGGTAATCTGGCCGATCAGCTTGCCGTCCTCCACTACCGGGCGCCGGCGCTTGTTTTTTAGCAGCATATCCTGGGCCACGTCCACGATGTCCTCATTGGGGTGTGCCACCACCAGATTATCCGTGGCCATGAATTCACCGACCTTGCCAATATTGGTGTTGTTGTAGATCGCCCCCAGAGCCGCGCGTAGGCAGTCGAGTTCCGACAGGATACCCACCAGGCGTTGCTCGTTATCCACAACGCAGACACCGGACACCTTGTTATCGATGATCACCTGCATGGCGTCCAGCACATTGTCTTCGGCCCGCACCCTGACCGGATTGGCCAACATGTAGTCCCTTAGGTTGACTGATTGCAGCATTTGTATCTCCTTTCCCCGGGAGTGTTATGAAAGTATAGACCGTAAATAGGACATCAGTGCCTGGGGCAACGTACCCAGCAGTAATATTGCCACAATCAACAGGCAGGCCAGGCTGCGCACCAGCCAGTAGCCCCGTGCAGTCGGTTGCGGGTGATGTTGTTCAGGTTTGCGGCTCATGTGGTAAACCACGCGCAGGTAATAGTAGATGCTGATACCACTGCCGACGATCAGGGCGCCTAGCAGTATCCAGTTGTGGCCACTGACCGCGGCACTGAAAATGTAGAACTTGGCAATAAACCCGGCGGTCAGAGGTATGCCCGCCAGCGACAATAACGCCACCATCATTAACCCCGCGAGCAGCGGGGCGTGCCAGAACAGGCCATTGATATGATGCAACTCCACGTTCTCGCGCTCCGCCTGTCGTGCGCTGATCAGCGTCAACAGGCCGAAGGCTGCCAGTGTGGTGACGGTATAAGCCACCAGGTAGAACGCGGCCGCCTCTATGCCCAGGGCGCGGCTGCCCGCGTCCAGGCTCACCATGAACACGATCAGCAGGTAGCCGATATGGGCAATGCTGGAGTAGGCCAGCATGCGCTTGATGTTGGTTTGCAGCAGGGCCAGCAGGTTGCCGGCGAGCATGCTCAGAATGGCCATCAGGCCTACCAGTTCCACCAGTATGCGGTAGCGGAACAGGTCCGCTTCCAGGAACAGGCGCAGCAGCACCAGCAGCACGGCCGCCTTGCCTACCGAGGCCAGGAAGCCGGTAACGGGGGCCGGTGCCCCGCTGTACACGTCCGGTGTCCACAGGTGGAAGGGCACCGCGGACAGTTTGAAGGCCAAGCCGGCAAACGCCATGGCCGCGCCGATCATCAGCACCGGGTCGGTCGCCGGCAGTTGCGCCAGTCGCGCCCCCAGTTCAGCGAAGGACAGGGTCCCGGTGCTGGCATACAGCAGGGCAAAACCGAACAGCATCATCGCCACCGCCGCGCCGGACAGCACCAGGTATTTGGTGGCGGCTTCCAGTGGCAGCAGCGACTTGTTGGGGTAGGCGATCAGTGCGTACAGGGCGATGGACAGCAGCTCCAGCCCCAGTAGCAGCGAGGCCAGGTGGTTGGCGCAGGCCAGAACGCAGGCGCCCAGGGTGCTTAAAATCAGCAGCAGGAAGTATTCCTCCGGCTCATCACCGTGGCACTGTATGTAGTCCAGCGACAGCAGCACGGTTACCGCGCCGGCCAGTGAGAACAGGGCGCAGAACAGCAGGGCCAGGTGGTCCAGCAGTAGCAGTGGCGTGACCTGTAGCGGCGCCTGTGGCGCGGCGTAAACGCAGGACAGCGCGGCCAGGACCAGCCCCACCGCCGCCAGCAATGCACTCAGGGTCACACTGCGCAGGAAGGCGATCTGCAGCATCAGCAGGGCGGCGGCTGCGGACAGCACCAGCAGTGGCGACAGGGCGATGAAGTCGGCGCTGCTCATGGCATAACCCCTGCTACCAGGGTGGAACCGCGTAGCATGCCGTGCAGTCCATCGAGTACCGGCTGTGCCAGGTCCAGCACCGGCTGGGGATAGATACCCAGCCCGATCAGGGCGACCACCATGGCGCCCATCGCCAGCATTTCCCGCGCGTTAAAGTCATCCATCTGGCGCTGCTCGTCGGGCTTGCCCTGGAAGGCCTGTTGCATCATCCACAGGGCGTATACCGCCGCGGTGATCAGGCCCAGTGCGGCGATGGCGGTAAGCCAGGGCTGCACTGCGAACAGGCCGGCCAGCACCAGGAATTCTGCCACGAAGTTACCCAGGCCGGGCAGGCCCAGGGAAGCGACCGCGAAAAACATGGCGCAGGCACCCATGCGCGGTGCCTGGTGCCACAGACCGCCCATGCGCCTCATGTCCCGGGTGTGCAGGCGGTGTTGCAGGGCGCCGGCCATCATGAACAGGGCCGCAGTGCTGACCCCGTGTGCCACCATCTGCATCACCGCGCCCTGCAGCGCCAGGTTGTTCCAGGCGTACAGGCCCAGCAACACAAAGCCCATATGGCTGACACTGCTGTAGGCGACCAGGCGCTTGAAATCGCTCTGGGCAAAGGCCAGCAGCGCGCCATAGATAACGCCGGCGGCACCCAGGCCCATGGCCACCGGTGCAAACTGCGCGGAAATGTCGGGGAACAGCGGGATGCAGAAACGCAGCAGGCCGTAGGCGCCGGTTTTCAGCAGTATGCCCGCCAGCAGTACGCTGCCCGCGGTGGGCGCCTGGGTGTGTGCATCCGGCAACCAGGTGTGGAAAGGGAAGCCCGGTAGTTTGACAGTGAAGGCGAGGAAGAAGCCCAGCATCATCACCCAGGCACCGGGGCCCTGCAGCGGCAGGCCCAGCAGGTCGAAGTAGCTGAAGCTGAGCGCGCCATTGCCGGCTTGCCCCTGCCAGGCCAGCATCACGATCGCCAGCAGCATGAACAGGCCCGAAACCTGGGTGAAGATAAAAAACTTCATCGCGGCGTAGGCGCGGTTTTCATGTCCCCACACCGCTATCAGCAGGTACATGGGGATCAGCATCACTTCCCAGAACAGGAAGAACAGGAACAGGTCCATGGCCAGGAACACGCCGCACACACCGGCCAGGGTCCACAACAGGTTGGCCTGGAACAGGCCTGGCTTGAAGTCGATCTCCGACCAGGAGGACACGATAGCCACCAGGCCCAGCAACAGGGTCAGCAGCAATAGCAGCAGGCTCAGTCCGTCCATGGCCAGTTCCAGGGCGATGCCGAAGCGCGGTATCCAGTCGATGTGCAGGTACAGCAGCCAGCTGCTGCCGTCTCCCGGGTTGGGCGTCAACTGCAGACTGCCCTCGGGCAGGGCGGCAACCATGCCCAGCAGGTATAGCAGTGCTACCGCCACGACGGCCAGGGACACCCAGCGCGACAGCGTGGGCGCAGTGCGCTCCGCCAGCCAGGCCATCACGCCACCTACCAGCAGCAGTCCCAGTAACACCAGCATGCTCATGCCGCGTTCCTCAGCATGATAGCCAGCAGCAGCACCAGGCCGAATACCATGCTGGTGGCATACCAGCGCAGTTCGCCGGTTTGCAGCGCCAGCAGGGTGCGGTGGCTCCAGCGACTTGCGGCCACCACGGCGTTATATAACCAGTCTACCGGCTCGTTGCGCCACCAGTGCGTCAGTGCGGTGAAGGGGCGCACCCACAGGGCATCGTACAGGCTGTCGATGCGCCAACCGTTGAACAGAAAGTTTTTCACTGCACTGCCCGTGGGCGATTTGACCAGGCTGTCGATGGAGACCTGCCTGCCCAGGAACAGCAGGTAGGCGATCAACAGCCCCAGTAGCGGCGTGCCGATACTGACGTACTCTATGGTATGTGAAATCTCACCGTGGCCACCCGCCGGAAAGACCTCGGTGAGGGGTAACACAAACCAGCCGCCAATAAGTGACAGCAGACACAACAGCGCCAGTGGGCCGCTCATTTTCCAGCCGGGCTGCCTGTCCGGCTCGGTCTGCGCCTGGCCAAAGAACACCACGAACACCAGGCGAAAACTGTAGATACTGGTCAACAGTGCGCCCAGCAGTCCGCCCGCCCACAGCCAGGGTCCGATGTCCGGTTGTTCCCAGGCGGACAGCAGTATGGCGTCCTTGCTGTAAAAGCCCGAGGTAAAGGGCAGGGCGGCCAGCGCCGCCGAGCCGATCAGGAAGCTCCAGAACACCACCGGCAGCCGTGTGCGCAGCCCGCCCATGCGGAAAATGTTGTGCTCGTGGTGCAGGCAGTGGATCACCGCGCCCGCGGCGAGGAACAGCAGGGCCTTGAAAAAGGCGTGGGTCATCAGGTGAAAAATGCCGGAAGCGAAGGCGCCTACACCCAGTGCCAGGAACATGTAACCGATCTGGCTGATGGTGGAGTAGGCCAGGATGCGCTTGATGTCGTGTTGTGCCAGGGCGGTGAAGGCGGCCAGCAGCAGGGTTGCCAGGCCTATCCAGGCCACCGCCGTCAGTGTGGGGGGCGCCAGCAGGAACAGTTCGTAGTTGCGCGCGATCAGGTAGACCCCCGCAGTGACCATGGTGGCCGCGTGGATCAGTGCGCTGACCGGGGTGGGGCCGGCCATGGCGTCGGGCAGCCAGGTGTGCAGCGGCAGTTGCGCGGATTTGCCCACCGCCCCGCCCAGCAGCAGGGCGGTAGCGATAATCGGCAGGGTGTCGCCCACCTGCCATGTGGCGTTCGCGGCGGCCATCATCGGCTGGATATCCAGGGTGCCCAGGTGGGTAAACAACAGGAACAAACCCAGCGCCATGGCGGTATCGCCCACCCGGGTGACCACGAACGCCTTGCGCGCCGCCAGTCCGTTGGCCGGGTCGCGGTACCAGAAGCCCACCAGCAGGTAAGAGCATACGCCCACGCCCTCCCAGCCAAGGTATAACAACAACAGGTTATCGGCCATGACCAGTAGCAGCATGGCGGCGACAAACAGGTTCATGTAGGCGAAGTAGCGGCAGAAGGATTCGTCTTCCCACATGAATTCGATGGAGTACAGGTGAATCAGGAAGCCAACGCCGGTGATTACCGACATCATGACCACGGTCAGCCCGTCGATGTAAAAGGCGATGCGCGGGGTGAAGTTATCCACCGCGATCCAGGTCCACAGGGTGATTTCTCGCACCTGCCCGTCCGCCAGGTAGCCCTGCGCCAGCAAGGCTACCAGCAGCGCTGACAGGCCTACCGAACCCACACCCAGTAGTGCCGCCAGCGGCCGCGGCATGCGCCCGGTGCTCAGTATCAGCGCGGTGGCGCTGAGCAGCGGCAGGCAGGGTATCAGCCAGATCGCCATATCAACCTCGCAACCTCGTGATCTGGTCCATATCCAGTGTTTTGAAACGGCGCTGGATCTGCAGTACCAGGCCCAGTCCCACTGCCACCTCCGCGGCGGCCACCGACAGAATCAGCATGAAAATGATCTGTCCGTCCGGCTGGCCCCAGCGGGCGCCGGCCGCGACAAATGCCAGTGCCGACGCGTTGAGCATTACCTCCAGGGACATCAGCATGAAAATAATATTGCGCCGCAGCATCAGCCCCAGCAGGCCGCAGCTGAACAGCACCGCGGCCAGGATGAGGACGTGGTCCATGGGGATCTGCAGTCCGGCCATCAGCGCTGCTCCCGCCTGACGATAAAGCGCCGGCCCAGGTGGTAGGCGCCTACCAGGGCCGCCAGCAACAACATGGAGGCGATTTCCACGGCCAGTACGTAGGGGCCGAACAGGGCCAGGCCCACCGCTTTGGGTGACACGGCAACGCCGCTGGTGGTGCCGGCGCCGTGGCGCAGTGCCAGCATCAGCTCCAGTAACAGCAGTCCCGCCATGAACCCGGGTACGATCCAGTTGCGCCCTGCCAGCCACTCCTGCTCCCGGGCGGTGCCGGATTCGCCCAGGTTCAGCATCATGATCACGAATACGAAGAGCACCATGATGGCCCCGGCGTAGATGACGATTTCCAGGGCCGCGGCGAAGGGCGCGCCCATCAGGAAGAACAGCACCGCCACCGCCAGCAGCGATACGATCAGGTAGATCAGCGCGTGGGCGGCGTTGGCGCGCGTGAGCGCCGCCACCGTGGCCATAACGGCGACCAGGGAGGCGAGATAGAACAGGCTCTCCATCATGGCTGAAGGTCCTCTATACCAACCGGCTGAAGGCGCTTGATCATGGCTGAAGGCTCTTGATCATGGCAGCAAACTCTTCACGTCGATGGGCTGGGCCTCGTGTTGCGCCTCGCCCTTGTCCTTGCCAGTGATTGCCAGCCCTGACACGCGGTAAAAGTTATAGTCGTGATACTTGCCGGTACCCTGTATCTGCAGGTGTTCTTTTTCGTAGATCATATTGTTGCGATCGTATTCGCACATCTCGAAATCGGGTGTCAGCTGAATGGCGTTGGTGGGGCAGGCCTCCTCGCACATGCCGCACATGATGCAGCGCGAGAAATTGATGCGGAAAAACTCCGGGTACCAGCGCCCGTCTTCCTTCACCCCCTGCTGCAGGGCGATACAGTCCACCGGGCAGGCCACCGCGCACAGGTTGCAGGCAACGCAGCGCTCCTCGCCGTCGGGATCATTGGTGAGCACGATGCGGCCGCGGTAGCGTGGCGCCAGGTAGGGCATCTGCTCCGGGTACTGCACCGTCTCCGCCCTGGTAAAGCTGTGCTGCAGTATGGTCCACAGGGTTTGCAGTTGGCTGCGCAGTCCGTTCAGCATTTCTTCAGCCCTCCAGCCACAGCGCCACGGCGCCGGTCACAACCAGGTTCAACAAGGTCAGTGGCAGCATCACTTTCCAGCCCAGGGACATCAGCTGGTCGTAACGCGGCCGGGGGATGGCGGCGCGCAGCAGGATGAAAAACATGATCAGTGCGAACACCTTGATACAGAACCACAGTAGCGGCGGCAGCCAGGGGCCAAGCCAGCCGCCGAAGAACAGGGTAGCGATCATGCAGGAAATCAGGATCAGCCCCAGGTATTCCCCGAGCATGAACATGGCGAATTTCATGCCGCCGTACTCGGTGTGGAATCCGGCGGTGAGCTCGTGTTCCGCCTCCGGCAGGTCGAAGGGCAGGCGGTGGCTCTCGGCGATCCCCGCGATGAGGAAGGTGAACAGGCCCAGTGCCTGGGGAATGCAAAACCACATGTCGCGCTGCGCCTCCACGATGGCGCGCAGGCTGAAACTGCCGGTGAGCATCACCACGCCCATCAGCGACAGGCCCATGAACACCTCGTAGCTGACCATCTGCGCGGCGCTGCGCAGGCCACCCAGCAGGGCGTATTTGTTGTTGGAGGCCAGCCCCCCCAGGAGCACGCTATACACCGCCAGGGAGGTCATCCCGAGGAAGAACAGCAGGCCGATATTGACATCCAGCACGTACAAGTCCGGGCTGAACGGCACCACCGCGAAACCCAGCAGCATGGCGACCACAATAGCGGTGGGCGCGAAGATGAACACCGCCCGGTCGGCAAAGGGTGGTACCCAGTCATCCTTGGTCAGCAGCTTCAACATATCCGCCGCCACCTGAAGAATGCCAAATGGCCCCAGTCGGTTGGGACCATAGCGGTCCTGCCAGATGCCCAGCATGCGGCGTTCGAACCAGGTGAGAACAGCGGCCCCGCCCACCGCTGCGACGATGATAAACAGGCCGAAGCTGATTGCGCCCAGTTCAGTCATGAGCACCCCCGGAGCCAGCGTCACTGCCGATCAACTGCGGTGTGCGCCGCCGCCAGTCCTGCGCGCGACGCAAGCCGGCCCGGGCCAGGGCTTCCAGGTTGCCGCAGCCGCTGTGGCCGCTGCTGAAACCGGCACAACCGGCGGCCATGGTGTCGTTGATGCGCACTTCCAGCCGCGCCAGCTGGTCGCCCACCTCTACCCCGTCGCCTTCGCTGACCCCGAGAGCCGCCGCATCCGCGGCGCGCAGTTCGATAAAGCCCGGCTGCACCAGTTCGGCAATGCCGGGGCTCAGGGCGCTGAGTTCATCGCTGCCGAATATGCGCTGGCGCGGCACCAGCTGCCAGCTGCCGCTTGCGGCCTGGAAGGGCTCAGCTGCCGCGACAGGCCCGGCCCCGCTGGAGCCCGGTTGCAGCAGTCGTACCCCGGCAGTGCCGCCCTTGAGATGACCGCCGACCTCGGCCTGGAATTTGTGCAGGGACTGGTTGGAATTCCAGCCCGGGGACCAGACGTAAGGCAGCAGGGAGCCGGGCTGTGCGCGGTTGAGTCCTTCCATGGTAAAGGCCAGGGCCGATTCCTCGTCCGGCGGTTGCTTGGGTTCGTGCACCGATACATCCGCATGCATGGCGGTGCGCCCGCTGTAACGGTGGGTCTGGCGCGGCACCTTGACGCCGACATTGCGGAACAGGTGGTCCGGCGCCGCCGCGGTGATGCCGGCCAGGCCGGGGGTGGCGTCCGCGCAGGCCCGGGTAACGTCATCGAGATGCTGCAGCGGCAGTGCCTCGGGATGCTCCAGGTCGTGCAGGCAGGCCAGTAACCAGCTCCAGGCGGGCTGTCGCTCCGCCGCCGGGAGGTATACCTGGAAGTGCCTTTGGGCGCGCCCCTCCAGGCTGACCAGGGTGCCCTCGCTCTCCACAAAGCTCGCGGCGGGCAGTACCAGGTTGGCGGCGGAGGTGGTGGCGTTGTCCATGCCGTCCAGCACGACCACCTGCTTAAACGCGCCCAGCAGTGCTTCGATCTGCGCCTGGCTGCCGCGGCGGGAGAGATCATTTTCCAGTACCACCAGGGTATCCAGTTCACCGCTGGCCGCGCGCTGTTGCAACTGTCCCAGGTCCGGCGCATCGGACCCGCACAGCAGCGCCTGTCCCAGGCTGTTGGCCTCGGGTAAGGCCAGGCATAACATGGCCTGCTTGCCGCCGGCGCACAGTGCCCCGGCCACGCTTGCCGCCGCCTGCATAACCGCGGCACTGCCGCAGCCGGTGCCGGAAACGATTAACGGTCGCTGGGCGCCCGATAGCGCGCTGCCGATTTCCTGTGCCAGCTGTTGTAGTTCCGGCGCTATAGTTACCCCGGCGTCGCCGGCGATAATGCCCGCCACGGCCTGCCCCAGGCAGGCGATGTCCTGGGGTGCCAGGCTGTGGCGCCCGGCCGCCACGTCATCCAGCGGGGTGTCCGCGGTGCTTGCGATATACAGGGGGCTGCGCTGGTCCTGGGCCAGGTTGCGAATGGCGGCGTCCTGCCAGGTTTCCAGGCGCAAACCGGCGGCCATCTCGTAGGCCTTGTTGCGCACACTCTGGCGCAGGGCCAGGGCGATGCGTGGCGCAGTGTTGGTCACATCCTCCCCGAGTATCAGCACCGCGTCTGCAGATTCGATGCTGCGTATATCGGGGGTGACAGCCGCGCTTTGCTGTTGCAGCGCCAGGGCCGCGTTGACCAATGGCTGCTCCGCATCCGCGAAACCCGGTGCGAAGCTGTCTGCGCCAACCAGTGTGCGCAGCAGGAAATTCGCTTCCAGCGAGGCCCGGGGGGAGCCGATGCCCGCCAGCTTGCCCCCGGTGCAGAGCTGCTGCAGGTGTTGCAGGGCATGGTAATGGCTCAGCGCATCGAAGCGGCCATCGGCCTGGCGCAGGCCCGGGTATTCAAGGCGCCGCTCGCTGTTCACGAAGCCGGCGCCAAAGCGGCCGCGATCACACAGGAAGTAGCCGTTGACCTCTGCGTTGAAGCGGTTGTGGATGCGCTTCAGCCGTCCGTAGCGTTCCCCCGCCAGGGTGTTGCAGCCTACCGCGCAACCGGTGCATACCGAGGGCGCGGATTGCAGATCCCATTTGCGGGTGTAGTCGTGCACCAGGGTTTTGTCGGTAAAGACCCCGGTGGGGCATACCTCCACCAGGTTGCCGGCGAATTCACTCTGCAGTATGCCTTCCTGGTGGCGGCCGAAGTACACGTGGTCGTGGGCGGCCATGGCGGCCAGGTCGGTGCCACCGGCGTAATCGCGATAATAGCGGGTGCAGCGGTAGCAGGTGATGCAACGGTTCATCTCATGGTGAATCAGCGGGCCCAGGTACTGGTTGCGGTGGGTATTTTTGCGCCCGCGATAGTGGCGGTCGCGGTGGCCCACCATCACCGTCATGTCCTGCAGGTGGCATTCACCGCCCTCGGCGCACACCGGGCAATCGTGGGGGTGGTTCAGCATCAGCGATTCCACGATGGCTTCGCGAAACTGGGTGGCCTTGTTGCCGCCCAGGGAAAAAATGGCGCCGTCGGTGACCGGTGTCATGCAGCCCATGACAATACGCCCGCGACCGGCCTGCTCGGATTCTTCGTCCAGGTACTGCACTACCGCGCACTGGCGGCAGGCTCCAATGGAACCCATGGCCGGGTGCCAGCAGAAATAGGGCAGGTTCAGACCGAGGCCCAGGGCGGCTTCCAACAGGTTCTTGCCCGCTTCCACCTCGTAGTCCACGCCGTCGATTTTGATCACCGGCATCAGGCAGTCCCCCCATCACAGTAGGGACAGCCGCCGCCGTTGAGGTGACGCTCGAAATCCTCGCGGAAATACTTCAGCGCGCTTTGCAGTGGTTCCATGGCACCGGGTGCCAGGGCGCAGTGGGTGTTGCCCATGGCGCCTATGTAGGTTACCTGTCTGGCCAGGGTGTCCATGTCCTCGGGCAGGCCGCGGCCGCCTTCGATATCGTCCAGCACCTGGGCAGACCAGGGCAGGCCGTCGCGGCAGGGAGTGCAGAAGCCGCAGGATTCCCTGGCGAAGAACTCCATCAGGTTTTTCACAAAGCCCACCGGGCAGGTTTTATCGTCCAGGATGATCATGGTGCCGGTGCCCATGCGCGAACCCGCCTTGCCTATGGTGTCATAGTCCATCGCCAGGTCCAGGTGCTGCGTGGTCAGGAAATCTGTGGAGCCGCCCCCGGGCAGAAAGCCGCGCAGTTGGTAGCCGTCCGCCATGCCCCCGGCGTACTCCTCGATGATCTCGCGCACCGGGGTGCCCATAGGCAGTTCCCAGCAGCCGGGGTTTTTCACCCGCCCGCTGACCCCGTACATCTTGGTGCCGGCGTCGCCGGTAAGGCCCAGTGACTGGAACCAGTCGGCACCGCGCTCAATGATATGGTGCACGTTGCACAGGGTTTCCACGTTGTTGACGATGGTGGGCCGGCCCCATAATCCGCTGACCTGGGGGAAGGGTGGTTTCGCCCTGGGGTTGGCGCGCTTGCCTTCCAGGGAGGAAATCAACGCGGTCTCCTCGCCGCAGATATATCGCCCGGCACTGGCGTGCACGTGCATCTCGAGGCTGTAGTCCGTGCCCAGGATATTGTCGCCCAGGTAACCCTTCTCCTTGCAGGCGGCAATCGCCTCGCGCAACAGTTGCGCCGCCTTGTGGTATTCCGCGCGGATAAAGATATAGGCCACGTCTGCCTGGATGGTATAGGCGGACAGGATCATACCCTCGATCAGCTGGTGGGGGTCGCACTCCAGCAGCAGGCGGTCCTTGAAGGTGCCGGGTTCCATCTCGTCGGCATTGCAGATCAGGTACTTGTGCCCCGGGCTGTCATCCATGGGCACGAAGCTCCACTTCATGCCGGTGGGGAAACCGGCGCCGCCGCGGCCGCGCAGGTTGGAGTCCTTGAGTATCTGCAGGCAGTCCGCCGGTGACAGCTTGCCCATGGCGCTGCGCAGACCCCTGTAGCCGCCGTTAGCCTCGTAGGCGGCCAGGTCCGTAGGCCTGCGATCCTCGCGCACATTGCGTGTCAGCGGCCTGTCCTGGCCGGGCAGCTCCAGGCTCATGTTTCGCCCTCCCCAAACAGCCGGTTCAGTGCCTGTTCGGTCAGGTCCTCGTGTAATTCCTCACCCACCAGCATGACCGGGGCCTTGTCGCAGGCGCCCAGGCAGGTCACCGGTAACAGGGTATAGCGATTGTCGGGGGTGGTTTCTCCCAGCGCGATACCCAGCTGGCTGCTGATCTTCGCCTGCAGCCGGTCGCAGCCCTTGATCCAGCAGCTGATGCTGTTACACAGCAGTATTACCTGCTCGCCCACCGGGCGGCGGTAGATCAGGTTGTAGAAGGTGGCCACGCCGTCCAGTTCCTCGGCGGACATCTCCAGATGCCGGGCGATTGCCTGCAGGCTCTCATCCGACACCCAGCCGCGATGGGCCTGGACGATTTTAAGTGCATCGATAGCCACCGCCGCGCGATAGGGCACATGGGCGATCTCGGCATCTATCGCGGCGAGTTCCTGTGCGCTCAGTACCGGGATCAATGAGGCTGTCTCGCGTTCACTCATCGGTCTACATCCGCCATCACAAAGTCTATGGAGGCGATGATCGCGATCAGGTCCGGGATCAGCAGGCCGCGGCTGATCAGGGGCAATTGCTGCAGCGCGGGAAAGGAGGGGGTGCGAATCCGCGTGCGATAAGAGGTGGTGCCCCCGTCCGATACCAGGTGGTAGTTATTGATACCCTTGGTCGCCTCGATGGGGAAGGAGGCCTCCCCGGCGGGCATTACCGGCCCCCAGCTGACATTGAGAAAATGGTGGATCAGGGTTTCGATGTCCTGCAGGGTGCGTTCCTTGGGTGGCGGCGTGGTCAGCTTGTGCGCGCTTTTGTAAGGCCCCGGGGGCATATTGTCCAGGCACTGGCGGATGATGCGCAGGCTCTGGCGAATTTCTTCCACGCGCACTACTGCGCGGTCATAGCTGTCGCCCTTATGACCCACCGGGACCTCAAACTCGAACTGGTCGTAGCCGCCGTAGGGACGGTCCCGGCGCAGGTCGAAATCCATTCCCGTGGCGCGCAGTGACGCCCCGGTGATGCCCCACTCCAGCGCTTCTTCTGTGCTGTAGCTGCCAATGCCCACGGTGCGCTGCTTGAGGATACTGTTGTCCATGGCCATCTTCTGGTAGTGGTCCAGTCGCGCCGGCAGGAAGTCGATAAACTCGCGCACCATACGATCCCAGCCGTCGGGCAGGTCCTGGGCCACGCCACCGATGCGAAACCACGCCGGGTGCATGCGCCCGCCGGTGATCGCCTCAATAATGCCGAACAGGCGCTCCCGGTCGGCAAACATGTAAAACACCGGGGACATCTGGCCCACGTCCTGGGCAAAGGTGCCGTAGAACACCAGGTGGCTGGAAATACGGAAGAACTCCGCCAGCATGATGCGGATGATTTTCGCCCGCGGCGGCACCTCTATGCCGGCCAGCTGTTCCACCGCCATGACGTAAGCCAGGTTATTCATCACGCCGCCCAGATAGTCGATGCGGTCGGTGTAGGGAATAAAGGAATGCCAGGTCTGGCGCTCCGCCATTTTTTCCGCGCCGCGGTGGTGGTAACCGATATCCGGCACCGCATCGATCACCACCTCGCCATCCAGCTGCAGTGCGATGCGAAATACGCCGTGCACCGAGGGGTGGTTGGGCCCCAGGTTGAGGAACATGAACTCGCTGTCTTCCGTGGAGCGGGCCATGCCCCACTCCTCGGGCTTGAACAGCAGGGCCTCCTGCTCCTGTGCCTGTTTTTCCGCGCTCAGGCTGAAGGGCTCCATTTCGGTGGCCCGGGCGGGGTGATCCTTGCGCAGGGCGTGACCCTCCCAGGTGGGGGGCAGCAGGATGCGGCGCAGGTTGGGGTGGCCCGGGAACTCGATTCCGAACATGTCCCAGGTCTCGCGCTCATACCAGTTGGCATTGGCCCACACGTTGCAGGCGCTGGGCACTTTGGCGTCATCGGCAGCCACTGCGACCTTGAGGCGCAGTTCTTCCCGGTCCGCGAGATTGAACAGGTGATAGACCACGGTGTAGTCAGCGGCCGCCTCGGGTTTGTTCTCGCGCAGTCGCTCGTCGATACCAAACAGGTCCAGCAGCATGGGGAAACGGGGTTTCAGGTGTTGCAGCACCTCCAGCAGGTTTTCCCGCTGTAGCCACAGGGTGGGGATGAGATCGGCAGTGGGCTGCACAACAAAGCATTGCGCCCCGAAACGATCGAACAGGTCGTTGACGGTACCTTCAGCAGTTGTCGCCTGCACTTGCAGCATCGCCTCTCCGGGCTGTTGTTATAGTTCTTTAAGCTGTTACCTGATCCAGATTAAACGTCGCCCGGACCTCTTAATTCACTCGCCAGGTTGCGTTCGGCTTGCAGCATGTCACGGCGCGACGGCATTTGCGGCTTCACCACCTGCTGGTCTCCCGCCACCCAACTCAGCGGGCGGCGCTCCTGTTCTATGGCGTCCTGCAGCATCATCAGTCCCTGCATCAGCGCCTCCGGTCGCGGCGGGCAGCCGGGCACATACACGTCTACCGGAATAAACTTGTCCACGCCCTGCACCACGCTGTAGATGTCGTACATGCCGCCGGAATTCGCGCAGGAGCCCATGGAAATAATCCAGCGCGGTTCCAGCAACTGGTCGTACAGATGCTGCACCACCGGCGCCATCTTGCGAAACACAGTGCCGGAAATCACCATCAGGTCCGCCTGTCGCGGCGTGGCGCGAATCACCTCCGAGCCAAAACGCGCGATATCGTGACGGCTGGTAAAGGAGGTCGCCATCTCCACGTAACAGCAGGACAGGCCGAAATTGAACGGCCACAGTGAGTGCGCTCTACCCCAGGCGATCAGGTCTTCGAGTCGTGCAAAAAATACGTTGCGCTTGACCTGTTCCTCCACGCTCTGCGTGGCGGTGCCGGGCGAGGTGGCGATCATGTCTTCGGGGCGGGTGAGGTTCCACTCCATCAGTGCATTTCCTCCGGGTGACGAAGACTGTCCGGGCGCAGCCCCGAGCGCACTTTGATGCCCCAGTCCAGAGCGCCGGTGCTGAGTTCGTAGATCAGGGCCACGCCGAGTATGGCGATGAACAGCAGGATCGCAATAAAGCCCTCCCAACCCAGCTCAAAAAACGCCACGGCCCAGGCGAAGATGAACACGGTTTCGAGATCGAAGATGACGAAGAAAATCGCGACCAGGTAAAACTCCACGGACATATGTATCTGCGGCGAACCCACCGACAACACCCCGGACTCGAAGGGCATATTGGTGGCCTGGTTGGCGCGCTTCTGGCCCAGCACGTAGGACAGCCCCAGCATCGTCGCCACCAGCAGCAATACGGCAATGAAATACACGACGAAAGGCCACAGCGATGTTTCGGTGGCGCTCAAGCTGTTTGCCCTCCCAGCGATTTGTTGCGCAGGTGGTGATGCGGTGGGGGGGTGGGTGCGGGACTAAAAACTGGAAATAAAGGGGTCCAAGGCAGGTCGCGAGATGCGAGCTGTCTGCAATATGGTGCTACTGTCATGCGTCTCAGCATTCGAACTCCATCGTTCCCGGGGGACTAACATGGAGGTCACTTGCCCGTACTACCAACCGCTGGGGTAAGTAAATCGACCTGGTACAGCTACCACTTACAACGCTTCGACTCTATCTAGGTTATAAAACAAACGCAAGAAACTCGCTGGTTTTTAGTTTTCTTTGGTTAAAAAATAGTCAGCTGCGGGTTGGGGTTTGTGTTTGTACTTAGCCAGCGGAGCCGGGCGAAAACAGATTTTCCAGTCGCTCCACGATATTCGCTTGGTGAAAAACCTGTTTTCGCCCGGCCCCTTGAATCGTGAAGCTACGACCAAACCAAGGAAATGAAGAGCCACCGACACCTTATTCACCCATTTCCGCGATTGGTAAGAATATGTCCATAAAGAGGGAGCGGGTGGGAAAGTGTTTCTCACCAAGCGAATATCGTGGAGCGACTGAGAAACACTTTCCCGCCCGCGACCGTCAACTCATGCACACTAATACACACTCAGAGAACCTACAATACGACAACTGACCGAACCAAAGGCCAAGCCATGAAAATACTGCACCTGATGCGCCACGCCAAATCCGCCTGGGACCAGCCGGGCCTGTCTGACCGGGAACGCGGGCTGAACAAACGCGGCCAGCGCGACGCGCCGCGCATGGGGGAGGCCCTGTCAAAACGCATGGCCGCCATGAGTGTGACCGTCAGCCCCGCGCGACGCGCGCAGCTTACCCTGGAGGGGCTGTGCGCCGGCTGGCCGGCGCTGGCTGAGTTACCGCACTACATGGAAGAAGATCTTTATACCTTTGCCGCGCCGGACCTGCTCGAGTGGATATCCGCCCAGGACGATAGCCACCGTCGTCTGTTTATCATCGGCCACAATCCCGCGTTTACCGACCTGGTGAATATACTCACCGGTGATAATAGCCTGCACAACCTGCCTACTGCCGGCTACGTGGAACTGGCCCTGGCGATTGACCATTGGCGCGACTTACAGCAAGCTTGCGCGCTTATGCCTTACAGCCTGTTCCCCAGGCAACTGTCCCAGGACTGAACCCCTTTCCCGGAGAATACAATGCTGCGTTTTTTTGTCGCCATGACGGTACTGCTGATATCCACCGCTTCGTTCGCATCCCCCGTCCAGCGCCTGGCAGAGGCGGTCCGTATCCAGACCATCAGCTATCAGGAGCGGGAGCGGATTGACTACGCGCAATTTCAACGCCTGAACGACTATTTACGGGTGAGCTATCCCCTGGTCTTCGCGCGGCTGCAGGTGGAGACGGTCAGTGACTATAGCCTGTTGCTGCGCTGGCCCGGCAGTGATGACTCCCTCAAGCCGATCCTGTTTACCGCGCATACGGATGTGGTTCCGGTGGAGCCGGGCACAGAGGATGACTGGGCGCACCCGGCCTTTGCCGGTGTCGTGGCGGATGGGCGCATCTACGGACGCGGCACCCTGGATGACAAACTGGGTGTGATGGGTTTGCTGGAAGCGGCGGAACAGTTACTGGCTGAGGGCTTTGTACCGCGCCGCGGTATCGTCTTCGCCTTCGGCCACGACGAGGAGATCAGCGGCGAACAGGGCGCGGCCAGCCTGGCGGCGCGCATGCGGGAGCTGGACCTGCATTTTGAGTGGATGGTTGACGAGGGGGGTATGCTGCTGTCGGATAATCCCCTGCTGCCGGACCGCCCCATGGCGATGGTCAATGTGGCGGAGAAGGGTTACCTGACCATTACCCTGGTTGCGACCGGGGAGGGCGGCCACTCCTCCAATCCCCCCAGGATCAGCACCATAGGTCGCCTGTCCAATGCACTGGCCAGGATCGAGGCGAACCCATTCGAGCCGCGTCTGGTGGGTCCGGTGGAGGCGATGTTCGAGACCATTGCACCGTATGTGGGCCAGCCCGAGCGTTTTGTATTCAACAATTTGTGGTTAACCGGCGGTATCGTGGCCAGCCGGATGGATGACGAACGGCTCACGTTGCCCTTCGTGCGCACCACCACCGCGCTTACCATGATCAACGCCGGGGTGAAGGAGAATGTGGTGCCCCAGCGCGCTGAAGCAAAGGTTAATTTCCGCCTGTTGCCGGGTGATACGGCGGAGGGAGTAGTGGAATACATTCGCGAGGTAATCAACGACCCCCAGGTAACTATCAGCTACGACCCCTGGGAAAACGTGCCCCCCATTTCCGATCACCAGGCGGCGGGCTTCCAGGTCATCAGTGAGGCGGTAACTGCCGTCTATCCGGAGGCGGTGGTGACCCCCTCCCTGCTGACCGCGACCACCGATACCCGCCACTATATAGGCCTGAGTGACAACCAGTACCGTTTTCACGGTGTGATGATGTCCGCCGGCCAGGCCAGCTCTATCCACGGGACCAACGAATTTATCGATGTGCGCAGCTACGAGAAATCTATCCTGATTGCCCGGGAAATGCTGCGGCGCGGTGCCCGGTAGTTGCCTGTTCTCGATGCCTGTTTGCTTTCAGGCAGGGTGCGCGCCGCGCACCATAATGTTAGGCTTCGCACTTTTCCAATACACGCACCAAAAGGAAGCAAGCTATGCGCCTCTCTTTCGCGCTGGTTGCGCTGCTGGCAGTCGCTGGCTGCAGCAGCAACCCAAAGCCCGAGGCCAGCCCCTACACTCAGTGTACCGAGCCGCGCCCGCAAGTCTGTACCATGATCTATGCCCCGGCCTGCGGCAATCTGTCCGCGGGTGGAAAAAAAGAATACGCCTCCGGCTGCAACGCCTGTGCGGATGACGCAGTGACGTCCTACCTGCCCGGGCCCTGTGCCGAATGAGCCTCACTAACCGCATATTACTGGCCATGGTGGCGGGGATACTGACCGGTTCCCTGTTTAATCTGCTGCTGCACGGTGTCAGCGTGCCTGACCTGGTGCAGATGGTTATTGCAGACTACCTGGTGGGCGGGCTGTTCGATGTGGTAGGGCGCATTTTCGTCGCCTCGCTGAAATTACTGGTTGTTCCGCTGGTCCTGGTATCGCTGATTTGCGGCGCCAGTTCCCTGGGTGACAGCGCGCGCATGGGTCCTATTGCCTTGAAAACTCTGTGCCTGTACCTGTTGACGACCGCAATTGCGGTGAGCGCAGCGCTGCTGTTCGCGGTGTTGGTCGGCCCCGGAACCGCGGTTCAACTGGGCGTTGAAACGACCTTCCAGGCGGCCGCGGCACCACCGCTGGCGGATGTGCTGGTGGATATTTTCCCCTCCAACCCTATTCGCGCCATGGCCGACGGCAAGATGTTGCAGATTATTGTATTCGCGCTGCTGACAGGCTACGCCATATCCCATGCCGGGGAGCCGGGCCGGCGTATCGCCACTTTTTTCCGCGACATGGAAGCGGTGGTAATGAGCATGGTGGGCATCCTGATGGCGCTGGCACCCTACGGTGTATTTGCCCTGCTGGCCAAGCTGTTTGCCAATATGGGTATCGGCGCAATCCTGGACCTGGCGGCCTACTTCTTTACCGTGTTGGCGGTGTTGCTGTTCCACCTGTTTGGCGTATACGGCCTGCTGTTGCGATTCCTCGCGGGCCTGTCGCCCAGGATGTTGATCCACAAGATGCGCCCGGTGTGGGCATTCGCGTTCAGCACCGCATCATCCGGGGCGACCCTGCCTATCACCCTGCACACGGCTGAGAAACGCATGGGAGTGCACAATTCCGTGGCCGGTTTCACCGTGCCCCTGGGTGCAACCATCAACATGGACGGCACCGCGATCATGCAGGGTGTTGCCACCGTCTTCATCGCCCAGGTTTACGGCGTGGACCTGTCCATGGGCGCCTATATCACCGTGATTCTCACGGCCACGCTGGCCTCTATAGGGACCGCGGCGGTGCCCGGCGTGGGCCTGATTACCCTGGCCCTGGTGCTGGAGCAGGCCGGGCTGCCGGTGGAAGGTATCGCCCTGATTATCGGTGTTGATCGCCTGCTGGATATGGTGCGCACCGCGGTGAATGTCACCGGCGATGTCACGGTGTCGGTGATCGTGGCGAAAAGCGAAAACCAGTTTGACCAGGAGGTGTTCCTGGATCCCAGGGCGGACCGCGGGGCACCGCTGCCGGCCGATGGACCGCCCACCGTTTAACGGGGCCTATCAAGCAGACAAGTGATCGGGTTGTAGCATGACAATTCAATGTTCCATTGTGCCGGTGACGGCATACCAGCAGAACTGTTCCATTATCAAATGTGAGACCACCGGCAGGGCGGCCATTGTCGACCCCGGTGGCGATGCGCAGCGCATCCTGGCGGCGGTGCAGCAGATGGGCGCCACGGTGGAGAAGATCATTCTCACCCACGCGCACCTGGATCACTGCGCCATCTCGGACGTATTGCGCCAGCAATTAAAAGTGCCTATCGAGGGACCGCACCGGGAAGACGATTTCTGGCTGGAGAAGCTGCCCGAGTGGTGCGAGATGGCCGGCTTTCCTCCGGCGGAGGCCTTTACTCCGGACCGCTGGCTGGAGCAGGGCGACACCGTCACCGTGGGAGAAGCGATCCTGCAGGTGATTCATTGCCCGGGGCATACGCCGGGCCATATCGTGTTCCTGTATGAGCCGCAGAAAGTAGCCTGGGTAGGCGATGTGATTTTTCAGGGTTCTATCGGTCGCACTGACTTTCCCAAGGGGAACCACGAGGAATTGGTGAGCAGCATCCGCGACAAACTGTTTCCCCTGGGGGACGATATTACCTTTATTCCAGGTCATGGCCCCACGTCCACCTTCGGCCAGGAACGTCAGACCAATCCTTTTGTAGCGGACTCCCGCTATGGCTGAGTTACACGATCGTGAAGCCCTGCTGCGCCAGGAATACCATGGCCAGACGGCCCGTATTCACTGGCACGATCTGCAGACCTATTACGCCGCGGGCAGCGTGATAAACGTGCACAGCGATCTCAACCTGGTGGAGGTCGCGGTGCAACTGGGCCTGGATAATGCCGGGCAGTTCCAGCGCTGGATAGAGGCGGGTGAAGTCGCCCCGGTGGCAGATGAGCAGGCCCTGGCCTGGTACGAAGGCAACACCCGGCTGTGGGCCGTGGTGGCACCGCCCTGGGTATTGGTGCAGTCGCAGCCGGATCGGGACTAGGGTTGCAGGGGATGTAGCTCCCCCTCGAACACCGTGCCCCAGATAACAATATCCTTCAGTCCCCTGGCTCCCACCGCGTAGGGGTCACTTTCCAGCACGGTGAAGTCCGCCTTTTTACCCGCACGGATGGAGCCTATTTCATCTTCCCAGCCCATGATCCAGGCCGCGTCGATGGTAATGGCGCGCATCGCGGCATCCAGTGAAATTCTCTCACGGGGGCCGCTGAGGGTGCCGTTGATGGTGACCCGGTTGCTGGCGTTGTAAGCCAGGGTAAGCGGTGACAGCGGTGCCATCGGACTGTCGGAGTGCAGGGCGAAGGGCACGCCGTGGCGTTCCAGTGAGCCCAACCGCACCATCTGGCTGCCGCGGTCGGGACCCAGCCACAACTCACTGTAGATGTCCGACAGGATGTAGTGGTAATAGGGGTTGGCCGACACCACCGCGCCCAGCGCGCGCAACTGGCGGCTCTGATCCTCGGTGCTGTAGGCAAAGTGTTCCAGGGTGAAGCGGTGATCCGGGCGCGTCTTTTGCGCCTGCAGTTTGCGCAGCAGCTCGATAAATGCGGCGGCGCTGAGATCGCCATTGGTGTGGGCGTGCAGCTTGTAGCCGGCGTTCCAGAACGCCATGGCCCAGGCGCTGGTCACGTCCAGCGGCGCCATCCACTGGCCCACGTGGCCGTCGATATAGCCGGGGGGACCCACCTGCGACAGGCCGCTGAAGATCGCGCCGTCCATCATCAACTTGAAATGATTGTCCACCAGCACCCGCCGTGAATTTTGCGTGCGCCACTGCGCTATTTCCGCCATGGCCTGTTGCGGGGTTTTGCCCCGTGCCAGGAAGTCGGTGATGATGGGCGTCATAATGATACGCGAGGGTGCCTCGCTGCCCTCCGCGGCCTGGCGCACCATGGCGATTTCACCCTCGGGGTTGCCGAAAATGCCCGTGCCCATGTCCAGTGCGGTGGTCACTCCGCCGCGATGCATCATGGCGAGGAAATTATTCATACCCCGGCCGTAGCGCTCCGGTGCAAACAGGAAGGGCATTTTCGGCAGCAGCACCATGGCGCCGTTTTCCCAGAAATGCCCCCTGTCCCAGTCGATCTCGTGGTGCCCCTCAGTATCTTCCTCGGTAACACCCAGCAGCTCAAAAGCCGCATCGTTACCGATCAACTCGTGAAAGGAGCGATGCCACAGCATCACCGGCGTGTCGCCGAACCAGTCGTTCAACTGCTTCCGGTAAATTTCGCCGTGCCACAGGGGATGGTAGCCCCAGGCTATGAATGGCACCGTCGCGTCCCGGTGCGCGGCCACCAGTACTTTCAGCCTGGCCTCGTAGGCCCGCGGGTCGGTGGCGCCGGGAAACTCCCCGGTGGGCAGTGACCAGCTGTCGGGGGCGAGAAAGGGGAACTGCGTCAGTATCGCCGGTAGCGTTGGGTGTACGTGTGGATCGATGAATCCCGGCATCAGGATCTTGTCCTGCAGGCTATCGTCGATGCGTGTTTCCCGGGCAGTCATCCACGGTTGCAGCGATTCCAGGGTGCCCACGGCGACAATGCGCCCGTCGCTCACGGCCACCGCATCGGCCTCGGGCAGCGCGGGTTCCATGGTGATGATTTTTTTCGCGGTATAAACCACCAGTTCCTGCGCCAACGCCGTCGGGGCGAGCAGGGTCAGGAGGATAAGCAACAGCAAGGCGTTGGGGCGGGCAGTGGTCATGTGGATTTTTCCTGTCACCGGTGTGTTGTGCTTGTTCAGCGCGGGTGCCGCGGAGTTAGCGGATCACCTTTATCCAGTCGCCGGTGCGCGGTTCGCCACGGGGGTACAAGCCGTTGAGTAGACGCAGCTGGGCCTCGGCGTCCGGTATGCGAATACTGGCCGCCAGGCTGGCCATGGTGGCGCCACGCGGCACCTGTATATAGTGTATGTAGCGCGCGGTGCCCGTGGTGCGCTCCTTCGGATGCATGGGCCTGAAGCTCTCGATCATCGCCAGCAGTTGCGTGTCGGTCGCCGGGAAATCCTGGGCCTTGCCCTCGAACAGGTAACTGAGGTTATTGTAGTCGATCACCGCCAGGCGACGGGAATCGCTGCCGTTGCTGGCCACCGCCGTGTACCCGGCGAGGCCCGCCTGGTCCAGTTCCGCGCCAACACTGTAGGTGCCGGCGGAGCTGTCTTCCATCACGCTGCGCGGCGTGGCGCTGGCATCGCGTCGGCGCAGGGTGATTCTCAGGGTGGCGCTGCCGTCTGCTGATGTCGCGACAACCGCTTGCCCACCCGCTTTGACGGTCCAGCCCTCGGGGTGTTCAAAGGTGAAGCCCAGTTTGTTGTGGTAGAAGCGATTTTCCGAACGCTGGTCCTGGATACTCGTCCCCCATACCAGGCCCTCCATACGGCGCCTGAATTCGCCTGGGACCTCCGGGTTTTCGATGTATTCGCCGCTGTCCAGTTCATTGGCGGCGCGCACCACGGTCTGCAGACGCTGGTCATTGCGCGGATGGCTGGCGTACAGGCCGTGGTAGCTGCCCACTTTCTTGCCGCCGGACTTGGCCTTGACCCGCTGGAACTGTTCCTGGTCCTTGAGTACCCCGATGACCTCCAGCAGTGCGTCCGGGTCATAGCCGGACTTGTACATATACTCGGCCCCTGAGCCGTCGGCTTCCAGCTCCATGTCCCTGCCGTAACCGCTGACGAGTTCCGCTCCGTACATGGAGGAGGCGTCGGCGATATCACCGCTGCCGGTGAGGATATAGGCCGTGGTGGCCAGCACCTGGTTGGTCACGCTCGCTGTCTTGCGGCGGCTGTGGTGGTTCCCGGTGATATGACCGATCTCGTGAGCCAGCACCCCGGCCATTTCCGCTTCCGAGTCCAGGAAGGCGAGCAGGCCGCGATTGATGTAGATATAGCCCCCGGGTGTGGCAAAGGCGTTGATATCCGGGCTGTCGATAACGGTGAAGGTGAAGGTCTCATTCGGATCTTCGCTGTTGGCTACCAGCCGTTGGCCCACCCGGTTTACATAGGCCTGCAATTCCACGTCGTCGTAGGCGGCTCCCGCATCTATCATCTGCTGATGCATTTCATCGGCGACGGTAACCTGCCTGCCGCCCGCGGAAACGGTCACGCCGCCGGAACCGGAACTGCCGCTGGATGACGAGGTGCTGCTGCACGCGCTGAGCAGGGCGATAAGTCCTGCCACGATAGCCGGGGTCCAGTTAATATTCACTGGAAAGAAACTCCAGCAACTGGTTGGCAATACCGTCACAGGCGGTGCCCTGCACCGGCGCGATGATGGGAATGGGCACGATTACCGCAGGCATATAGGATTGCCCGGTAGCGCTGGTGCTGACCCGCCCCACCTCGGTGCGATCGGTGAAATCCCAGATGGCGGCCTCGTAGTTGGCGTCGTCGCTCCAGGTGCCAAAACCGAAGCAGCCGCCACCCCCGGGTCCAATGGCGCAGGTCATGGAGCCGGCCGAATCGCCGCGTTCGGTGGAGCCATCGATCCAGATCATGTACTCGGTTTTCAGTTCAGCCATTTTCATGGCCACCGGTTCCTGCAGTAGCAGCTTGTCTATGTCCGAGGGTCTCAGCGGCGCGGTGCGCGGCTCGAACCAGGGGTACAGGGCATTGATAAACTCCAGCTCACCAATCACCGTGATGGACTTGTCCCGGGAGGCGATGTGGTCGCCCACGCACTCGATGAAATCCGGTTCTGTTTCGTAGTCGCTGGCGTGGCGCCGCCCCAGGATTACCACCGAGGAGTCACCTATACCCTCAGTGGGTTCGTTGAATACCATCTGGTCCACGTTGGAGGTCACGCAGGCCGAGCTTGTGGAAAACACGATGATCAGCAGCAGGCAGCGCAGCGCGGTGCGGTTCATGGCGACACCTTCGCGGCGGTTTTTTTCCGGGCGGGTTTCTGCCACTTCTGCTGCAGCCACTCCTGCACGGCAGGTACCCGGGTGAAATTGGTGGCGAAGTTGGCTCCCGCGTCCCGCAGGGCCATGACAGCCGCCAGATTGACCGCGCCCTTATCGCTCTGCATAAAAGCAGTGGGCGTCTTGCCGTAGGAACTCATGGTCCACTCGGTGATGGGCTTGCCGCCGGGGGTGACCATTTCAAAACGATAGCGCATCCAGATCTCGTACACTTTCACGTTGGTGTGTGCCGGTATAGCGTACTGTAACTCCACCACGTGGGGAATCAACACCGCGTCCACCACCTGGTTCATCTGCCCCGGCCCCGGCCGGCCTTTCATGTGCACCAGATCGACGAACATACCCTCCAGCAACTTGTCCCACATCTGTACCTGGGCCGCGCCGGTTTTCACGATCCAGCTGGATTCCTCGCGGCTCTTGGCCTCGTCAAAGAACTCGTGGTTGGCGAAATCCTCGTTGTACCAGATACCCATGGTCAGGGGCAGCGGCTCCATCAGCGGCTCCGGGAAGGTGCCTTCCACCACCACATTCGCCGGACCGCAGGCGCTCAGCAGCACCAGCATGAGCAGGGTCAGCGCGGGCCGGCGGCCCTCAGGGACGGAAATCATTGAGCGCGACAAATGTTCCTCCGTTGCGAAATGTCAGTTCCCGCATCAGTGTAGCGAATCGGATGCCCGTGGTCTGCAAATGCGGAGCTCGGATAAATTGTACGGGAAAACCCACCGCGTGGATGCGCACCAGGCGGTTGCCCTGGGCATCGGTACGATTGATGCGATCCACCGTATCAACTACCTGGGAAATCGATTCGCCGGTGAATTCATCCCCGAATACGTAGACGCTGATTTTCTTGCCCGGGTCGTAAAAGGTGCGTATTGCCGCGGTGATGCCCTCCACCGGGCTGGAGTTGCTGAACACGTTCCAGTTGCGCAGGTTCTGCATGATCACCTTGCGCCGGCTGGGGGTGTCGGGTATCCACTGCCCGCGGTAGCGGCTGAACATGTAATTGCCCATATCGTTCATCACCTGGATCCCCTTGACCTCCGGGTAGATGCTCAGGGTGGCCTCCAGCTCCGCCATCATGCGCTCCCAGGCGTAGGAGAACATGGAGCCCGAGGTGTCGATGATGAATATGATGTACTCGCTGTCCACCGGGATACCCCCGATCAGGTTGTTCCTGGACTTGTATTGCGAACCCAGCAGGCGTTTCTGCTCCTCGGTCAGGGCCTGCCGGGCGATCGCCAGTTGCTCGGTCACGATGTCGTTGCTGTTGGTCTGCACCTGGATGCTGTCGTAGCGCGATTTCGCGCTGGCCAGTTGGCCGCG
>JARFQU010000033.1 GCA_029287595.1 Halioglobus sp. | reverse complement strand
GTGGATCGCGGGTGTCGACGAACGTTGTTTCGATGCCAAAGCGGGGCAGGGTATAGGCCAGCAGGTTGTGGCTGCCGCCGTACAGCGCACTGGCGGCGACAATGTGTGAGCCGGCGCCCATCAGCGTGACGATCGCCAGATGCAGTGCCGCCTGGCCACTGGCAGTGGCGATAGCGCCCACGCCACCTTCCAGTGCAGCGATGCGCTCCTCCAGTACCGCGTTGGTAGGGTTACTGAGGCGCGAGTAAACATGCCCGGTGCGCTCCATGTTAAATAAAGAGGCGGCGTAGTCAGAATCCGGGAAGGTAAACGAGGCAGTCTGGTAAATGGGCGTTGCCCGGGCGCCCGTGGCCGGATCCGGCTGTGCTCCGGCATGCAGGGCAAGGGTGTCCAGGCCTGCGTATTTTGGTCCGCTCATGTTGTACTCCTGATGGTCGTTATGGTGCTCATTATATGCTGAAGCCGCCCAGCTTGGGTTCCAGCCAATCACGGTTGATGTACATCTTTCGCTCCTGCCGTGTAACGCTGTACCGGGTGTGGCGCGATACTATCAGATACCAGAAAGGCTTTGACCGCTTTACATTTTTTACCTTTGCCGCAGATAACGTATGTTTATTGGGGTTCATCTGGATCCACGCATCAGTTATTGTGAACACCTGAAAAAAAATGGAAGCGGGTGCCATGGGTCAGCTGGATGATAAAGTTGCAATTGTAACGGGTGCTGCCCGGGGTTTGGGACGTGCCTATGCCGAGGCAATGGCTCGCGAGGGAGCCGCAGTACTGGCCTGTGATATCAATAGTTGCGCCGAGACTGTTGCCAGCATTGTTGCGGCCGGGGGGCGGGCAAGCGACTGCGTTGCCGATGTTGCCAGTATGGACAGTTGTAAAACAATGGCTCTCCAGGCGCAGGACACCTACGGCAAGATCGACGTACTGGTCAATAATGCGGCGCTATACGGCGGTCTTAAGGGAGCCCGTTTCGAACAGTTGGACGAGGCGCAGTGGGACGCCGTCATGAATATTAACGTCAAGGGCCTGTGGCAATGCTGCAAGGCGGTGGTAGACCCCATGCGGGCAGGCGGTGGCGGCTCGATCATTAATATCTCCTCTCTTGCAGCGGTCTATGGCCTGCCATACGGCCTGGATTATGTCGCGTCAAAAGCTGCAGTAATAGGTATGACGCGCGGCATGGCCCGTGAATTGGGTGCAGACAATATCAGGGTCAATGCGGTTGCCCCTTCTGCAGTGATGACGGAAGGAACCGAAGAATTCTTCGGCGAGAAACTGGACAAGGCGAAGCGAGTGATTGCGTCCGGCCAGGTGATTCAGCGCAACCTGGATACGGTAGATTTGACCGGTACGATCATTTATCTGGCTTCTGATAATAGCGCTTTTGTCACCGGTCAAACGCATATGGTGGATGGGGGCTCCTGGTTTCTCTAGGGTGTCTGTAAAGCGGGCACTAAGCCGCTTACCAGTACTTCCGGGTAGACCAGTTTGCCATTGACGTGATAATTTTGTTATGCGGTGAGACGCTTTTTCACCTTTACCCCTGTTCCGCTATCGAATTTAATAGCCTCCGCGTTAATCATCGCTTGCGGTGTTCTGGCTACGCTGGTCGCACTGAGGAAAAGTGTCATGGCTATAGATAAAACCTACCCTGAAATTCGCGACGCGGTAGCGCGACTTTGTGCCCGGTTTCCTGGTGAATACTGGCGCAAACTCGACCATGACAGATCCTATCCCACTGAGTTTGTACATGCCCTGACCGAGGCCGGTTACCTGTCGGTGCTTATTCCCGAGGAATATGGCGGCAGCGGATTACCGCTGAGTTCCGCTTGTGCGGTACTGGAAGAAATTCAGCACAGTGGCGGTAACGGCGGCGCCTGCCACGCACAGATGTACACCATGGGCACGCTGCTGCGTCACGGTAGCGACGAGCAGAAAAAACATTACCTGCCACAAATCGCTTCAGGCGCGCTGCGTTTACAGGCCTTTGGCGTAACCGAACCCACCAGCGGTACCGATACCTCGCGCATTCGTACTACCGCGGTTCGCGATGGCGATGACTATGTGGTCAACGGGCAGAAAGTGTGGATTTCCCGCACCGAACATTCGGACCTGATGATATTGCTGGTGCGCACGACTCCCCGCGAGGAGAGCGTCAAACACACCGATGGAATGTCGGTATTGCTGGTGGATATGCGCGAGGCGCTGGGTAATGGCCTCACCATCAAGCCAATCGATACCCTGATGAATCACGCCACCACGGAACTGTTTTTCGATGATCTACGGGTGCCGGTAAAAAATCTTATCGGCGCCGAGGGCGCGGGCTTCAAGTGTATCCTGGACGGTATGAACGCGGAACGTATTCTGATCGCCGCCGAATGTATTGGCGATGCCCGCTGGTTTACCGAAAAATCCGCGCAATACGCCTGCGAGCGCGAAGTCTTTGGTCGGCCCATCGGGCAGAACCAGGGCATCCAGTTTCCCATTGCGAGGGCGCATATCCAGACTGAAGCTGCGGCACTGATGGTACAGCAGGCGGCAGATCTCTATGACGCGGGCAAGCCCGCTGGCGCCGAGGCCAATATGGCCAAGCTGTTGGCTTCTGAGGCTTCCTGGGCGGCGGCGGACCAGTGCATACAGACACATGGGGGTTATGGATTTGCCGTCGAATACGATGTTGAGCGCAAGTTCCGGGAAACGCGCCTGTATCAGGTTGCTCCCGTCTCCACCAATCTCATTCTGTCGTTTATCGCCACCCGGGAACTGGGTATGCCGAGGTCATTCTGATGAGCTTGCCGCTGCAAGGGCTGCTGGTAATTGCCATGGAGCAGGCGGTTGCCGCACCGTACTGCAGTTCCCGTCTGGCAGATGCCGGTGCGCGGGTGATAAAGGTTGAGCGCAGCGAGGGGGATTTCGCCCGCCACTATGACCATGTGGTTGATGGCGAAAGCGCTTACTTCGTCTGGCTTAATCGCGGTAAGGAGTCGGTGTGTCTGAACATCAAGGATCCGCGGGATATGCAGATGTTACAGCTGATGCTGCAGCATGCGGATGTGTTTATCCAGAATCTTGCTCCCGGCGCGGCGGCCCGTGCCGGTTTTGATTCAGCGCAACTGCGCGAGGCAAATCCGCGCTTAATCACGGTTGATATCTCTGGTTACGGGGAAAGCGGTCCCTACCGGGAAATGAAGGCCTATGATCTGCTGGTGCAGTGTGAAACGGGGTTGGCCTCGATTACCGGTGCGCCGGAGCAGCCGGGGAGGGTGGGGGTCTCGATTTGTGATATCGCCTGTGGCATGTATGCCCATGCCGGGGTACTCCAGGCCCTGCTGGAGCGGGAACAGACCGGTTGCGGTAAAGGGCTGGCAGTGTCCCTGTTCGATGCCCTGGCCGACTGGATGACGGTGCCCTTGTTGCATCAGGACTATACCGGTCAAGCGCCGCAACGTGTGGGCCTGAATCATCCCTCTATTGCGCCCTACGGTGCCTACGCCTGCAGCGGCGGTGACCAGGTGGTCATCTCTATCCAGAACAATCGTGAGTGGCAGAATTTTTGTGAGCAGGTATTGCAGCGCCCCGATTTATTCGAGGATACGTTGTATGTTAACAATGTGGATCGCTGCGCCAATCGTCCCGCCCTGGACCGTGAGATTAACTCGGTGTTTGCTGAACTTGAACGAGCGCAGCTGGTCGACCGGCTGTTGCAGGCTAAAATCGCCTTTGGCTCGGTCAATTCGGTCGCCGACCTGGCCGCGCACCAGCAGTTGCGTCGTACCACTGTAGTCACCCCTTCGGGTACTGTAGAACTGGTAGCGCCTCCGGTGATGCTGGCCGATGGGGATCCGGTATTGGGCGCTGTACCCGCTCTGGGGCAGCATACCGATAGTGTGCGCGAAGAATTCGCCCGCGACAGTTGAGTAGTGCAGAGACTGGCAGGACCATATTTGATGAAGGACATCCCATGCTCAGTCATGACCTGATCCAGCTGATTCGCACTAAAGCGGTTACCCACCTCGGCTACCCGCGTGATCAGGCGCAATGGATAGTCGATGGTGTGCTGGGTCTGGCAGAACAGGACGCCGCCCCGGACATAGTAACGTTTGTCTGCCAGCAGTTGAGGCGTTAGGCGTGCCCGGCATCGACACTGCGGCTTTGCAGGCCTGGGTTGGCCGGCAGGAGACCCGGGTTGATGTCATCACCGAGGCCCCGGTTGCCGGTCTCTCTGCAACCCTGGATTATCCTTCTTCGCTTGCGGAACATGGCCAGCCCTTGCCGCTGCTCTGGCACTGGTTATATTTTTTGCCGTCTCCCGCTGCCTCGGCAGTGGATGTGGATGGTCATGCCAAACGCGGTGGTTTCTTGCCGCCGGTGCCGCTGCCGCGTCGTATGTGGGCGGGCAGTTCCCTGCGTTTTATCTCACCGCTGCAAGTGGGTGATGCCGTGCGTCGGGTATCCACCATCGCGGAGGTATTGCACAAGCATGGCGCCAGCGGGGATCTGGTGTTTGTTAAGCTGCGTCACCAGGTGTTTCGCGCAGATCAGTTGGCAATCGAGGAAGAGCAGGACCTGGTTTACCGCCAGGCCAACACCAGCAACGCAGTGCCAGCGGCCAAACCTGCCCCGCTTCCAGCGCAGTGGTCTCGGGAGGTTCTGCCCGACCCCGTGTTGCTGTTCCGTTACTCGGCGCTCACATTCAACAGCCACCGCATTCATTACGACCGAGACTACGCGCGCAAGGAAGAGGGTTACGCCGGACTGGTAGTGCAGGGGCCGTTAACCGCGACCCTGCTGCTGGACCTGCTGCGCCGTGAAATGCCGCAGGCCGAAATAGAAACCTTCAGTTTTCGTGGCGTGCGCCCGTTAAGCGACGGCAGGCCCCTGCTGTTGCAGGGTGCACGCGATAAGGGCGGCGCCAGGTTGTGGGCGCTGGATGCCAGTGGTGCGCTGGCCATGGATGCCCGGGTCGGCCTGCTGTAGCATGGTTTTGTAATGCCGGTTGCCGCGCTGCAATGCCGTCTGTTGCGGCAAACGTGTTTGCATTTATAGCGTCAATAATCGAACGGAAAGTGAATCATGGAATATGCTCTGCCACTGTGGCGCTCTATGCTGTTTGTGCCCGCCAATGTGCCACGCTTTGTCAGCAAGGCCCATGAGCGCGGCGCCGACGCTATTATCCTGGACCTGGAGGACAGTGTGCCTCTGGCGGAAAAAGCCGGGGCCCGGGATCAGCTGCAGGCTGCGGCGAGCCGGGTCAGGGTTAATGGTGCAGATGTGGTGGTGCGCATTAACAGTAATCTGCGTCTGGCGGCTGCCGATCTGGAAGCTGCTGTGGACCTGTCGGTGCAGGCAATCTGCGTCCCCAAGGTCAGTGGTGCCAGCCAGATGCAGTGGCTGGGTGAGTGTATTACCGAGTTGGAGATTGAGCGGGGTATACCGGTGGGTCATACCCAACTGATCGCGTTGATTGAAAGTACGGCGGCACTGGCGCGGCTCGATGCTATCGCCAACAGTAGCTCCCGGCTGGTGGCCATGATTCTGGGTTCAGAGGATTTTTCAGCATCCGCCGGTATGGAACCGGAGGCTGATGGTCTGTTATGGCCCAACCAGCAGGTGGTGTTTGCCGCGCGCTCTGCCGGTTTGCTGCCCCTGGGTTTTGTCGGCTCTATCGCACAGTTTGGCGACCTGGATGCCTTTCGAGATACCATTCGCCGCTCCCGCCGGCTTGGCCTGCGCGGTGGGTTCTGTATTCATCCCGACCAGGTGAACATTATGAATGAAGAGTTTTCTCCGGCTGCCGAGGAAGTGATTGCGGCCCGCGAAGTGCTGGCCGCTTATCAGGCGGCTGTGGATGCCGGGCGCGGTTCCGCTGAATATGGCGGCAAGATGATCGATGCACCGGTGGTAGCGCGGGCGCGGGAAACGCTGGCCTGTCACCATAGAATCGTCAGCCGCAAACCCTGAGTCCGTGCCGTGGCCCGGGCGTTTTTCTACCGTTATTTTTTTATTGCCAGTCACGGGTCGCCGTGGCAGCATTGCCGCGGAGCACGGTCGGTCGGAGTACGGCGCCAATCGTGGTGATAACCGACGAGGAAAAACCGATGTTTGAAGCGCTGAGTCCACTGCCTGCGGACCCTATTCTTGGTCTTTCAGCGGCCTATAAGCAGGATGATAACCCCGATAAAATTGATCTGGGTGTGGGCGTGTACAAGGACGAGGCCGGCGCCACCCCTATCATGGCTGCGGTTAAAAATGCGGAACAACTGCGTCTGGAGACCGAAACCACCAAGACCTACCAGAGCCCCGCCGGCGATCCGCAATTTGACGAAGCCGTTGCCGATTTGTTGCTGGGCGATACCCTGGCCAACTGCCGGGTGGCGTCGGTGCAGGTGCCCGGTGGCACTGGCGGCCTGCACGTTGCGGCGGGACTGATACGGCGCTGTAACAGCGAGGCAACCATCTGGTTGAGCACGCCTACCTGGGCCAACCACGCGCCGGTATTTACCAGTGCTGGCCTGGCTGTGGCGGAATACCCCTATTACAGCAGCCAGCTGCGAGGTGTGGACTTTGAGGCGATGGCCGACGCGCTGCGCAAACTGGGCAGCAATGACGTGGTGGTGTTACATGGCTGTTGCCACAATCCCACGGGTGCGGATTTGACCGAGCAGCAGTGGCAGGTGGTTGCCGATATCGCCATTGAGCGCGGGTTTACCCCGCTGATTGACTTCGCCTACCAGGGTTTCGGGCGCGGTCTCGACGAGGACGCCTATGGCGTTCGTCTGCTGGCGCAGCGCGTTCCTGAACTCATTGTCGTATCGTCATGCTCCAAAAATTTCGGTTTGTATCGCGAGCGCGTTGGCGCCGTGTGCCTGGTATCAGCAGACACGCAGCGTGAACACCAGGCGCTGCCGCATTTGCTTAATGTCGCGCGATCTACCTATTCCATGCCGCCGGCCCATGGTGCGGCCATCGTTAGCAGTATTCTGCATGACGAGGCCTTACGCGGTCAGTGGCAGCAAGAGCTCACATCCATGCGCGATCGCATGAATGGCTGCCGTACTCTGCTGGCGGATCGCCTGGCAGAGATGGGACTGGGTGACAGCTTTGATCATATTCGTGGGCAACTGGGTATGTTTTCCTACCTGGGCTTGTCGGTGGCTCAGGTGCAGCGCCTGCGCGAGGAATTCAGTATTTACATGGTGGACTCCAGTCGCATCAATATCGCCGGTATAAACCAGCAAAACCTCGACTATTTCGCGAATGCATTGGCTGCCGTATCGCGCTGATGGCGTGTCGAAATACTGCAGGCGATGCGCGAGCGGGGCATCGATCGCACGGGTGTCCCCGCATCACAGCACTGCTCAAGAGGAGCAATCATGTCTGAATTGAATTTGCCGGATCGACTGATACTTCTGGACGGTTCCATGGGCCGTGAACTGCGCATGCGTGGTGTCGAGATTCCGGAGACCATCTGGTCCGCCAACGCGCTGTTGGTGGCACCGGAGGAAGTGATCAATGTGCACCTGGATAACATTGCGTCAGGCGCCGATGTGATTACGACGAATAGTTATGGCGTAATTCGCAACGACCTGGCCAAGGAAGGCATCGAACACCGCTTCCGTGAGCTCAATGAACTGGCCTGTGAACTGGCCCGGGAGGCGCGCCGCCGCGCGGGTCGCGAAGACGTACTCATCGCCGGGGCGATGCCTCCCCTGCGCGGCAGTTTCCGCGCCGACCTGGTCGGTGAATACGATGAAATTTTCCCTCTGTACCAGGAACAGGCGCAGATACTCGCGCCCCATGTTGACCTTATTCTGTGTGAAACCATGTCCAGTGCCCTGGAGGGCAAGGCTGCGGCTACCGCTGCCTGTGCCACCGGCAGGCCGGTGTGGGTAGCCTGGACCCTGCACGACAACAAGCTGGGTGTCCTGCGCAGCGGCGAATCCTTAGGGGAAGCCTACGCTGCGATCGCAGAGCTCCCGGTGTGTGGCTATCTTGCAAATTGCTGCCCACCAGAGAGTATTGAGAGCGCTATGCCGGAACTCGCGGCGATGCCCGGGCGTTTCATTGGCGGCTACGCCAATACCTTTATGCCCATACCCCAGGAGTGGACGCTCGATGGCAGCGGCGAATCCGATGGTCCGTTGGCGGTGCGTGATGACCTGGACCCCCAGGCCTACGCTGAATTGGCCGGACGTTGGCTGTCATCCGGGGCGAACGTCATTGGCGGTTGTTGTGGCACCAGTCCGGAGTATATTGCGCGTTTGAAGGCTTCGCTGTCGGCCTAGACAAAAAAAGGGGCATGCGCCACGCATACCCCCTCGATTTTGCCGCTGTTGCGTTTAGAAGTGTACGCCCTTCATCAGCGAGGCCAGTGCCACCTGCTCGTTGGAAGCTTCAACTTTACCCTTTTGCGTCTCGCCGCGGGCGGCCGCAGAGTCGCCGAACATGCGGAACACCGTATTCATCAGGACTTCGGAGAACTTGGGTGCCACAGCGGTCATGACCTGCAGGAATACGCCCATTTGCGTAGCGATACGCTTGGGTTTATTGATCACAGCCTCTACCACCATGTCCGCCGCTTCATCCGGGGTCAGGACCGGCATGGAATCGTAGATGCTGGTTGCAGAAATCATTGGCGTGCGCACCAGCGGCATATTGATAGTGGTAAAGCGAACGTTGCGATCTGAATACTCCACGGCTGCAGCGCGGGTCCAGGCGTCAAGTGCCGACTTGGAGGCCACGTAGGCAGAAAAACGTGGGCTGGGGGTCAGGGCGCTGATAGATGACATATTGATGACCTGGCCCTTCTTTTCCCGGCTCATGGAAGGCAGCAGACCCATGGTCAGTCGCACCGCCCCGAAGTAGTTGACCTGCATAGTGCGCTCGAAATCATGGAAACGATCGTAGGACAGTTCCAGTGAGCGGCGTATGGAGCGACCGGCGTTGTTGATCAGGATGTCGATAAAGCCGTGGTTTTCCAGTACCGTTGCGACCAGGCGGTCACAGTCTTCCAGGTTGGATACGTCCGCCTGGTATATAGTGGCCATGCCACCCAACTCGGCAATTTCCGCCGCGGTTTCCTCCAGTTTCTCGGCGGAACGTGCTACCAGCAATACAT
>JARFQU010000030.1 GCA_029287595.1 Halioglobus sp. | reverse complement strand
CGTCGCAGCGCCTTGGCGACTTCCCTGATGTCGCGCTCTCCCGGAAGGAATACCAGTACATCACCACGCTTGCCATACTGGCCCGCGTCGATATCCTGCACCAGGGAAACGATCTGTGACAGCGGGTCTTCGTCCTCCCGGGCTGCATCCAGGTAGTGGGTCTCCACCGGGTAGGTGCGTCCGGATACTTCAATGATCGGCGCATCGCCAAAATGTCGGGAAAAACTCTCCACGTCGATGGTGGCGGAGGTGATGATCAGCTTCAGGTCGGGACGCCCGGGCAGAATACGTTTGAGGTAACCCAGCAGAAAATCGATATTGAGACTGCGCTCATGTGCCTCATCGATGATAATCGTGTCGTATTTTTGCAACAGGCGATCGCGCTGCATTTCCGCCAGTAAAATACCATCGGTCATCAACTTGATGGCCGTCGCTTCGGAGACCCTGTCATTGAAACGTACCTGGTAACCAACCAGGTCACCCAGTGAGGTATCCAGTTCCTGTGCAATGCGTTGCGCCACAGTGCGCGCTGCCAAACGCCGCGGCTGGGTATGGCCTATCACTTGTTTGCGGCCGCGGCCAAGTTCCAGGCAGATTTTCGGCAACTGGGTGGTTTTACCGGAACCGGTTTCACCGGCCACGATAACCACCTGGTGTTGCTTGATGGCGCGTGCAATTTCTTCCCTGCGTTCTACAACGGGGAGTTCAGCGGGATAGCTTATCTCGAGGGCACGCCGGGGCGGCGCAGAGGTGTCCGGCATCAGGGCAACCTGTGCGAGAGCAACGGCTTGCAGCCCGGCCGGTGAAAACGCGTTATGCTGTCGCAAGCGAGAGAAAATGGGGGTAGAACAAATGTCACAACTGGAAAACTTTACCTATGAGGAGATCACCATAGGGCAAACGGCCACTTATTCCAAGCGGATCAGCGAACGTGACATCAAGCTGTTCGCCGCTGCTTCCGGGGACGTCAACCCGGTACACCTGGACGAGGCCTTCGCCGCCGGCACCCCCTTCAAGGGGCGCATTGCCCACGGTATGCTCACCGGCGCATTGATCTCCGCCGCGCTGGCCATGGAATTACCGGGCCCAGGTACAATCTATCTGGGCCAGTCCCTGCGCTTTCGCCTGCCGGTGAAGATCGACGACACCATCACCATAGCGCTGGAAGTGACCGCGAAAACCGATAGGCGCCGACAGGTCACACTGGATTGCAAAGCCTACAATCAGGATGAAAAACTGGTGGCAAGCGGCAGCGCCGAAGTGATGGCGCCCGCGGAAAAAATCTCCATGGAACGCCCGCCCTTACCGCAGGTCAGCTAGCGCACCTAGGCGGGCCTCTGCTCGTCCCCGGCTCGCTGCACTGCGACCTCTTCCTCAGCCGTAAACTGCTTCGGATCCAGGTACATCAGCCGCAGCATAACCTCACCGGCAGCGGTGCCCAGGTCGGCCCCGAGAACCATCACATTGGGCTTGTCGTCCTCCAGCGTGACCGCGGTAACCCCGAAAATCATGGTGTTGGCGTCACCCTGGGCGTTGAATACGTTGACCTCACGCTCATCCCGCAGAGCCTGGGTGATATTGGTAATCAAGGTTCCCAGACTGGAACGGAAGGCGCCGTAATTGAGTTTGCCCTGGTATTCGCTGTGATCGAGCATCAACCTGAATCGGCTGGTGGACTGATCCTCCATACGCACCGTGGCCAGGTTAACATCCCGGCTTTCGGATATATCCCGAAACGCGTTCTTGGCATCCGTGCGCGCCGCCTCTACAAAGGCTTTGTGCAACAGGTTAACCGCCATCAGCATGAATTTTTCGCGGGGAATCGACTGCGATTGGTACTGCGGCATGTGGCTCTCTCTCTGCAGGGGAAACAAATTCTAATACCCCCAGGCGTTCCAGGCAATAAAGTCGAAGCCCCTGGAACCGGTTTGGGACGGCCCAAATGTGATCTATGTCTCGTAATTCAACGCCAGTCAGCCGAAAAGCCGCCCTTTCTGGTATGATTTCCACTCATTCGTACACGGACAACGCACTATGCCTGTGCAGCTGCCAACAACGCAGTGCCCTGCCGGCTATACCGCACGACAGCTTTTGCCAGCCCTGCTGGCGTTGTTGTTGCTGGTTGCGTTGCTCCTGCCGCAGTATGCCCATGCCCAGGACTCGGCAGCAATCAGGGAATTACAGACCCTCACTGACGAGCGGGAAATGCTCACCCGGGAGCTGGAACAATATAAAACAACCATCATGATGCTGCATGCTGACGGCACGCCGGCAGAGCAAAGCAGTAATCCCGCGGTGAAAAAACTGGCACAGGAAATGGTCTCGATTCGGAAACGCCTGATCCAGGTTACCGAGCGGGAAGTGACGCTGCTGCAGGAACAGATCATCATGGCCGGGGCACTGGCGACGGTCACTCCGGCACCCGACGTCAGCAACCCTGAGCCGGAAACCGAACAGGCGATAGAAAGTAAGCCACTGCGTGTGCACAGCGCTGCCTACGACCTGGAGCGGGACAAGGAAAACGTCAAACGCCTGCATGCGCTGCTGGCCGAGTACTACACGGAATTACAGGAGTCAGCGCGCACCCTGCCCACAGACAAAGAGATGGCACAGCGCGAGGCGGCAAAAAGAGATGCCGAGACACTGGCCAGGATTCCGTTCAGCATCGACAAGGTCCGCCTGAACGGATCCGAGGGCAGCACCGCCCTGACGCAAATTACACGGCGGCTTTCCGACCCCAATATCCCCGAGAGCCGGCGTGACATAGCACCCATCTGCGGCATCAAGACGCGCCTTTTCGGCAAGCTCATCGGCAGCGAAAACCGCAGCCTCAAACCGGTAGGAAAACATCACTACGTGGCGCGTATACGTCTGCAACCGGGCGATACCACGTTGCGCATACAGAGCAATAGCTGGGACGTCAGGCTGCCTCAAAACGCCAGCGCCGGGGACTATATGGTCACCTTTTACCAGCCCCCGGGCGGCGAACCCGAGTTGCATGTTTTTGCGGTAGATGACTTGCTGGCCCAGGACGAACCGCATATTCCCGCCTGGCTACCCGCTGAAGTAAACCTCAAAAACCGGGCCGGATGAGCCGTGCCAACACACCCTGGCAGCCGGTAACGGCCGCTGATCTGCAGTGGGATGACGCGGCGAACCCGGTGGCCGCAGCGTTTGGCGATGTTTATTACTCTCGCGATAGCGGTCTGGAAGAAAGCCGTTACGTATTCCTGCTCGGCAACCAACTCCCGCAGCGTTGGCAACTGCATCCCGAAAAGCATTTTTGTATTGGTGAAACCGGCTTCGGTACGGGCCTCAATTTCCTGCTCACCTGGCAGGCCTGGCGCGACTTGCCCCAGCCACGCCCCCGCTTGCATTATTTGTCCATAGAGAAGTTTCCGCTGTCGCGAGCGGACCTGGCACGCGCCCTTGGCCAATGGCCGGCGCTGCAGAGTCTTGCATCACAGTTACAACAGCACTACCCGGGGCTGTTACCCGGACAGCATCGACTGCAGTTTGAGGATGGTGCTGTCACCCTGGATCTATGGTGGGAGGATGCGGGGCACGCCCTGCCGCAGCTCGCCAGCATGCAACTGCCCTTGGTAGATGCCTGGTACCTGGATGGTTTCGCCCCGGCTCGCAATGAGGGCATGTGGCGGCGCGAGGTGCTCCAGGCCATCGGGCAACTGTGTCGGGACAATGCCACCTTTGCCACTTTTACTGCCGCGGGCCAGGTACGCAGGGACCTGGGTGCAGCGGGGTTTACCGTGGAAAAAGTACCGGGCTTCGGGCGCAAGCGCGAATGTCTGCGCGGGACTATTACACGCGAGAGGCCAGCGCCGGCGCCAGCAGGCGTGACCCCCTGGGATCTGCCGGCCCAGCGGCAAGCACCCCCGGAACAGGTGCTGGTGATAGGCGGGGGACTGGCAGGCTGTCACACAGCCTACGCGTTGGCACGTCGGGGCATTGCGGTAACCCTGCTGGACCAGTCAGCACTGGCTGCCGAAGGGTCGGGCAATGAGCAGGGCATACTGTATACCCGACTGTCGCTCAAGCATTCGGCACTCACCGATTTCGCCCTGCAGAGCTTTCGCTATGCCAGTGCCTTGTATTTCGAACTATTACAAAACAACACCCTGCGCGAGGGGCACGACGGCGCGCTTTGCGGCAGCTTCCACCAGAGCGATGACGCCAGGGAAATGGAAACCTTGGCCAGCGTACTGGAGACCGTGCCGGAACTCGCCCAGGTACTGGATGCGGGCCAGGCAAATACGATCCTGGGTATTGCCCAGACTTCAGCGGGATACTGGTTTCCCGCCTCGGGATGGCTGAGCCCGGTTGCCGTCTGCCGCGCCCTCGCCGCCCACCCC
>JARFQU010000217.1 GCA_029287595.1 Halioglobus sp. | reverse complement strand
ATGGCGCGCCTGGCACGATTCGAACGTGCGACCGCCTGGTTCGTAGCCAGGTACTCTATCCAGCTGAGCTACAGGCGCATTGAGGGGCGCTACTATAGGGAGGAACTTGTTTGCAGTCAAGGGCTTAAGGGGGTGGAATTTGCGCACAAACCGGTCGCTTTCGCGGCTCTTCCCGGGCCTTTCAGGAGCCCGGCGTCGTCAGTTGCCTGCCGGGTTTGGCGCTCTCCTGAAACACGCCCTCCTCAACTACCAGGGTGCCGTTTACCAGCAGGTAGCGCACGCCCCGGGATGCCTGGAAAGGTTCACGGTAGGTGGAGCGATCGATGATAGTTTGCGGGTCGAACACCGTGATATCGGCATCCGCCCCTGGTTGAATCCTGCCCTTGCGGGCGAATACCGGGGCTATACCCTGCAATCGCTGCGCGGGCAGCAGGGTCATTTTTGACAGCGCGGTCATCAGGTCCAGGGCTTGCTGTTCGCGCACATAGCGGCCCAGCACCCTGGAATAACTGCCAATCCCCTGGGGCGGCACGCCCACAGACTTACTGACAATCGGCGTACCATCGGTCACTACCATAAGCCCTGGTTCCAACAGGGCCTGGCGCGTCCACTCCTCCTTTACGTAGTGATGGATGACCATACCGGCGGGCTGTTCACTGCGGTAGCGCTCCCACGTGGCCTGGTCGAAGCGTTCACCGGTGGTGGCCCATTCCACGTCCTCGTAGCTGATGTCGAAAATCGCCTGCCAGTCGCGGCTGAACACGGCGGCGCCGATGGAGGTGGTGCCCGCGTTGTAGGGGAACATCTCCGTGGTGATATCCACCCCCTCCTTGCGCGCCTGCCGGATCATCGCCAGGAACTGACCGGTACCCTTCATTGCGCTGTGCTGCAGGTGACAAATGTGCACCGGGGCACCGGTGTCGCGGGCCATGTCGACAACCTCAACCAGGCCCTGGGGATCTCCCGCCAGGCCCCGGCGGATATGCACAAATACCGGCACCCCGCGCTCGCCCGCCACCTCGAATATCATGCGCAATTCAGCGGTATCAATGGCGGCGCTGAAGTAATCCAGCGGCAAACCCACCCCAAGCCCCCCTTCATCCAGCGCCAAGTCCAGCTTACGGCGCATGGCCTGCTGCTGCTCAGCGCTGGCGTGCTCGCGAAATGCCGGGCCGGCGTAATCGACGGTGCTATTGCCGCTGAACAGATCTTGCAGCCTCACCCCCTGCATCAGTTCCAGGCGAATTCCGGTATACCCGGCTGACGCCCCGTAGTTGAGGGGCGCGCCATTTGGCAACTGTATACCCGCCGCAGCGACAGGCCAGGCTCCCGCTTCCAGTTCCAGGGTGGTGGTCACACCGTCCAGGGCCTGGTAGCGCATGCCCAGGGGCGTGAGGGAATGGTTGTGTAAATCGATAAATCCCGGCGCCACCACCTGTCCGGACACATCAATGACGCGCGCAGCGGTTAAGGCCTTTTCACTGATTGCTGCAATCCGCCCATCGCTGATAGCAACATCGAATACGCCGTCGCGCCCGCTCTCGGGATCCATAACACGACCACCGCGCAACACCAGTTCATAGCTCGCACTGTAACTGGCTGGCGCCAGCGCAAGCAGGCTGAGCAAAAGCGCTGCGACCAAGCTCCACTGGTAACGATGCATCACACTTACTGGCATGCCACTACCCGAGTACTCCCCCAACCGTTGCGCCGCGCGCCGGGGTGTCAATCAAAACACCCGGGTTCATCATGCCAGCGGGATCCAGCACGCTGCGGGCGCCGGCAAAGGCCTCGCGGAACAAGGCAGGCGCCTGTACATCGTAACCGTGGGGGCGGTGATCCCTGCCCACCGCATGGTGGTGGGTGATGGTGCCGCCGACGCTGGTCACTGCCTCATTGGCGGCCAGCTTGATCTCGCGCCAGCGCGACAACATGGAGGCCATGTCCCCCTCCTTGCTACCGATGGCGTAAAACGTGAAATACGGTGCGGGGCCATCCGGATAGACGTGGGTAAAGCGACAGCTGAGCATGCAATCGACACCGGTTATCTCACGCAATGCCGCGCCCACGCGTTCGCGAATACCGTTATACAGTTGTTCGAAACGGTCCCAGGTGATGGCCGTTTCGAAGGTATCCACGATCACCCCCGCGGGTGTCAGGTAGTTGCGGTAATAGGGCGCGCGCAGGAACTGGTTGCGCCACTGGCCGGCATCGCCCTGGCGGTGTTCGCCCGCCTCGTCTTCCGCGCCGCCAGAGCCCGCCAGCGAGCGGTCCACTGCGGCTTGATCCCAATTGCCACCGTGATCAGCTGCCAATTCCAGGGCTCGTGCCATCCAGTGCTGCAGCGGGTGATCTGCTGATTCGAAGGCGAGCACCAGCAGCGCGCAGACGCCGTCCCCCACCCCGTTGACCATCGCTTCGGCGGGATCCAGCAAGCGACAATTACTGGGAAACAGCGCCGCCTGGCTGATGGCACGCACCGCGGCACAAGCCTCGCGCATTCCCGGGAAGCGCACACTGGCCGAGGCGCGAAAAAGCGGTCGGTCCTGCAGGCGCATCCAGGCCCGGGTAATAAAGCCCAGGGTACCCTCGGAGCCTATCATCATGCGATCCGGTGACGGCCCGGCACCCGAACCGGGCAAGCGACGGCTTTCCATCAGCCCGCTGGGGCTGAGCATACGCACGCTCTCCACGAAGTCGTCAATATGGGTATAGTTGCTGGCGAAATGGCCCCCGGCGCGGGTCGCTATCCAACCACCCAGCGTGGAGAACTGGAAGCTCTGCGGGTAATGCCGCAGGGTCAGGCCGTCAGGCTTTAATGCCGCCTCCAGTTCCGGACCCAGTGCGCCGCCCTCAATCAGCGCGGCGCGACTGACTTTGTCTACCTCCACCACGCGATTCATATACTGCAGGTCCACGGAGATCACGGCGCCGTAATCGCCCCCTACATCCGGCTCCACACCGCCGCACACGCTGGTGCCGCCACCAAAAGGAATCAACGCGGCACCGCTGCTCGCAGCGAAGTCCATCAGCGCCGAGATATCATCTTCATGCCGAGGAAACGCTACCCAGTCCGGGGGATTGGGCATATCGCGCATCTGCATGCGCACCAGGTCGGCAAAGGATTTGCCGTAACCGTGGGTAATACGGTCGTAGGGCGTAGACGACAGAACGGCAGCAAGGGCCTCGGGGGCGGCAAGCCGTGGCGCGGCCAGTGCAAACTCCTCCAGCCGCGGCGCCGAGCCAGGCTTATGCTGCACACCCAGGCCCTGCGCCAGCTGGGCTACGTGCGAGGCCTCCTCCGGGGTCAATCCCTCATCGGCGTATCCCCAGCCCCAGAAACAGAGTTCTTTACGCTGCGCCAGTGTTGCAATCATACTTGTTTCCTAAATTGGCCTGCGTGACCAGGTCGGACCACGCTGAAATACCCATCATCTATGTCCCGGGCATAACTCAATTCTTGTTATATTCAGGCGCAATGCCCGTAAAGTCAGCGAACAAAACCCGCGTCGGAATTCAGGTACAGACGGATAGGCCAACGGGAATTCTTGCCCAGGCGAATCACCAGACCGTAATTGTCATTATCGTAATCGTCCAGCCACTCGTAAGTGATATCCAGGGGTTGCGGCTTTTCCGGTTTGCGCCCGACCACCACGACTTCCTCGATCTCATCGGGGTCACCCATGGAGGTCTTGGGAATAGCCAGGGTGATGGTGCGCGTTTCACCCTCGTCATCGATCTCAACCAGTTCGGTTCCCAGGTTCTTGCCTTTATAGCCTTTCACCAGTTCCAGCCAGTCGGATTCCAGCGGTTCTCCCTCCGCCTGGGCCAGAGCGATAAAGGGGAGTAAAAACAGCAGGCGCAGTACCCCGGGTCGAAACAACGATAGCAACATGGTCAATCCTCTGCCTGTATGGTGCAGTATGTATGAGAATAGCTGAAAACGACTGCCGGGCAAGCAGCCCGCGCATCAGCAGCAGCGCAACCTATCCACGGCAACTCTACCTGTATTACAGTGTCGCAGCAAAGTGCCGGAAAAAGACATGACCACGATCAATTCCATGGGCCGCCACTTTACCGGATAATCCACGGGCCACCACAAGGAGAACACCACATGAGTAACGCAGAACAGATCGAATACTGGAACGGTGACGCGGGTAAACGCTGGGCGCAGGAAGATGCCACCATGGCGCGGCTACTGGAGCCGGTCTGCGAGGCCCTGTTGAGCCATGCCGCCGTTGAGGGCAGCCAACGCGCTATGGACATAGGCTGTGGTGGCGGCAGCCAGAGCCTGATGCTGGCCCGCAAACTGGGCCCGGATGCCACGGTGCTGGGCGTGGATATCTCCCAGCCCATGCTGCAGGTCGCGCAGGACAAGGTCGCTGACGCAGGCAACGTGGCCCAGCTGAGTTTTCTGCAGGCTGATGCCGCCAGCCATGAGTTCACCCCGGCGAGTTTCGACCTGCTGTTCTCGCGCTTCGGCGTTATGTTCTTTGACGATCCGGTAAGCGCTTTTCGCAACCTGCGCGCCGCGCTGCGCTCAGATGGCAAGCTGGCCTTCAGTTGCTGGCAGGCAGCTTCTGATAACGAGTGGACCCGCGTGCCGTTACAGGCTGCGCTGCAACATGTGCCTATGCCAGAGATGCCCGACCCGCACGCGCCGGGACCTTTCGCTTTCGCCGATGCTGAAAGAGTGCGCGCAATCCTCGACGACAGTGGCTTTGGCAATATTGCCATAGAACCCTTTACCTACCATATGCGCTTTGGCAATGGCTCCACGCTGGGGCAAACCGTGCGGGAGTTGGCCATGATAGGGCCGGTCAGCCGCCTGCTGACGGGCCAGGAGCCGGCGACTATGGAAAAAGTCTTCGCCTCCATGGAGGAAGTTATGGAGCCTTACTACCGCGACGGCGCCCTGCTGATGCCGGGTGCCATCTGGTTTGTCACCGCAGAGGCCGGGGCATAGCCCGAAAAGCGGCCGTAAGCTGCCCCACCCCACTCTGGACGGGAACGCCGGATTGCGTGAGAATGCATGCCATAACTATACCCGGAGTAAACCCGTGGAATTATTGCGCAAGCGCCTGCTACACCTCAGCCCCATTGCCCGCGACCTGGACTCGGTAACCACCATCGATGCCAGGCAGGAAGTGGACCCGGCCGAGGTAGGTATGCTGCAGGGGGACGTCGACGCCATCTGGGACGCGGTTGCCAAACTGTACCGCTGCGGCGTACACCCGGGTATCAGCGTCAGTATCCGCCGCAGGGGCAAGGTATTACTGTCGCGCGCGATCGGCCACGCCCGGGGCAACGGGCCGGACGATGATGGCGCCGAAGATCAGGTGCTGATGCGCACGGACACACCCGTGTGCCTGTACTCCACCTCCAAGGGCATTACTGCCCTGCTGATGCATATGCTGGCGGAGGAAGGCCTGATTAATGTGATGGACCCGGTGGCCTTTTACGCGCCTGAATTTGCCCGCAACGGCAAAGACAATATCACCATTCACCAGATACTCTCCCACCGGGGCGGCATACCCGGGCTGCCGCCGCAAACACCGCTGGAAACCTTGTGGGATGAGGACAAAACCTGGGAATTACTGTGCGATGCGCAGCCCATCATCACCGATGGCTCCAAACTGGCCTACCACGCCATCACTGGCGGATTCGTGCTGGAGCGGGTGGTACGCCAGGTAACCGGTGACAACATCAACGCCTACATAGACCGGAAAATTCGCCAGCCCATGGGCATGAAGTACTTTACCTATGGCATAGAGCGGGAACACCTGGGCGAGCTGGCACCCACCTACGCCACCGGACCGCGGCCGGGGCCATTGCTGCGCAAGTTCCTACAGCGCGCCCTGGGCACGGGGGATGTCACCACCCTGGAATCCCTGTGCAACGACCCGCGCTTCCAGGATGCCATTATCCCCGCGGGTAACCTGGTGGGGACGGCGGATGAAACCTCGAAGTTTTTCCAGATGATGCTCAACGGTGGCAAATGGGGACGACGGCGTATCTGTGCGAGCGCAACCATCGCGCGGGCGGTGCAGGAATTCGGCAGTCGCTCGGTGGACCAGACCCTGTTCATTCCCATGCGCTACAGCGCGGGGCTGATGCTGGGCGACGCGCCCTTCGGTGTCTGGGGACCCGAAAGCAGCCAGGCCTTCGGTCACCTGGGACTGGTCAACAAGTTCGCCTGGGCGGATCCGGAGCGGGAGCTGTCTGCATCCCTACTCACCACCGGCCTGCCCATCCTCAGCCACCATGTGCTGCCAATGGTCAATGTGATGCGCACCATTGCCAACCGCACCCCGCGGCTGGACAACCCAGTGCCCTTCGCCCTCAGTATGGCCTGAGTATCAGCGCGCCGGGCCGTCGTGCTCGATGATCACCCCGTCGGCGTCCTGTTCCAGGCGCCGACTGGAATCCACCGTCAGCCACAGCGCACGCAGCATATTCACCGCCGCCATGCTCAGGTGCTGTTCCGCCGCATCCAGAGCCAATTCAGCCGCCTGCTGCTTCTGTTGCGGGTTGAGGTGGGCTGTTTTCTGGCTCATCTCGGCATCGACGCTTTCCAGCAGGACCTGCACCTCTCGCGCGACCTCGTCTGAAACCGCGCGAACTTCCGCGATAACCTGTTCAAAATCACCGGGCATGGCCAACATGGCGCGGGTGCCGCGATAGGTCATGCGCGCGGGCATGGTGGCCAGGTCGAATCCCAGGGAAATCATTTTTCCGATCATGCCGGACGTCCTCGCATCTGTAATAGGGTAATTATAAAGGGAAATCACCGGCCGCGGGCAAGCTTATCGCCGGGTCCTTCGAAGGGCTCCTGTCCCTGTTTGTTGCGCAGCCAGTTGAGGGCGCGCAACACACCGGGGCGCAGCACCAGCCAGCGCTCCAGCTGGTATTTACCCGGGAAATTCATCAACAACAGGCCCACCAACATAGTGAGCACACCCTGTCCTGGCGTTACCAGCATGATAAGCCCCAACAGCAACAGCAGCGCGCCCAGCAGGTTTTTCAGGAATCCAAGCACTATAACGAATAACGGTTCCCCATCAGTCTCCCGCCAGGTCTTGCGCTGCGGCCGGGCAAAATAGTCCGCCGGCAAGCGGGTAACCACCCAGGGCACCCCCGCCAGTGCCAGCAACACCGCCAGCAGCGACAAGCCAGTGGCCCAGAGCAGCAACTGCTGTATGTCCAAACCCGTTTCCATGCTGGGATTCTACCCCCTGTACAGGCACAATACGCCGGCATTTGGCACAATTACCCCTTGGATGCCGGGCTCCAGCCCGGACAGCGCAATACTGGCTGCCCAGCGCGGCCTGCGAATTACTGATGGGCGCCATGAGCGACGCCTGAAAACTAGGCCTTGCGCGAGCGGCGCGGCGCGGTTTTGCGTCGATGCAGTCCCGCCGCATCCTCTAACTCCACCAGCGCATCTTCCATATCGTCGATCAGGCGCTGCACCTGTGGCATGGTGCGGCGGCAGGCAACGATGCCAAAATCCACATTTTTGCCGTAGCTCACCAGAGTAATATTCAGCGCCACCCCCTCTGACACAATGGACGCCGGATAAATACCCTGCAGGCGCGCGCCGTTCCAGAACATGGTCTGGCGCGGGCCGGGCACATTGGAAACCACGGTATTGTAGGGCGGAAAGCGACTGATAAGGCCCAGTGGAATGAGCAGTACACCGGGCAACTGGGTGACCTGCATAAATAACTCGGATTCCCTGGCAGACATTTCGTCATACAAGGCCTTACCCGCCCGGGTCGAGGCCTGGATACGTGCGAAGCGTTGCAACGGGTCCTTGATATTGGTGCCCAGGTCAGCACTGATCGCACCAACCGCATTCGAAGAATCGATATCGCCTTCCTTGCGCAGCGACACCGGCACCATGGCCTTCAGTGATTCGCCGGGCAGCCCCTGTTGCCGCTGAAGGTAGCGGCGCAGTGCCCCGGCGCACATGGCCAGTACGGCATCGTTGAAGGTACCATCCAGGGCCTTGCCCACGGCGCGAACACGCGCAAACGGCCAGGACTGGGCGACAAAGCGCCGCGCCCCGTCTACGTGGGTATTGATGGGGGATTTGGGCACATCCAGCCAGGGCAGCGCCAGGGCGCCACCGCGGCCCATCCAGGCGCTGGAGAACTGTTTCAGGGCACCCAGAAGATGCACCCCGCTGTCGTAGGTGGATTTGAGGGCCTCGGCCACATTGCGCAGTTCGGCCTCGCTGGGCGGTATGGCCGCCCGCTGCAGGGACTCGCGGTAACGCTCCATGGCCTCCAGGGACAGGGGCGAATCGTGCATACGCGCCCTGGCGCTGGTAGAAAACATACTCTGGGTGAGGTGCATGGAGCGCACCCCGTCAATCGCCGCATGGTGGTACTTGGAGTACACGGCAAACTGGCGATCCTGCAGACCCTCAATCAGGTGCATCTCCCACAGTGGACGGTTGCGATCCAGCAAGGTGGCGTGCAGCCGAGATACCAGGGTAAACAATTCCCGGTAGCGCCCGGGTTTGGGCAGCGCCGAGTGCCGGATGTGGTAATTCAAATCCAGGGCATCGTCATCATCCCAATATTGCGGTCCCAGCCTGCCCAGCAGTCCACTCTTGAGGCGTTCGCCAAAAATCGGCTGGAAGGACTCGGCGGACTTCATCTGGTCCGTCAGTTCATGCAGAAAGGTTTTTTCGTTGACGTTGCGCGGCAGGGTGAACAGGTTGACACTGCCCACGTGCATGGGCGTCTCGCGGCTTTCGGCCAGAAGGAACGCGCTGTCAAGGAATCCTAGTCGTCTCATATTACTGTTCCGGGATTTTCATCATAGTAGTCTGATGACAGTATAGAAGCCTGCAAGATACCACGCACGCTGGTCAATACCATGGTAAAACCTTGCCTGGGCCCGGACCCCGAAGTAACGTATTGCCAACGTGGCCTCACCACCATCAACGGAACCAATATCATGACCCAGGAAGTAAGCTCACAGGTAGTCATCGACCTGCCCCGCGACCAGGCCTGGCAGAAACTGCGCGATATTTCCCTGGCGCACAACTATGTGCCGGGCATCGTCAACACCGAGATCGTCAGCGAACAGCGCGAGGGTGTTGGCGCCAGCCGCTATGTGTATCGCAACGCCAACAGTTATATCCAGGAGACCGTGGAGGAATGGCACGACGGCGAGGGCTTCCTGATACGACTGCACCGGGGAGACAAACCGGCCCCGCCTTTCAAGCAGGGCTGGTTCCGCTACCAGTTGCAGGAACAGGGGCCGCAACAGACCCTGCTGATTACCTCGCTCAAGTACGAGCTGCCCTGGGGCGCACTCGGGCGCTGGCTGGAGAAAAAGCTGGCCGGTTTTATCGACAAAACCGTGGCCGATGTCGCTGTTTCCATGAAGCTGTTTTACGAAACCGGGGAGCCCACCAGCAAAAGCGCATTGCAGGCTTACAAGGCGG
>JARFQU010000156.1 GCA_029287595.1 Halioglobus sp. | reverse complement strand
GGAGGGCTGTACTCCCGGCCAGTACCGGACTGCCTAGTCTCCACTGCCCAGTTTGTAGGCGAGCAGCACGTTGCCGGGCAGTTGTCCGAACATGGAGTAACCCGACTGCACGTACAGCCACTCACCGGCGATCACCTGTCCACTGACATCGATGGCACCGCCGTGACCGCTTATGCCATTGCTGGTGTCGAACCGCTTCGCTGTTTCGGTCTGCCACAGGACCTCGCCGCTTTGCAGGTCATAAGCGCGCACCTTGCCGTCCAGTCCGGCGCTGAAGGCCAGTTCCGGGGTTACCGTCGCGGCTGCAGACAGGCCGTAGTAGAAAGAGCAGCGATACATCTCAGCCAGGTCTGGCTTGTTGCCGGAGCGCATACTTTCCAGGCCTATTTTCGGCTTGCTGGCCTCGGGGATGTCACAACCTCGCGTCACCGGCTGCTCCCAGAGTGTTTCGCCGCTGGCCAGATCCAGGGTATACAGACCGGGTCGCGGGGTGTAGTCGGGGCGATGATCCCGCTCGGGATCGGCCACGGGTACCACCAGCCGTTTTCCGGAAAGGGCCATGCCCCAGTGAATGCCGCCGTTGGTCGTACCCTGGCTAACACGCTGGCGCCAGTACAGTTCGCCGCCCCGGTTCCCGGTATCCGGGTTGAGCGCAAACACCTCGCCGGACTTTTGGCCTGCCAGTAGTACCTCGCCGCCCTCCGGCCAGTCGGCGATGATCACCGAAGCGCCAAAATCGAAATCGCCCCCGGCATTTTCAGGGCAGTTGGCCCCGCCATTGAGGCAGGCGGCATTCCAGACGTCACCGATGGTGGCCTGGAAGCTCCAGGCGAGCTCCCCGGTATCCATGTCCAGGGCGATGATGGCGTCGGAGGTATCCGTAGCCGGGTGAGACAGGTTTTCCCCGGTGCCAAAGTAGATGCGGTTGCGCTTGGGGTCGATAGCCGGTGTGGTCCACACGCTGGCTCCGGAAGGTCCGTAGAGATCGGCCCCGGCGGTATTCTGTCCCTGCAGGGTTGCGTCGGGTGTGGAGTGCCACTCCCACAGCTGGCTGCCATTGGTGGCATCCAGGGCGATCAGTCCGCCGTGGGATTTACAGCAAATATGAGTGGGGCTGCCGGACACGGCTACCTCGTAGGAGGAAACCGGTACGAATAGTTTATCGTCGTGATAGCTGATGGATCCGGTAATCACCGAGGTCTCGTATACCCGGGCCGCCTCTTGCCAGACAACCTCCATACTTTGCGGGTCCACCGCATAGATGGAAGCCATGGAATCGGCGAAAATCAGCAGTTTACGACCACTATTGAGTGTCACCGCAGTAATCGCGGAACGGATACCGCTGAGGACTTCGGTGTGCCGCAATACACAGCCACGACGTCGGTCGATGGCGTAGAGCTTGCCGGTCTTGTCGCCGAAGTACAGGGTATCGCCAATGATCGCAGGGTGTGAGCGCATATCGCTCACCTTGGGAAAGGCCAGGCTCCAGGCCAGCTCCAGGCTGGCCACATTGTCCCGGGTGATACCTGTCATTGCCTCGGGCACAAAGCGGCGATTATTGCTGCCCAGGCCCCAGTTGGCAACGTACTCGGTGGCATCGCCCCCTGCGCCATCGGTGCAGCGGTGTTCTTCCAGCCAGGGGTCCGGGGGCGCAGCCCCGGCGAGGTAGATGGCGATCAGCCCGCGCTCCTGTTTATTCAGGTGTGCCGCCATAGGCTGCATCTTGCCGAATTCCAGGGCGACCATCACGGTTTCCTTGGAAAAGCCCGACAGGGCCTCCCGGGTGGGTGCATGCATCGCCGGGTTGTCGTGGCAACTGGCGCAGTGTTGGTCAAACAGCTTTTCACCCAGATAGCCCAATGGCAGTTTATCCGCATGGCGTATGGCCAGGGATTCCAGTTTTTTCATCGGGTCGTCGCTGACCAGCAGACTCCCCGCCAATAGCAGCACCGGGAGTAAGATAACCAGCGAAACAAGGATGAGGAATTTCTTCATGAGTGTTTATCCGTCGCCGGGCAGGGCGAAGGCGTAAAGGTAGTCGCCATAACCGCGCCCGAACATATGGTGGCCACCGGCATTGATGACCACGTATTGGCGGCCACGGTAGGTATAGGTCAGGGGGGTCGCAGTGGCGTCCACCGGCAGGGTATGTTGCCACAGGGTGTCCCCGGTGGTGACGTCGAAAGCGCGAATGCGCCTATCCATGGTAGCGCCGATAAAAAACAGGCCGCCGCTGGTGGCGATACCGCCGCCCAGGTTGGGCGTGCCCCACTCGATGTCAAAGGGTGCGGTGATCGGCCCCATCTCATGCACAGAGCCCAGGGCCTTTTCCCAGGCAATAGTGCCGCGCTGCAAATCTACTGCCACCAGCTTGCCCCAGGGTGGGGGATTGCAGGGAATACCCAGGGGTGATTGCAGGCTGCCTATTTCAATATTGTAGGGCGTGCCGTCCATGGTCACCTGCATGCGATGCCCCGCGGCCGGGTGGTCGCGTTTGCGGCTCTGGGGATCGATATTCTTGGGCGTATGAATCAAGCGCCCGGTAAAGGCCACGTTGTTCACGTTCACCAACAGCATCCCGGAGTCCGCCAGCAGCGCGCCGCCACCCCAGTTGGGGCCACCCAGACTGCCCGGATACATCAGTGTCAGGGTTTCACTGGTGGGGGTAAACAGCCCCAGGTTGTGCAGTGACGCCAGTTGTTTTTTGCAGTTGCCCCGGTCCCAGGGCGTCAGGCCCCAGGCATCAGAGGGCATCAGGAACGGGTTTAACAGCTGAGGGGGAGCGATGGGTTTGGGCTGGGTGGGCGCGGTGTGTTCGCCGGGAATCTGCGAGGGTGGCACCGGCTGTTCGGTGATTTCCCACAGGGGTTGTCCGGTGAGGCGATTGAACACGAAAATAAAGCCCTGCTTGGTCAGCTGCGCCAGTGCGGGGATCCGGGCGCCGTTCTTGTTCCAGGTGAACAGGATGGGTTGCGCGGGCGTGTCGTAGTCCCACAGGTCGTGACGCACATGCTGAAAGTACCAGCGCACGGCGCCGCTTTGCAGGTCCAAGGCGACGATGCTGTTGGCGTACAGTCCGTCGCCCGGTCTATCAACCCCGTAGTAATCCGGCGATGCGGCGCTGGTGGGCAAAAACAACAAACCGTTGTCTTCATCCACGGACATGGGTGCCCACACGTTGGCACTGCCGCTTTCCGGATACCCCTGCAGTGGATCAAACTGCCACAGGGGAGCGCCACTGCTGCTGTCAAAAGCCTTCACCGTCCCGCGTGGCGTGGTGCTGCGCACGAAATCGATTACCGTAGAGCCCATCACGACGACCCCGTTGGCGACCACCGGTGCTGAGGAGTTACTCACATCTCCGGGCACGTAACCTTCTTCGCCATATAAGAGGACCTGCCCGCCAGTACCAAACTGTTCGCAGGGTTTGCCGTCGCTGGCGTCTATGGCCCACAGTTTGCGGTCGTGGGTGCCCAGATACAGGCGGTGCCTGCAGGCCTGCCCGGTGGGGATGGATTTATCTTCTGTGTAACTGACACCGCGGCAGCGAAAGGGGCGGTCGCCGCGCCGGTCAATCTGTGGGTCGAACTGCCAGCGCTGCTTGCCACTGCCAGGGTCCAGGGCAATAACCCGGTTAAAGGGGGTGCAGTACACCAGTGATTCCCCCGCCGCCGCGGGCAGCAGGATGGGCGTACTCTGGGTAGAGGTTTTCTCCATTTCGTTGCCGTAACGCGCCATGTCACCACTGCGATGGGTCCAGGCGACGTCCAGCACGGCCACGTTGTCGCGGTTGATCTGGTCGGCTGTTGAATAGTGTCTGCCGCCCGGGTCACCGCCGTAGTGTAACCAGCCCGCCTCGTTGACTGCCTGGGCAGCGGCGGAAAATGCCGGCAGCAGGAGGCAGGCCAGGCACCAATGTAGTCGTGGGATTATCCGCAGCATGGCCCGGGCTCGCTATTGCGCCAGCGGCGTAATGCGCAGCAGGGTGGGTACGCCGCCCTCTGACTGCCAGGTGGGGAAATGGGAGTTGGTAGTATAGATCGCCCCATCCACTTCGGAAATCTCTATGTCCCGGGTAAAAAACCGCTGCCGTGGCATCGGGTAGACCTTCCAGCTTGCCGTGGCGATATCAAATCCCAGGATGGTGTCGGACTGGTTGCCGTTGACCCACACCACACCGCGATCGCGATCGACGTTGAGGGCATAGGGCAGTTCATTGATCACTGGCAGTTCGAATTTGCTGAACACCCCGGCTTGCGGATCGTACTTGACCAGCAGGGAATCCTGGAAAGCCACTATCCACACATCGCCGTCGGCATCGACCCGCAGTCTGCGCGGCCCATTGTAGGGAAAGTCGATCATGGTGATCTCGTCGGTGTCAGGGTCGATACGCGCAATATCGTTGGCATACAGGCGCGCTACCCATACCGTGCCGTCCGGGGCGACATCAATACCGTAGGGCATGGGCAGGCCGGTGGACTCCCGGTCGGGAGACGGGGTGGGCCGGTTCTCCGGGTCGATACTGAACAGGATGGGCAGCGACTTCAGGGTCAGCCACTCCATGAATCCCCGGGCGGGCAGGTCGTAGATTTTGAATTTGCCGGTCTGCCGGTTGAACATGGCCACCTGGGACGACAGGGCGAGGGTAAACCATACCCGGTCCTGCGCGTCGGTGCGTATGGTGTGGGGGTAAAAACCCTCGGGCATTTCGTGGGTGATGAATTCCTTGGTTTTCACATCAAATTCCAGCAGCGCCTGCTGCATGGAGGGGGTGATAAAAATATTGCCGTCTTTTTTCGAGTAGGCGAAGGAGTGCACGCCCATGTAGTTATACATCTTTGGGAATACCTTGAAGCGGTTGCCCATGATGCCGCCCAGGCCCATATCCTCGCTGTGGGGTACTTTGTAAACGGTGTATTCACCGGTTTTGGGGTCCAGCTCGTAGATGCGGTCGAACAGGTTGTCGCCGATATAGACAAAGCCGTTGGGGTGCAGCAGGAAATCGTGCATCTGGGAAAAGCCATCGCCGATGGGCCACTCCGTCATCTCGATGCCCGACAGGTGCTGCTCCCAGGCGCGGGGCACGGGGACCTGCTCCGGGTTTTCGCGCAACTCCCGGTACTCCTCCTGCATCAGGCGGGCCACCTGGGCGTGGTCGTCGTCCGGCAGGCGCGCACCGTAGGTATTCATCCGTTCGATGACACTGGTCCACTGCTCTATGGTGCGTTCATTGCGCATGAAAGGGGAGGCCTGCTGGTGGCAAAAGGCACAGTTCAACTGAAAGCTTTTTTTCAGTTCCTCATCGCCACCGAAGCTCAGTTGCGACAGCCACACATTGGACGGGAAACTGGCTATATGCTGTTCCGGGGTCATTTTCTGCAACACCAGTGCTTCCGGTATCTCGGTGAAATAAGCGTCAACATAGCCCTGTGCCCGGGCGCGGTAGCGATAGGGCTGGTCGTCTGCGGTAAAGTTGACCTTGCCGGCCGCGTCGCTGAAGCGTGTCACCACGATGGAGCTGGTATTGGTCACTCCATGGGGCGCGTAGCCATCATCACTGAGATCGGCCGGGATCTGCGTGGTAGGGGTGCGGGTTACCATGACCTGTGCCAGCGGCCGGCCCTGTGAGTCGCTGATCAGCAGGGTGTCCGCCAGGCTGCAGGGGGCTGCCAGCAGCAGGCCCAAAAAGAAGGTACGAATTTGCATGACGCGCTCCACGGGACAATAAGGTGCGTATTGTTACAGTTTTCGTGCCGCAGGTCATTGCCCCGGCGCGGCCACTGTTATGGCATATCGCGCCAACATCGGGCGATTTTCAGGCGGCGGAAAGTGCCGCACCCGGCATACGGGTGCGGAGGGGGGTCAGGCCACGTTGGTCTTCAGCTGCAGGC
>JARFQU010000133.1 GCA_029287595.1 Halioglobus sp. | reverse complement strand
CTCAAGGCCAGCTAGCGCTGGTGTCCACCGAACGCTGGCGGTATGCTTGAGGCATGCCGCAGCAACAAGACGACAAACTGGTTATAGCGATATCCTCGCGGGCCCTGTTCAATCTGGACGAAAGTCACCAGGTGTACGAGCAGCAGGGACTACAAGCCTATTCTGAATATCAGGTGGCCAGGGAAGAGGAGCCGCTGCAGCCCGGTGAGGCCTTCCCCCTGGTACACAAGCTGCTGCGCCTGAATGAACGCCTGGGCCCGGAGTCTCGAGTCGAGGTGGTGTTGTTATCGCGCAACAGCGCAGATACCGGACTGCGGGTATTCAATTCCATACAGCACTACGACCTGGCGATAAGCCGAGCCGCTTTTTGTGGCGGGGAGAGCCCCTGGCGCTATATCAATGCCTTTGGTTGTCATTTGTTTCTGTCCAACGAGGCGGAAGACGTGCGCTACGCACTTGATTGCGGCGTGGCTGCCGCCACCCTGGTCTCCAGCAAGGCCGGCACCACCGGCAATGACCAGTTACGCTTTGCCTTTGACGGCGACGCGGTACTGTTTTCCGACGAGGCGGAGCGCGTGTTCAAGTCCGAAGGGCTGGAGGCATTTACCGCCAGTGAGCAGGCCGCCGCCCGGGAGCCCCTCGCCGGCGGGCCATTCAAACCGTTTCTGGCGGCCCTGCACCGGCTGCAGCAGGCTTTTCCCGCCAGCGAGGCACCCATACGCACCGCCCTGGTGACGGCCCGGTCCGCGCCCGCCCATGAGCGGGTGATTCGCACCTTGAGGGCCTGGGATATCCGTATTGACGAGTCCATCTTCCTGGGTGGTATGAACAAGACAGAATTTCTCAGGGCCTACCAGGCAGACGTTTTTTTCGATGACCAGCAGTCCCATTGTGAGTCCGCCAGCCCCCATATTGCCACCGGTCATGTGCCCCACGGGGTGGCAAATTCCTGAATGGACGGGGTCAGGGCGTATATTACTTTTTATTTGGCAATTTCCCGGGTTAATGGCTATTCTTTATAAGCACTTGCAGGCGCTATTTTGCGTTTCGCAACGCTGACGCGGAGGTTGGCATGAAGCTTCAACAGTTGCGCTACATCTGGGAGGTGGCTCACCACGATCTCAATGTTTCCGCGACTGCCCAGAGCCTGTTCACCTCACAGCCCGGTATCAGCAAGCAGATCCGCCTGTTGGAAGATGAACTGGGAGTGGAAGTTTTCGCCCGCAGTGGCAAGCACCTGACGCATGTCACGCCGGCGGGGGAAGCGATTTTGCAGGCTGCGGGGGAGGTGCTGCGCAAGGTAGAAAGCATCAAGCAGGTTGCCCAGGAGTATTCCAACGAGAAGAAAGGCTCACTCTCCATCGCCACCACCCACACCCAGGCGCGCTATGCGCTACCCGACACCATTAGCGCTTTTATTGCCAGTTATCCGGATGTCTCCTTGCACATGCACCAGGGCACGCCGATGCAGATATCGGAATTGGCTGCCGACGGCACGGTGGACTTTGCTATCGCCACCGAGGCCCTGGAGTTGTTTTCCGATCTCATCATGATGCCCTGCTACCGCTGGAACCGTTGTATCCTGGTGCCCAGGGATCACCCGCTGACCCAGGTTTCCCAGATAAGCCTGGCGGACGTGGCCCAGCACCCCATCGTGACCTACGTATTTGGTTTTACCGGCCGCTCCAAGCTGGACGAAGCGTTCGTGGAACAGGGCCTGGTGCCCAAGGTGGTTTTTACCGCGGCTGATGCAGATGTCATCAAGACCTATGTGCGCCTGGGCCTGGGCATCGGCATTGTCGCCGGCATGGCTTACGATAAAGACACCGATGAGGACCTGGTAGCATTGGATGCCAGCCACCTGTTCGCCAGCAGCGTCACCCGCATCGGCTGCCGGCGCGGTACCTTCCTGCGCGGATACATGTATGAATTCATTCAAAACTTCGCGCCGCACCTGACCCGGGAGGTGGTTGATGAGGCCTTTCATCGGCACAGTAAGGCGGAGATCGAGGAGTTGTTTTCCCACCTGGAACTACCGGTTTACTGATGCGACTGATAGAGTCGGCCTCACATCAGAAATTCCAGTATAAAACCATTAAAAACAATGTCCTAGGATATTATTTTAATGTTATTAGTCGCTTTTTTTTCGCCGCCTTTGGGGGGTCGCGAAGTCATCGGCGCAAGGTGGCTTGGGTTCGAGCCCGGGGAGTGAGTAGACTTGGCGGCCACATCTGGTTAGATTGTTGCGCCTTGAACGCACCGATCAAAGGAGACTGACACGTGGAAATGGCCTGCCTGGACCTGGAAGGGGTTTTGGTCCCGGAAATCTGGATTGCATTTGCCGAGCGTACCGGCATTGAGGAACTGCGAGCTACCACCCGGGACATACCCGATTACGACGTGCTGATGAAACAGCGTCTGGGCCTGCTGGATCAGCACAACCTGAAGATGGATGATATCCAGGCGGTTATCGCTGAGTTGGAGCCACTGCCTGGCGCTCTTGATTTTGTCGACTGGCTGCGAGAGCGTTTCCAGGTGGTTATTCTCTCCGATACTTTTTACGAGTTTTCGCAGCCACTGATGCGCCAGCTGCGCTGGCCAACCTTGCTCTGTCACCGCCTGATTACCGACGAGTCGGGGCGCGTAGTGGATTACAAACTGCGGCAGAAGGATCCCAAGCGAGCATCCGTACAGGCCTTCCACAGTTTGAACTATCGGGTTCTTGCTGCCGGCGACTCCTATAATGACACCACCATGCTGGGCGAGGCCGATGTTGGCTTCCTGATTCACGCGCCACAAAATGTGATAGCGGAGTTCCCTCAGTTTCAGGCTCTCAACACTCTGGAAGAGCTCAAGGTGGCCTTTGCCGAGGCCAGCGACAGGCCGCTGCCTGTCTAGCCGGGTGGCGGTGTGATTTGCTGGATTTTGGGGAGGTCTTCCAGCGCTTCGAGAAACTTCCCCACTTTGTCGTAGGTTTCCTGGTACTCCAGTTGCCATTGCGAGTCTGCCACAATGCCACCACCGCCCCAGCAACGCACTTCGCCATTGGTACACTGCAGTGAACGAATGGCGATATTGCTGTCCATGCGTCCATCGGCACTGATGTATCCAACACTACCGCAATAGGCCTGTCTGGCTGTCGGTTCCAGCTCGGCGATGATTTCCATGGCCCGTCGCTTGGGTGCCCCGGTAATCGAGCCGCCGGGAAAGCTGTCGCGCAGTAATTCGATGGCGCTGCGTTGCGGTTGTAATTCTCCGCTGATAGTACTCACCAGGTGGTGTACGGTAGGAAAACTCTGTATCTCAAACAAGCGGTCTACGTGGATGCTGCCGGGTATGCAGCTGCGTCCCAGGTCGTTGCGCAGCAAGTCTACAATCATCAGGTTCTCGGCGCGGTCCTTATCGGAGCCGCGCAACTCAGTCGCTGCCAGTTGGTCGGCGCGCTGGTCGGCATAGCGCGGCCGGGTACCCTTGATGGGCGAAGTTTCCACGTGATTACCGTGCAGTGAAATAAATCGCTCCGGTGACAGGCACAGCAATGCATTATTGTCTTCCAAATCGAGGAAAGCGGCAAAGGGAGCGGCGGCCACCGCACGCAGGCGGCGATAGGCGTGCCAGGGATCGCCGCTGTAGTGCGCACTGAAACACTGCGCCAGGTTCACCTGGTAACAATCTCCCGCCTGGATGTAGGCCTGGATCCGGTCAAAGGCACACTTGTACTGGGGCTGGTCAACATTCGAGACAAAACTGCCATGCAGGCCGAACTCAGGGGTTCGCCTGACCTGCGGTTGACGCACCCGGGCCAGCAGGTCCCGGCGCCGTCTTGCACTGACGCGCGGCTGGGTCACCAGCACTGAGCGGCGTAACAGGTGGTCCTGTACCACACACCAGTCGTAAGCATGAAGGCCGGCAGGGGGTAGGGCGGTTGCCGGCGATTTGCTAATCCCGTGCAAGGCATTGCCAGTGTCGTAGCCCAGGTAGCCCAGCAAGCCACCGGAAAACGGTATGTCCTGGGAAGCAGGCTGTATGCCTGCATAATGTTCACGGTGAAACTCGCCCAGGGCGCTGAAGTATGCCTGGCATTCTAGCTGCCTGGCGCCCGTGCGCAGGCTGGGAGGTTGTTCCGGCGCCGGTTGCGCCGCCATGATGTCGTAACGCCCGCCCTGGGCGTGCGGAAAACTGCTGTCCAGGAAAACGGCGGCTGGCAGTTCGCGTATGCGTTGGAATAACTCGCAGCCGTCCGGGCTGTAGGGGATTTCGTCCAGGGCAACCGTTTTGTTCATGCCGCAAAGCCTATTACTAGCGTCAACAGAGCCGCGGGCAAAAGTTGACACCGAACATATGGGCGGGAGGTGCAGGAGAGCTTACAGCAGTGCAGAGACACTGTAAATTATTGCTAGCAACTGCATTGAAAAGACAGGTAAATGCGTTGAAATGGCAAGAATCCGAGCGTCTCAGAATTGACTTTGGGCGTGTATGGAATTACTGTATCTCGCCCGAATTTCTGGCAGGAATGCGCCACAAGCCTGCCCACCATGACTGGCAACGAGCACGCCTCGCAAAAGGTGTTGCCGGTCTTCCATAGCCCCGTTGGGCGAACGTTTGGACTTAGGACTATGAGTACAAAGAACAGCAATAACTTGATCGCCTCGCTGGCCAACCCCTTTGCCGAGAACGATGAGCAGGATTTCAAAGTCCCCGGGCAGGTCGCATCTACCCCCGGAGCCTATGAAGAATCATTGAAATCCGGTTGGGAGCTGCAGCAGCGCCCCTACAGGACGGCGGGCGTCAAAAACATTCAACGCCAGCACCAGAAGAATCGTATGACTATCTGGGAACGTATCCGCTATCTGGCGGATGGAGAGCCCACAATTCTCTACCAGAACTGGGGCCCTAATCTGGACGGTGCCTCCCTGGTGACGGCGATCATCAAGGTAAATGGGCGCGATGTTGCACTTTACGGACACGACTTCACCGTGCGTGCCGGATCTATGGACGCGACCAATGGCGCCAAGTTGGCCCGTCTGTTTGAGCTGGCGGCAGCGCAGCGTATTCCTGTGGTCGGTATCAATGACAGTGCCGGTGCTTATATACCCGCCGGGGTCGGTGGACTTGACGGCTATGCGGAGGCATTTGCCGCGTTGCGCCGCATCAGCGGCATTGTCCCCAGTATTATGTGTATGTTTGGTTTCAATGCCGGTGGCGGTTCCTATTTGCCGCGCCAGGGCAGTTTTTTGATCCAGCCTAATGACACTTTCTTTGGCTTGACCGGGCCGGGTGTTGTTAAGTCGGTATTGGGTGAAGACGTGACGCCGGACGAACTGGGTGGTCCCGGTGTGCACAGCCAGTCCGGTGTTACGGATTTTGTCGTCAAGGACGAGGTTGCTGCGCTACGCAAGGTACGCGCGCTGCTGAATTACCTGCCCAGCTACAATGGTGAACTGGCACCGCACCAGGCCAGTTCTGACCCGGCGAGCCGTAAGACCTGGGATATCGATATTCTGCTGAAGAAAGCCTTCAATTCAAGTACGGGCTTCAATACCCCAATCGATGTTTCCATTTTGATTCAGCAATTGTGTGATCATGGCGACTTCCTGGAAATCCAGCCCGACCGGGCCAGGAACACGGTAACCGCGCTTGGGCGCATGGGCGGCAATGTCATTGGTTTTGTGGCCAATAACTCTGCCGTCTCTTCCGGACAGGTGGATATTGATGCAGCCTACAAGAACGCACGCTTTATTCGCTTTTGTAACCTGTACAACATTCCCGTCATTTTCCTGGAAGATACCACCGGCTTTCTGCCAGGCAAGGAGCAGGAGAGTGGCGGAATTGTGCAGGCAGGCAGGGCTATGCTTGATGCCATTGTGGATTTGCGCACTCCGCGCTTTCTGGTACTGATACGCAATGCTTTCGGTGGTGCCTATGCTGCATTTAACAGCTTCCCGGTGGGTGCTGATTTTGTGGTCGCACTGCCCACCACGCGAGTGGCAGTGATGGGGCCGGCTGGTGTCGAGTATGTGTACAAAGACGAGCTGCGCAAAATGCGCGGCGCCGTCGCCGCTAAAGTGAAAGCTGAAACCGAGGCGCAGATCGCTGCGGGGCTGTCTGCAGAGCAGGCTGCCGAAGCAGCCGAAAAATTGGTTGGGGACTGGATTAAGTCCGAAGAGGCGCTGCTGATGCAGCGTTATGAGCGTGAACTGATGAACCCTAATGAGGCTCTCAGCCTGGGTTCAATTTCACAGATCGTGATGCCTTCGGACCTGCGCCACGTACTTACAGAAAATATGGCGTTCTACCTGCGCCGCTACGAGGCCAAGGCGCTGCAATCCGTACAGCGTGAATTCCACTAATCCGGCCCGGCAAACTAATTCACTGAGGAATACAGGCGTGTCCAACGAATATTACCTGAATAACCCACTTATCCATCGCGATCGACGATTGCAGCACAATGACGTTGAATGGGTAAAACAGTTCAGCTGCACACACATGCGGCCGTTGATTATTTGTCGTGGCCCCATCCGCAAGGAAGCAATGGACGTGTTCGCAGAGATGGGTATCGAACACTTTGGCATATTGTTGTCTGAAAAGGATTCGATTGTTTATCGCAATGCGCTGGCTCCCGAACTGCGTTCACTGACTGACCCTGATCGTGTGCACCGCGTTCCCGACTACAGTGGTGCCAATAAAGAAGAGCGCGAGGAGCGCATTCAACAGATTATTAATATCGCCCGGGATAACAATTACAATTCGATCTTTACCGGCTACGGCTTTATGGCCGAAGACGAGTCCATGGTGGCAGCCATGGAGCGGGCAGGGCTTAATTTTATTGGCCCCTGTTCCCGAACCGTGCACGACGCCGGCCTTAAAGATGAGGCGAAACGTACTGCCTTGAAGTGTGGCGTTTCTGTAACGCCGGGTATAGACAATGGCACCGCACTTACGCTGCTGAAGAAGCACCCTGATGCAGACGCACTCAAGGCCCTGGCTGCCGAACACGATTTGCAGGTGGACAGTGCCGCTCTTGATGACGAGACGGTGAGCCTGGAAGATAAGGCTGATTTGGTGTTGGCCGCGTCCTACATTAAGGGAGTAGACCTTTATACCGTCGATGAGCTGTGCCTCACACTGACCGAAGCGGTGGATAGAATGACCGCCGACTACCCTGAGAACCGTGTGCGCCTCAAGGCCATCAGTGGCGGCGGCGGCAAGGGCCAGCGTATTCTGGCCATCGGCGAATCCTCTCGCACAGCAGAGATGGTACGGGAGATACTCAACGAGGTTAAAACCACCGGCGTTGGCGACAACAAGAACGTTCTGGTAGAGCTCAATATCGAGACCACTCGCCACCAGGAAATACAGGTCATTGGTAATGGTACCTGGGCCATGACCATGGGCGGTCGCGATTGTTCTTTGCAGATGCACGAGCAAAAGCTGCTCGAAGTCTCGGTGACCCAGGAATCGCTGCTCAGTGCACTGCAGCAGGCGCAAGCCGCTGGTCAGGCAGAAGAAGAGCGTGTGCTTAAGCAGGATCTGGAGACGCTGCAGGCAATGGAGCGCGAAGCAGAGCGCTTTGGCGAGGCCGTCGGTCTTGATTCGGTGTCCACCTTTGAGTGTATTGTCGATCGCGACAAACACTTCTTCATGGAGATGAATACCCGTATCCAGGTGGAGCACCGTGTAACCGAACTTTGCTATGCACTGAAATTCACCAATCCTGACAACGCCGAAGAATTTTTCGTTGTGGAATCACTGGTTGAAGCGATGGTTCTGCTGGCAGCACATGGGCAGAAACTACCCAAGCCAGAACGTCTGGTGCGCAAGAATGACAGTGTGGAAGCGCGCTTGAATGCCACCAACCAGGCGTTACAGCCTCACGCCGGTGGTGTTATCGAGTCCTGGAGCGATGCCATCGAAGGCGAAATCCGCGACGACCAGGGTATCAGTCTGCACAACCCCGATACCGACGTGTTCATGAAGTACACCCTTGCGGGTGCTTACGATTCAAATATAGCCCTGTTGCTCACGGTCGGTGATACCCGCATGCAGGCCTACCAGCAGATGGCGGAAACCATACGCCAGACACGCATGCGCGGACTGGACCTGGCCACCAACCTGGAATTTCACTACGGTTTGGTCAACTGGTTTATCGGCCAGAATATCAATGCCCGTCCTACCACGCGTTTCATCGTGCCTTACTTGACGGCTGTGGGGCTGCTCAAGAAACAGTGTAATGATCTGGATCTTGGCGATGCCTATAGGCAAATCGGGGCCGCTGCCCTGGCTCCGCTGGAAGGCGATGTGCGCAAAGCATTGGCCCAGACCCTCCAATTGAAAGAGTCACTACTGCTACGCCCGCTGCACATGCTCCTGGAGGAGCCGCACATGCTCAGCGGTTGGCTCAGCGTCAACCGCGATTGCTATAGCATGATAGAAGGCAAGATCTGTTGGAATGAAAATCCCATGGAAATGCTGGCCGACACCTACCATTTTTTGAATATGGACTACGTGTCGGGTGACAAGCCTCCCGCTGCAGCCATGATCTGGGATCACGATAATGAGATCCTGCAGGCGGCGCTGGCCTTTTACGACCAACTCAACAACCGTTTGAGTGCCGGGGACTGGTTGGAATTGTGCTCTATACTGGATATAGAAGATGTTCCTGATGGCATCGATGCGCAACAGTGGACGGAAGTCCGCAGCGCACACCAGGGATTCCAGGCGGGCGTAGACATCCTGGCCATCTTGCCCAGTATTGCCGAGGCCACCGGGTTCTATGAGCTGACCGTCAACAGCGACCTTACCATCCATATTCCTGAAAGACTGACAGACGACGCCCTGCAGGAGGAGATGTCCAAAGTACTGGTGCCGCCGCCTGTGGCAAAATCAGATGAAATACTGGCTGAGAGTGGTGGCATGTTCTATGCCCGAGAAACCCCTGAACACGACCTGTACGTTAAACAGGGCGATCATTTCAATGCCGGTGACCCGCTGTTTATTGTTGAAGTTATGAAAATGTTCAACAAGGTGTATGCGCCGTTCTCCGGTACCATCGATAAGGTGCTGGTCGAAGATGATGGTACGATCATTCGTAAGGGACAAGCCATTTTCAAGATCACTCCGGATGAGATTGTGGTAGAGGAGTCCCCCGAAACCATCGCCGCCAGGCGTCAGCAAGCTACCAGCCATTTCCTGCAGCAGTTATAGGGAGGATATACAATGATTACAGCCCTTGATCACATCGCCATCGCAGTACCCGATCTGGAAAAAGCGATCAAACGTTTTGTTGAGGATTTCGGTCTGCCACTGGGCGGTCAGGAGGATGTGCTTGAAGCCAGAACCACGGCAGCTTTTCTGCCATTGCCTCCCACCAGTATCGAGTTGGTGTATCCACTCAATGGCGAGGGTCCGGTTGCCACCTACCTGGAGAAGAAAGGCGGTGGTATGCACCATCTTTGCTTTCGCTCGGACAATATAGAAGAAGATGTGGCCAGGTTGCGAGAGAAGGGCTACCAGTTTCTGGCCGATGCACCCACGCCAGGAGCACACGGTTCCAAGGTCATTTTCATACACCCGAAGAGTTGTGACGGCGTACTTATCGAAATCAATCAGCCTGCTGAAGAACACTAGGCGTTAGCAAGTAGCAAGGACTCCTCCATGAGTGACAAGATTTACGACAAGGCCAGTGCCACACCGGAAAGCTGGAAGGCGTTGGCAACCAAGCAGCTCAAGGGCAAGAGCCCGGATACGCTTACCTGGCATACCGCCGAAGATATTCCCGTAAAGCCCTTATATACAGCTGCCGATGTTGAAGATCTCGAATATACCGACACCGTGCCGGGAATGTCACCCTACATACGCGGACCTCAGGCGACCATGTACGCAGGGCGTCCCTGGACCATTCGTCAGTATGCCGGTTTTTCCACGGCGGAAGAGTCTAATGCCTTCTACCGCAAGGCGCTTGCAGCCGGCGGGCAGGGGGTTTCTGTTGCGTTCGACCTGGCTACCCACCGTGGATATGATTCAGACCACCCGCGGGTCACCGGCGACGTTGGCAAAGCCGGCGTGGCAATTGATTCGGTAGAGGATATGAAAATCCTGTTCGACGAGATTCCGCTGGATAAGGTATCCGTGTCGATGACCATGAACGGTGCCGTATTGCCCGTATTGGCGGGCTATATCGTGGCAGCGGAAGAACAGGGGGTTGCCCAGGAGCAACTGGCCGGCACCATCCAGAACGATATCCTCAAAGAATTTATGGTGCGCAATACCTATATTTACCCACCCGCGCCCAGCATGAAAATCATCGGGGATATTATTGCCTACTGCTCCGCTAACATGCCGCGCTTCAATACCATTTCCATATCCGGCTATCATATCCAGGAAGCTGGCGCGAATGCTGCCCTGGAGCTCGCCTATACTCTGGCTGATGGCAAAGAATATATCCGTACCGCAATCGCTGCGGGCCTGGGTGTAGATGACTTCGCGCCACGCCTGTCATTTTTCTGGGGCATCGGCATGAACTTCTATATGGAGATTGCCAAGATGCGCGCGGCGCGCCTGTTGTGGGCGCGAATCGTTAGTGAATTCAACCCACAGAACCCCAAGAGCTCCATGCTGCGCACCCATAGCCAAACCTCGGGATGGTCTCTGACCGAGCAAGATCCCTACAACAACGTCGTGCGCACCACCATTGAGGCAATGGCCGCGGTATTCGGCGGCACCCAGTCTCTGCATACCAATGCGCTGGATGAGGCGATTGCGCTACCTACCGAATTTTCCGCCCGTATTGCACGTAACACGCAGTTGGTTATCCAGGAAGAAACCGGTATTACCAAAGTGGTTGATCCGTGGGGAGGTTCCTACATGATGGAGAGCCTGACCCAGGATATCGCCGACAAGGCGTGGGAGCTGATTACTGAGGTGGAGGACGCCGGAGGTATGGCCAAGGCCATTGAAACCGGTATGCCCAAGCTGCGAATTGAAGAGGCCGCAGCCAAGAAGCAGGCGCGTATTGATCGTGGCGATGATGTGATTGTTGGCGTTAACAAGTACCAACTGCAGGAAGAGGCCGACGTCGATATCCTGCAGATTGATAATGCCGCCGTGCGCGAATCCCAATTGGCACGTCTCGCCAGTATTCGGGAATCACGCGACGAAGAGGCGGTAGAGGCTATACTGGAAGACATATACCAGTCTGCGGTCAGTGGCGAGGGCAATCTGTTGGCCTTGGCCATCGAGGCAACACGCCGCCGCGCCACGGTAGGGGAGATATCTTTCGCCATGGAACGTGAATTCGGCCGCTTTAATGCCCAGTCGCAAACCGTATCCGGCGTTTACGGCTCGGCCTTTCAGGAAGATGAAAACTGGCAGGGTATCAGTAAAGATATCGATGATTTTGTCGAGCAGCATGGGCGACGGCCGCGTATGCTGGTGTGCAAGATGGGCCAGGATGGCCATGACCGGGGCGCCAAGGTGGTGGCTACGGCATTTGCCGACGTGGGCTTTGATATCGACCTTTCTCCCATGTTTTCCACGCCAGAAGAAGTGGCCCGGCAGGCTATCGAAAATGACGTACATGTAGTCGGTGCTTCTTCCCTGGCTGCCGGGCACAAGACCCTGGTGCCGGAGTTGGTGGAAGCACTGCGAAAGCAGGGCGCGGATGACATTATCGTCATTGCCGGTGGGGTCATTCCCAAGCAGGATTACGAATATCTCTATAATGCAGGGGTTAAGTGTATCTTCGGCCCGGGTAGCCCTATTCCGGTATGTGCCCGTGAAGTACTGGATGCGGTGAACGAAGCCCAGAGCTAATACTGCTTTTGCTCCCCGGGGCACCGCTGTGTTAGTTTTCCTGTTATGACATGCCATTCTTTTTTGGAGGCCGGATGAGTGATTTCGATTTGGAATCTCTGCTCAGCGGCAACCGTCGGTCATTAGCCAAAGCCATTACCCTGGTAGAGAGCAAGCTCACCGCCCATCGCGAGCAGGCCCAGGGCATTCTCGAGCAGGTGCTTCCCCACAGCGGTAACAGCATCCGCATCGGTATTACCGGTGTGCCAGGTGTTGGCAAGTCCACTTTCATTGAAGCCTTTGGCCTGTACCTGATAGAGCAGGGCAAACGCGTGGCTGTACTCGCGGTTGACCCAAGTTCCCCCATTGCCGGCGGTTCCATCCTTGGTGACAAGACACGAATGGAAGAACTGTCGCGGCGCGAAGAGGCGTTTATTCGTCCCTCACCTGCTGAAGGGGCGCTGGGAGGAGTGGCGCAGAAAACGCGCGAAACCATGCTGCTGTGCGAAGCCGCGGGCTACGACGTTATCCTGGTAGAAACAGTCGGGGTAGGGCAATCGGAGTACCAGGTCGCCGGAATGGTGGATTTCTTTATGGTGCTGATGCTGCCAGGCGGCGGTGATGAGTTACAGGGCATCAAGAAAGGCATCATGGAACTGGCAGACGCGCTGGTGATCAACAAGGCTGACGGCGACAGTGAGAAGCTGGCCACCATGACGCAGCGCCAATATACCAGCGCCATGAATCTACTGCGGCACACCAGTTTCTGGACGCCCAGGGTAATGACCTGCTCGGCGCTGAAGACGATCAACATCGATGCAGTGTGGGGAATGGTGGTAGATTACTACTCTCAGGCTGTTCAGGAGCAGGCGTTCCAGAGCAAGCGCGCGCAACAAAACCGCGACTGGATGCATCAATTGGTCAATGAAATGCTGCTGTTGAAGCTCTCAGGCAACTCTCAGGTAAAGGCGATGCTTCCACAACTCGAGCAGGAGGTGGAAAGCCAGGACATTACTGCTTACGCCGCAGCCCGACGCATCATGGATGAACTATAGCCCGCGGAGCACAAGAATTATGCGTTTTTATGCTCTGGAAAAACTGATTAACCTGCACGACAGCTACATCCGCCAATTCAAAATCGACAATCTTCAGCTGTTACTGATTCAGCGTTCGGGCGAACCTGTGCTGATCGAGGCCAGCTGCCCACACCGCGGCCACCCTCTGGATGTGGCCACTATCGACAACGGTATTATTCAGTGTGCCTTACACCAGTATCAGTTTGCTATTGACGATGGACGCTTACTCCATGCCACGGAGGAACCCTGTCGTGGGTTGCGCACCTTTGAAGTGATTTATGAGGGTAATGAGATCGGGCTTATTCTCGACGACTAACCCGGGGCGCTCTGTCAGCTTAAGCTTCGATCAAGCAATTATCTCCTCGAGTCTGCGATGCGAGCAGTATGTTGGGCCGGGCGACAGCCCAAAGCGTGAACTTTCAACTGAAGCTGGTGCTCGGCCAGGCACACTGCGGATTCGAAGGACTAAGGCACTAAAAGCCGTAAAGCGCCTTATATTCAGGATCCTTGGAGGCAATCAGCTTGGCCAGATCCACCATCACCTTGCATTGCTTCCAGGATGCATCGTCCTGCATCTTGCCGTCGACCATCACCGCGCCACTGCCATCGGGCAGGGCTTCCAGTACGCGCTTGGCCCAGACTACCTCGTCTGCCGGGGGGCTGAACACATTCTTGGCGATGGCAATCTGGCTGGGGTGTAAAGACCAGGCGCCTACACAGCCCATCAGGAAGGTATTACGGAACTGGTCTTCACAGGCGAGGGGGTCGTCAATCGCCCCGAAGGGACCGTAAAAGGGCAGGGCACCCACCGCGACGCAGGCATCTACCATACGGCCGATGGTGTAATGCCACAGATCCTGTTGATGGGTGCCGCGTGGTCCTTCCGGGTTTTCCGGATCGGGGTCATTGCGCACCAGGTAGCCGGGGTGTCCGCCACCGATACGGGTGGTTTTCATGCGGCGTGAGGCGGCGAGGTCCGCTGGCCCCAGGCTCATACCCTGTATGCGCGGACTGGCGTTGGCTATCTCTTCCACATTGGCCACGCCCAGGGCGGTTTCCAGGATGCAGTGCAGCTGAATGGGTTTGCTCAGGCCGGCGCGGGCTTCCAATTGTGCGATCAATTGGTCCGCGTAGTGTATATCCCACGCACCCTGGACCTTGGGGAGCATGATGACGTCGACTTTTTCGCCCACTTCAGTGACGATGCGCGTGACATCATCGAGGAACCAGGGGCTGTCCAGGCTGTTGATGCGCGTCCATAGCTGGGTGTCGCCGAAGTCGTTATCGCGGGCTATCTTAATAAAACCTTCACGCGCGGCTTCCTTGTTGTCTATGGCTACCGCGTCTTCCATATTGCCCAGCAGGATGTCGACTTTCCTGGCGATATCCGGGGCTTTTTCCGCCATACGCGGATTGCTGGGGTCGAAAAAATGAATCATGCGCGAGGGGCGCACGGGTATATCTCGCAATGGTTCCGGGGCGCCAAGCGCCAGGGGGCGAAAAAAATCTCGGGGACTGCGCATCGTTATCTCCTCAGTCTGGTTTTACCGGTTTAGTTAGAGCAGGCGCTGCCTGAGCGCCTCGTAGTGTTCAAACAGGGTTGAGCTGTGTGCCTGCAGCTGGTCAAGAATGCTGTCAGTGCCGCCTAAGCGCGTCAGGCCGTTGCTGCCAAACTCATCGCGCAGGCGCTTTAGTATCCATTTGCCCTGGTAGTGTTGCCTGCGCTGTTTGATCAGGCCCTGCTCGCGCAGCACCTTGTGGTGCTGCTCCATAACATCAGCCAGCGCTTCTATGCCGCTGCCGTTGGTGGCGCTGGCTGACAGTACGGGGACAGTCCAGTTGCCCTCGCTATGTTCGCGGCTCATGGCCGCTCCCAGTTCAGATAAGGTCCGACGTGCTACGGCACCCATATCTTCTTTGTTGACCACCAGAATATGCGGTACTTCGAGAATACCTGCCTTTAAAAACTGCACGCTGTCGCCAGACCCTGGCTGCGCCACGTAGCAGGTGGTATCGCACATGTCGGCCACGTCGATTTCCCGTTGACCCACGCCCACAGTTTCTATCAGGGTGATGTCAAAGGCAGCCAGCATCACCAGGCTCATGGGCCATACCTCGGCGCTCAAACCTCCAAATTGTCCGCGGCAGGCCAGTGAGCGCACGAAAACAGCGTCGTCCTCACTGCTGGTCTTCATACGCAGCCTGTCGCCTAACAGTGCGCCGCCGCTTATCGGGCTGGAGGGATCCACCGCCAGCACGCCGATGCTCAGGCCGCGCTGCCGCCATACGGAGATCAATGCCGCGGTCAGGGAGGACTTTCCGGCGCCAGGGGGGCCGGTTATGCCAATGAGCCGGGAATTTTTCGCTGCTTGCCCCGTTTGCAGTTCTGTCATCAGGGCGATCGCGCTACTGCGCGATGCCGGGCGTTTATCATCCAGCAGGTTGAGTGCTGCGGCGAGCGCTGCGCGCTCACCCCCACGCACCGCCATGGCCAGTTGTTCCGGGTCGGGTGGCTGTAGATTGGCGGGCATGGGCTTATTCAGCGTCAGGCCTCCAGGCCATTAGCGCTGCGAATCACGCCCACCATAGTGGTCATGATGGCATTCATGTCGACATCCTTGGGGGTAAACACGGCCTGCACGCCCTGGGCTTTTAACTTACGGGCATCGTCTTCCGGGATGATCCCGCCTATGACCAGTGGTATTGCGCCAGCCCCAATTTTTTCCAACTCGGCATGAATGTCTTCAACCAGCTCCAGGTGGCTGCCAGACAGTACCGAAAGTCCTATCAGGTGTACGCCTTCCTCCTGCGCGGCTCGGGCGATCTGTGCCGGCGTCAGGCGTATTCCTTCATACACGATCTCGAAGCCCGCATCGCGACCTTTCACCGCAATCTGTTCAGCGCCGTTACTGTGGCCGTCCAGTCCGGGCTTGCCAATCAGCAGGCGCAGGGGACGACCCAGTTCTTCTCCGGTAGAGCGCACCTGTGCGCGCACCGCGTCCATCGCCGCGGAGTCTGTCTGGCCGGCCATGGAGATGTCGATTCCGGTTGGTGCGCGATATTCCCCGAACACCTCGCGCAGCACCTCGCTCCACTCACCGGTGGTGACACCCGCACGTGCGCACTCAATGGAGGAGGGCATAATATTGCCTCCGCCGGCTGCCGCCTCTTGCAGTTGCATCAGCGCCTTGTCTACCGCTTGTTGATCACGGGCAGCACGGAAGGCCTGTAATCCTGCGATCTGATCGTGCTCGGCCTGCACGTCCACTTTCATAATGCCGGAATCGGTGCCTGCGGTCAGGGGTGACTCTGCTGTCTGTTCGAAGCAATTTACCCCCACTATTTTGAGCTCACCACTTTCGATATTGCGCATGCGCAGGGTGTGGCTTTGCACCAGCTCGCGCTTCACATAACCACTCTCGATGGCCTGCACCATACCGCCCTGATCCGCCACACGTGCCATTTCAGCTTCCGCGCCTGCTATCAGCTCCTGAACCTTGGCTTCAATCACTGGTGAGCCATCCAGCAGGTCGCCGTACTCCAGCAGGTCTGTTTCCAGTGCCAACACCTGTTGCATACGCAGTGCCCACTGCTGGTCCCAGGGGCGCGGCAGCCCCAGGGCTTCATTCCAGGCCGGCAGCTGAATCGCTCGCGCACGGGTGTTCTTGGACAGGGTAACGGCCAGCATTTCCAAAACGATACGCTGCACATTGTTCTCGGGCTGGGACTCGGTAAGCCCCAGGGAATTAACCTGGACTCCGTAGCGGAAACGCCTTTTCTTGGGGTCTGCAACGCCGTAACGCTGCTCGGCCATTGCATCCCACATGCGGTTGAAGGCGCGTAACTTACAGGTCTCTTCGACAAAGCGAATACCCGCATTGACGAAGAAAGAAATACGCCCGACTACATCCTGAAACCGTTCCTGGGGTATCTGGCCCGAGGCTTTTACCGCATCGAGAATGGCGATTGCGGTCGACAGTGCATAGGCCAGTTCCTGGGTGGGAGTGGCACCGGCTTCCTGCAGGTGATAGCTGCAGATATTGGTAGGGTTCCACTTGGGAATATTTTCTACGGTATACGCGATCAGGTCGGTGGTCAGTCGCACCGAGGGCTCAGGTGGGAAAATATAGGTGCCGCGAGACAGGTATTCCTTGAGCACATCATTCTGTGTAGTGCCCTGCAATTGCGCGGGATCCACGCCCTGTCGCTCGGCGACCGCGACATACAGTGCCAGCAGCCAGGGTGCGGTCGCATTAATGGTCATGGAGGTATTCATTTGCCCCAGCGGGATTTGATCGAACAGGGCCTCCATGTCACCGATATGATCTATAGGCACGCCCACCTTGCCAACTTCACCGCGTGCCAAGGGGTGATCCGAATCGTAACCGGTCTGCGTGGGCAGGTCAAAAGCGACAGACAGACCGGTCTGACCCTTACTCAGATTCACACGATATAGCTCGTTGGATGCCTTGGCGGACGAATGGCCCGAGTAGGTGCGCATCAACCATGGCCGATCGCGTTTTACAGTTTCCTGGTTCACAGTGTGAATCCTCAGCAGGGGCGGCGCTTGATTAACAGTCGCCGCTCTATCTCAAAAATTTTATCGGTGATCTTGTCTTTACCCAATGCGCGCTTGCTGTCTTCCTTGAGAAACAAGTCTGCACCGTGTTTTTCCAGTGCCGCGGCGGCAGATATATTTTTAACGCCGATCAGTTGCATGGTAACAACACCGCAGTCAGCGGCAGCGGGTACATCTTCTACGCTCAATATGCGCGTCAGCGCGCCCACGGTGTCGCCGGCAAAGGCGGGTTGGGTATGGTAACCCTCGGTAAAGCCAAGCTCCCAAACAGCGTGTTCCGACACATCCCGGCTGGCTAACCCTTCCAGCCAGGCGAATACCAAACCGCCATAGACAATGGGCTCGCCACTCATCTTGCCAGATAAGCCGCTGGAGAATACGCGATCAAAATGCAGCGGGTGGCTGTTGCCTACCATGTAGGTGAGTGCCATGTGTTCCTCGGTAATCGTGCGGCCGTTGGCGTGCACGATGATATCGCCTGGCGAAAAATCCTCGAAGTACGTGTTGGGGCCGGTCAGCCCGGGGGCATACTGGCAGTTGTTCAGGGGGAGATCTACCACAGGCGCGTCTTCACCGGGGAATGCAACCGCGACGTCTGCTGCCGGGGTGGTAGGCAGACGATCTCCGCGCCAGGCGACCATGATCTTGCGTTCATACTGCAATACCACCCGGTCGTCCTGATTGACGCTTACCGTGCGTATGCGGGCTATTCCGGGCTTGTCTGCGCCTCTATCCTTGCGCTCCAGTACTTTGGTAAATGCGCGTAGCGTGTCTCCCGGGTATACCGGGCGCAGGAACTCGACCTGGTAATAACCCAGGTTGGCGATCGCCTTTTCGGAATCGTTCTGTACGCCCAGTGACAGGGTCACGTTAAACACCATCTGCGGGCTGGCGGGCAGGTCGGAAAAGCCATGGGCGCGGGCATACTGGGTGTTCAGGTAGAGTGGGTTGGTCTGCATGTAGGTGCGCGCGAAATCCAGCATATTGCCCGTATCGAAGGTAAAGCCACGGGGATGCTCGAAGACCTGGCCTGGATCCAGTTCATCCAGGTAGCGTCCGTACTGGGGCTGGCGTGTCTTGTCCAGCTCGATAGCAATGTCAGCAGCAATTTCTTGCTGCGGCGTCAGGTTCAGGGAAACACTCATGATCGGCCTCCTCAGGCTGCGTTTTCTACCAGGGACCGGGTGATCACCTTCAGTGCGAGTGTTTCCTCGGCACCTTCAAAAATAGACAGTACCCGCGCATCGGCGAAATAGCGGCTGGTGGGCGTTTCCTCGGCATAACCCATGCCACCGTGAATCTGCAATGCCTCGCGCGTCACCCACTCGGAGGTTTTGCTGGCAAATATCTTCGCACCGCTGGCTTCCATATCGCCAGAGCCCTGGTCCATAAGCTCGGCCACCTCGTAGGTGATCTGGCGACATGCCAACAGGTGAGCCGCCATGCGCGCCAGTTTCACCTGGGTCAACTGATAGTCTCCTATCGGGTGATTGAATACCACGCGCTCCTTGGAATAGGAGATGGAGCGTTCAAAAGCCGCGCGCATGACGCCGACAGCGCGTGCTGCGGTCTGTATGCGACCACCGGCGAAGCCGGCCATGGCCAGATAAAAACCTTTCCCCTCGCCGTCGGCGCCACCCATCAGGTTTTCCGCCGGCACAAAGAAGTCGTCGAAGAACAGCTCGAAGGAGTGCATGCCGCGATAACCCATGGTGGCGATTGCGCGGCCGGTCAGTTTGCCGCCGTTTTCCTGGGATACTTCAAACTCGTGGCCGTCACTGGAAGGTTTTTCTACCAGGAACATCGATAGTCCCTTGTGTGCGGCGTCCATGTCGGGATTGCTGCGTGCCAGTACCATCAGCACGCCGGCCTTGCCGCCAAAGGTACACCAGGTCTTGGCGCCATTGAGTGTCCAGCCCCCGTCTGTCTGGGTAGCCTTGAGCCTTACCCCGGCCACATCAGAACCATAATTGGGCTCTGTGACCGCTACCGCGCACAGAGGCTCCCCGGCGGCGAGCTGCGGCAGCCAGTGATGCTTCTGCTCTTCGGTGCCACCCTTGAGCAATGCCCGGGACAGAATTTCCGGTCGCGTAATCAGGCTGCCAGCCGCGCCAAGTGAGCCGCGGGACAGTTCCTCGGTTACCACGATCATTCCCATGGTGTCTTCTTTGTCGTCTTCCTGCAGGCCGCCATAGGTTTCAGGTATGGACAGCCCAAACAAGCCCATTTCCTTCAGGGGGTCGAGGATTTCATCGGGAATGATAAGGTCTTCGCGATGCACTTCTTCCGCCAGGGGTGCGACCACGTCGTCGGAGAAACGGCGGAAGTTGTCACGCATCATGGTGTGGTGTTCATTTAACAGGTCAGCGCCCAGGTCACCGTCGCGGTCCAGTACTTCCTGGCCGATTGCGGCAATACTGCCGGCGGCGAGTTGCTCCGCCAGGAAAACCGCCGTGTCACCTGAATTAACCTGTGCTATTTCGGCGTCATCCAGGCCGTAATCCGCCGGCCTGGCGCGCAATCTGGCGAGGGTAGTATTAACCGCCTCGGCGCAGAACAGGTTGGCCAGGCGAATAGGGAACGTATCCTCCTGCCGGGTGCCGTCCACTAAACGTCGTGCATGGGCCAGCAGGAAGCCTGCTGAGGTACATTCAGACCAGCACAGCGACAGCTCGTAGGAGATCAGTTGATAGTCGTCCAGTTTTGCCGGTGAAACACGCCCATCTTCCATTGTTTTCGATTTAAGCGTCGAAAGCGCAGCGGCGATCAGGTCCTGTGTCGCGGTTAATGCCGCTGCCGCCTGATCGAGCTTCTGCCCGTCAGTAATTGAGACGTCTGTCATGATATTTCCTGTCCGTTGAAATTCTGGATATGAGCCAATCACAGTCTGCGTTAGCCCCCGTGATCGTTCATATAGTTGAACCGTCCATTTTAATGGCCTGGGCGGCCTTAGACAACCAGCACGTTCAAGCCAGCCCACCTGGATGTGCGCGTGTTCGCGGCAGAAACGCCTGCAACGCCTTGCTTCAAGTCTGTATGAGTCTGTATCCTTGTCAGCGCTTTTACACACCCGGAAAATTGCAGTCATACGAGGATTCTCACTATGAAGATCAGGCCGCGCCGTTCATTGTTGTATATGCCGGGTTCAAACCCGCGCGCGCTGGATAAGGCCCGCTCCCTGCCCGCAGACGGATTAATCCTGGATATGGAAGACTCCGTGTCGCCGGATGCCAAACAATTGGCGCGTGAACAGATTGTCGCTGCGCTGGATGAGGGTGGCTATGGACACAGGGAACTGATGGTGCGCATCAATGCGCTGACCACCGAGTGGGGGCTGGACGATATCAAGGCAATCTGCGCGGCTCCGGTGGCCCCGGACGCAGTGCTGATCCCCAAGCCGTCCACAGCAGCCGATGTGGTCGAGGCGATTACCGCCTTTGAAGCTGCCGGTTGTCCGGATAGTGTCGATATGTGGATTATGGCCGAAACGCCTTTATGCATCCTGAATATCGCTGAAGTTGCCAGCGCCCACCCGCGGCTGAAAGGCATGGTGCTGGGTACCTCAGACTTGTCCAAGGATACTCGCGTGCGCCACACACCCGATCGACTGGGGTTTATTGCGGCACTTAACCTTTGTGTATACGCCGCCAGGGCCAACGGACTGGATGTCATTGACGGCGTGCAACTGGATCTGGAAAACGATGAGCTGCTGCGTTTGTCCTGTGAGCAAGGGCGTGACCTGGGCTTTGATGGCAAGAGCCTGATTCATCCCAATCAGATCGCTGCGGCAAACAGTGCTTTTGCTCCCGATGCGCAGGAAATTGCCGGGGCGCGCGACATTATTGCGGCCTTTGAAGAGGCGCAGGCGCAGGGCAAGGGCGTGGTCGTGGTGAAGGGGCGTCTGGTAGAGAATCTGCACGTGGAAGAGGCCAGGCGGCTACTGGAGTTGGCCGACGCCGTCGACTCCCTGGGTTAAGGCCCTGGTGCTACATCGACAGGCTACGCAACTCTGCGTCCTGTGCGCTGTAGCGCCAAAGCTCCTCAAATAACTCCAGATGCTTTTGCGCCGAGGCCCGCGAATTCGGTTCATAAAAGCCCTCGTGATCGCTGCCCCCGGGTTTGTACAAAACGCCATCGCGGTCTCGAATCACTATGGTTTCACCATGCCAGTCGGGATGCTCTGCCAGTCTGCGGATGAGCACGGTACTGGGCAGGCGTCGGGCCAGCTGTAACAAGCGATGTCCGCGGCCCACCAGTTTGCTGGCATCGCTGATGAGGATGCGGACCTGGGTCTGGCGGGAATCACGCGCCAGGGCGCTGAGGGCCTTTGCCAGTGGCTCATTATCAAAAGCCTCGTGGTCCAGTGCCGGGCTGAGAATACAGACGTAGCGCGACGCACCGGCACACAATTCCGCCGCTAATTCGTCAAAGGGGTGCGGGTAGTCCACCCCGCTGAGAAATTCATCATTCGACATAAATACACCCGCCCTCTAATAGGTAGTCTAGCAGGTCTGCGCTGGCCGGATCGCCCTGCGCGGCCGCCAGGTCCTGTGCGGCCAAACGCCAGTGTTCACACAGGCAGACCAGCGCCGGCATTACGCTCACTGGGAACAGCATACTGGAGCCATTGGCAAATACCAATATGCCGTCACTTTCCTGTTGCCAGGCCAGCTTTGCCCGAGGCGAGAGTGACACCACCGTAGCGCCTGTGGCCAGTATTTCGCGCGCTTCTGCCAGGTCATCATCATCCGACAGGTTTTCATAGCGGGGCTCGGTGACCAGCTCACCAAACCAGTGGTTGCCGCTGGCCTGGTCCAGTGCGCCCTGCAGTTGCGCCATGGCGCGCTCCAGGTCCCTGGGGCGTATTTCACCGGCGCGACTTGCCGGTGTCTGCATCGCATCGTGGTAGAACTGGTCCGGGTCCAGTTGCTCCAGTAACTGGTCTGCAAAGCGCGATACCATATCGTTGACCCGTGGTGCGCGAAAACCGATGGAAAAGGTGGTGCATTCGCCCTGGGCGATGCCCCAGTGAGCGACGCCTGGCGGTACGTAAAGTATGTCGCCGGTACTGAGTAAATACTCCTGTTCACATTCGAACAGGCTCAATATGCGAAGATCGTCGTGTGGCTGCAGCGGTGTATCGCGATCACAAAACTGCCCCAGCTTCCACAGGCGCTCACCCTCACCCTGGAGCAGAAATACATCATAATTATCGTAATGGGGCCCGACGCTGCCGGCGTCTACCGCATAGCTCACCATGACATCGTCCACGCGCCACTGGGGAATAAAGTCCACCAGTTTGCGCAGCTGGGCGACCTCGGGGATATAGTGATCCACCGCCTGAACCAGCAGCGTCCATGGCGTGTCGCGCTGGTAGTCTTTGTTTTGAAAAGGTCCGTGCTGTAGGGTCCAGGTATTGTCGCGGCATTCGATAATTCGCGACTCGACCTCTTCCTCCAGGGCCAGCCCCGCCAGCTGGTGTTTGCTTAGCGGTACGCTGAAGTTCTCTATAGCGTTGGGAATCAGCAGCGGCTGGCGCTGCCAGTAACGTGCCAGGAATTTTTCCCGGTCCAGGTTCAGCTCGCCAGGGGATGGCACTCGCGCGACCTAGTCAATTGCCCTGGCCTGCGCCACGGCGTTACCAATGTAACTGGCGGGAGTCAGCGCCAGCAGTTCCTCGCGAGCCTGCGCCGGTAGTTCCAGTTTCTCCACGAAAGCCTGGATGACCTCCCTGCTCATGTCCTGCCCGCGAGTCAGTTCCTTGAGTTTTTCGTAGGGCTGCTCAATACCGTAGCGGCGCATGACGGTCTGTATCGGTTCCGCCAGCACTTCCCAGCTGGTGTCCAGGTCCTGCGCCAGGCGCTGGGCATTCAGTTCCAGTTTACCGATGCCCTTGAGGCCGGACTGGTAAGCAATCAGGCTATAGGCGGCGCCCACGCCCATATTGCGCAGCACGGTGCTGTCGGTCAGGTCGCGCTGCCAGCGGGAAATCGGGAGTTTGGCAGACAGGTGTCGCAACACGGCGTTGGCCAGGCCCAGGTTACCTTCTGCATTTTCAAAATCGATGGGGTTGACCTTGTGCGGCATGGTGGAGGAACCCACTTCCCCGGCCACGGTTTTCTGCTTGAAGTAGCCGAGGGAGATATAGCCCCATATGTCGCGATTGAAGTCGATCAAAATGGTATTGAAGCGCGCCATCGCGTCGAACAACTCTGCCATATAGTCATGCGGTTCAATTTGCGTGGTATAGGGGTTCCAGTCCAGGCCCAGCGAAGTGACGAACGCCTCGGCGTTAGCCTGCCAGTCTACAGCGGGATAGGCAGATAAATGCGCGTTGTAGTTGCCCACCGCACCGTTGATTTTGCCAAGGAATGCAACCTGCTGCAGTGCCTCCAGCTGCCGCCGCAGGCGTGCTACAACGTTGGCTAATTCCTTGCCCATGGTCGTTGGGCTGGCCGTCTGGCCATGGGTGCGCGAGAGCATTGATGCTTCCGCCGTATCCCGGGCCAACTGCGCCAGCTGGTTGCAAATATCGGTCATGGCTGGCAGCAGCACCTGCTGTAAACCGTCCCGCAGCATCAACGCGTGGGACAGGTTGTTGATATCCTCAGAGGTGCAGGCAAAGTGCACGAACTCCGAGATGGCACGCAATTCGGCGTTGCCGTCGAAGCGCTCCTTGATGAAATACTCCACTGCCTTGACGTCGTGGTTGGTGGTCGCCTCGATATCCTTGATGCGCCGCGCGTCTACCTCGCTGAATTCATCGAGGATCTCCTCCAGCAGTTTGTTGGCTGGTGCAGACAGGCTCGGAACCTCCTCGATGCCACTGTGGGCGGCGAGACATTGCAGCCAGCGTATTTCTACCAGCACCCGCCGCTTGATCAGCCCGAACTCACTGAACACCTCCCGCAGGGACGCTGTCTTGCTGCCATAGCGACCATCAATAGGGGAAACAGCGCTTAGTGCCGAGAGTTCCATGTATTTCTCCGAGGAATAGACAGCCGCGATTTTACACCACCCCGAGGCCGCGCGACAGTTTCTGGGACGCCTCCAGCATCTGTTTGCGCTGTATTACCAGCTTCCAGCGCCGGCCACCCAGTTGCCGCCACAGGAACGCGGCGCGAAGGCCTGCAAGCAATACCGCGCGGATAATATCCGCTGTTTGCGGGTTTTGCAGGTGCTGGGCACTGCCGTTGACCTTGATGCGGAATTTCAGATTGCTCAGTGTGTCCTGGTAGATGCCGGACACGCTGTGGCACAGGTCATTGACATGACTGGCGAAATGCTCAGCGCGGAAACTGGTGTGCTCCAGGCGAGAGTGGACCACGGCCATCATCTGCGCATCTGCGGCAAAGCGGCGCTCCAGGTAAAGCATACTGAATACGTAACGTACGATCTCGCGATTTTCCTGGGACTGGCGGCTGGCCAGCAGGCTACTGAGGTTATGCAGGCCCAGTTTGACGCCGGGCAGGCCGCCGAAAATATCCTCTACGCTGTCTGCATCAAAGGCGAACAGACTGTGTATGCTGGGTTCGAGGAATTCGATGGGGTAGCTGCCGGTCCTGGAAAGTTGATCTACCAGGCGCGCGGCCTGGGCAACGCCGGCCAATGCCACCGTTTGTTGTTCCAGACTGGACAGCTTGCTCTCACTCATCGTGTACCCGTACTTTCGATGACGCCGCCACCGAGGCAGCGCTCGCCGAGATAAAATACCACCGACTGCCCCGGGGTCACGGCCCGCTGCGGTTGCTCGAAGACCACTTCGAATGCGCTGCCCGATGCGCTCACTGTACATTGCTGATCCGCCTGCCGGTAACGCACTTTGGCGCTGCATTGCAGGGGTAGTTCGGGAGCTGCACCGGCGACCCAGTATATTTCACTGGCGCTGAGACGGGTTGAAAACAGGGCGGGGTGCTCATTGCCCTGGGCCACCAACAATATGTTGTTATCCAGGTCCTTGCCCACCACGTACCAGGGTGCTTCGCTGTGATTGGCAAGTCCACCAATGCCCAGGCCCTGGCGTTGGCCTATGGTGTGGTACATCAGTCCGTGGTGCTGCCCCAGGTATTCATCCTCCAGGCTGCGGATCTCGCCGGGCTGCGCCGGCAGGTACTGTTGCAGGAAATCCTTGAAACGGCGCTCGCCAATAAAGCAGATGCCAGTGGAGTCTTTTTTCTTTGCTGTAGCCAGCCCGTGCTGTTCTGCCAGCTCACGCACCTGGGGCTTTTCAATCTCACCCACGGGGAATAATGTTTTTTCCAACTCAGCATGGCCAACCGCATGCAGGAAATAGCTCTGGTCCTTGTTGTGATCCAGGCCCTTGAGCAGGGTGCCTTTGCCCTGGTCCTGGCCACAGCGCGTGTAATGGCCGGTGGCGATATAGTCTGCGCCCAATATCAGTGCGTAGTCCAGGAAGGCCTTGAACTTGATTTCCCGGTTGCACAGGATGTCCGGGTTGGGGGTACGACCCGCCCGGTATTCCGCTAGGAAGTGCTCGAACACGTTATCCCAGTATTCCGCGGCAAAATTGGCACCGTGCAGTGTGATACCCAGCTTGTCGGCGACTGCCTGTGCATCGGCAAAGTCTTCCCTGGCGGTGCAGTATTCGGTGCCATCGTCCTCTTCCCAGTTCTTCATGAACAGGCCTTCCACGCGATAGCCCTGCTGTTGTAACAACAGGGCAGACACGGAAGAGTCGACACCACCGGACATGCCGACAATGACTTTACTGGCGCTGTTCAAGCTCAT
>JARFQU010000120.1 GCA_029287595.1 Halioglobus sp. | reverse complement strand
TGTCCGACTCCAGCTGGGTATCGCTTGAATTCTGCAGGAACAGGTTGGCAATTGCCGGGTCGTAGGGGCCCACGTAGCTGGGATTGTTACCACCATCGGTTTCCTCGCGGTACCAGAACAGGCCGGACACATACTGCAACTGGTCGTTGAAGGCGCTGCCGGTAAACTGGAATTCCTGGCTGTACTGGTCGGTATCGCGGGAGTTGTCGTAAATAGGGTGCACACTCATGGTGCGGTGCAGGAACGGCGTTGCCGTGTGATCCAGGTCGTCGTTCTGGATGGCCTCGGTAGCGCGCCATGCGGTTATACTCTTGATCGCCAGTTGATCGTTGAAATCCCATTCCGCGGTCAATGATGCACCATAATTTTTCGATTCATAATCGGCCTTGAGGTCGGAAAGCACCGTCAGGTCATCACCGGCATCTGCCGCTTCCTGGCAGAAATCATCGTAGGTCTTGCCGGTGGCGGGCACTACGCCCAGCGTGTCAAAAAGCTGCGCCTGCCAGCCTTCGATACCCGGCACTGGGATGCACTTCTGCGGCCTGCCCAACTGATCCGTCTTGGACCAGTTCGCATTCAAATCAACCACAAAATCATCATCCGGCAGCCAGCGGGTCTGCCAGATCACGCTCTTGCGATCCTCGTCCATGTATTTGTCGCCATCGAACTCGTTATCAATAAATCCATCGCGCGAGCGGTAGGCGCCGGAGAAGCGGGTATAGAGCTGATCGGTGAGGGGTACGTTCAACACGAAATCACCATCCAGGCGGTCGAAATTTCCCACCCGGGCCCCCAGTGAGCCTTCAAATTCCTCCACCGGCTTGTTGGTGGTAAATACCAGCGCGCCGCCGGTGGTGTTCTTGCCGAAAAGCGTACCTTGGGGACCACGCAATACCTGCACCGACTGGATATCGACGATATCGAGCAGGGCCCCGTCCGGACGGCCCACATACACGCCGTCAATATAAATACCCACTCCGGAATCGACATTAACCCCGGTATTACGTTGGCCCACGCCGCGAATAAAGATATTGGCCAGGGGCGCGTTACCGTTGGCGGAGGCCACCTCGATGTTGGGCGCTATCTGGTTCAGGTCAGAGAGATTGCGTATGCCCGCCTCGCGCAACGCATCAGCGTCCAGAGCGGTTACCGCGACCGGGGTTTCCTGCAAGGTTTCCACGCGTTTACGCGCGGTGACGATAACCTCCTCCAGCATAAAGTTCTGTGCGGACGCGGGAAAAGACAGCAGTGGCGCAGCCAGGGCGGCGGCCACAACGCTCAGGACGGACCTGCCCCAGGGATTTCTGGAGTACATAAACTCACCTCGATTTATAGTTATCGTTTTTTTGAACGGAAACCCACGCAGGCGCCGCCGCACACCTAACATATAGCCTGAAGCCACTCACCAGACAAGTGTTTGTTGACGACGATCAAGGCATAAGCTGATTAATGGGTCTACCTTTTAAACCAAATGCCCCGATAACCCCGAAAGGATGAGGAGAAAACATGCTAAGCGTCGCCGAAATCATGACCCGGGAGCCCTATACCCTGGGCCCGGACAACAGCCTGGCAGAGGCCCGACAACTGATGGCCGAGCATCATATACGCCACATTCCCGTCGTCAGTGGCGAGGACAGCCTGATAGGCCTGGTATCCCACCGGGATCTGCTGGCGGCCGCGGATTCAACAGTGCTTGGAGAGCAGCGCGGAGCGACAGCCACCGAGAACTACGTGGCAATCTCCTCGGTCATGACCTCACCGGTGCAAACAGTGGACGAACAGGCCGGCCTGCGCGGCACCGCGATGCATCTGCAGAAAAATAAACTGGGCTGCCTGCCGGTGGTCAGGGAGGGCCGGCTGGTGGGCATTATCACCGACTCGGATTTCGTGGCTATCGCTATCAGCCTGATGGAGCAACTGGAGGCCAGCGAGCCAGATGAGTTTGATTTCGACTGAGGGCCCTACTGAAGGTATGCCCGATCAGCGGAGTGCTTGAGCTTCCAGCGGGTCGTCCTCGAACAGATTCATCTGGTCCAGTTCGCCCGCCCCGCGCGGTTGCAGGCGTAAGCCCGCGCCCAACAGGCGCACCGGCTTCGCCCCCCTGGGCCAGGCGGTGGCCACCAGGCGATGAAATACGGCAGGGGCGTTCCAGGGTTCACCGCTATCGCCTATGGCCTCTTCCAGGGTGGTCTGGGTGAAGTCACTGTACTTTATCTTGATCACTCTCTTGGTAGGAAAATAGCGATCCGCAATTTTGCCAAAGCGCTTCGCCAGTTCCAGCAGCAGTTCATCCACCTGCACAATCATGGCCGGCATCAGGTCGATATCCTGCGCATAAGTGCGCTCTACGCTGATCGACTTACGCAGCCGGGAGGTTTGCACTTGCCGGTGGTCAATGCCGCGGGCCACATCGTACAGGCGCTGTCCATACTTGCCAAAACGCTGCACCAGGGTTTCCAGTGCCAGTAACTGCAGGTCACCACAGGTCTGCACCCCCATGCGACGCAGTTTTTCCGCGGTTACGCGCCCCACTCCATTGATCTTGCTAACCGGCAGCGCCAGCACAAACCCCGACACCTGCTCCGGTGCGATGGTAAACATACCGTCGGGCTTCTGCCAGTCGCTGGCGACCTTTGCCAGGAACTTGTTTGGGGCAATACCGGCGGATACCGTCAGCCCCAGCTCCGCCTGCACGCGACGCCGTATATCGGCAGCGATCAGCGTGGCACTGCCCTGGAACTGTTCACTATCGGTGACGTCCAGAAATGCCTCGTCCAGGGACAGGGGCTCTATCAGATGGGTGTAGTCGCGGAAGATTTCGTGAAACTGTGCCGAAACGGCGCGGTAGACCTCAAACCTCGGAGGTATTATCAACAAGTGCGGACACAGCTTCAGCGCCCTGGAGGCGGCCATGGCTGAGTGCACCCCAAACTTCCTGGCCGCATAATTAGCTGTGGCGATCACCCCGCGCCGGTCCGCCCTGCCACCTACGGCCAGGGGCCTGCCAACTAACTCCGGGTTATCGCGGGTTTCCACCGACGCATAGAATGAATCCGCGTCAATGTGGATAATTTTGCGCAGCCGGGGCACGCAGCGCTCAGGCGGACAGGCCCTCGGGGCAGCTTACCCCGGTGCCACCCAGCCCGCAGTAGCCACCGGGATTTTTTGCCAGGTACTGCTGATGGTAGTCCTCAGCATAATAAAAGGGTGGCGCAGCCAATATTTCCGTGGTGATGTCGCCATAACCCGCGCTTGCAAGCGCCGCCTGGTAGTGTTCTTTGGAAGCCTGCGCCAACGCCAGCTGATCATCGCCAAACGTGTAGATACCGGAGCGATACTGCGTACCCAGGTCGTTGCCCTGCCGCATGCCCTGGGTGGGGTTGTGTCCCTCCCAGAACAGGGTCAGTAATTCCCCGTAGCTGACCACGGCCGGGTCAAAAACCACCAGTACCACCTCGTTGTGTCCGGTGCGCCCTGAACATACTTCCTTGTAGCTGGGGTTGGGGGTACTGCCGGCGGCATAACCCGCGGCAGTGGTAAACACCCCTTGCTGTTGCCAGAACTTGCGCTCCACGCCCCAGAAGCAGCCCATACCAAACATCGCCTGCTGCAGATTCGCGGGGAAGGGGCCTTTCAGTGGATTGCCGTTCACGTAATGCCGTGCCGGTACCGGCATTTCCTGATCCCGCCCGGGCAGTGCGTTTGCGGGATCGGGCAGTCCGTGTTTTTTGCGGATATCAAACAGTTTCATAAATTCGGGAGCTCCCGCCTGGCCAGTTTAAGAATGGGTCCTACATTGTCTACGCAGAGTAAGATACAGTAGATGAACCAGGCAGAAAACGACTATAGCCATGCCACTTACTCGCCGCTCCCTACTGGGCCTGCTGTCCACCAGCACCTTCTTCCTCACCGCCAAAGGCGCGATGGCTGCGGGCACGGCCCTGATGCAGGACAAACCGCGACTGGAATTCCCCCAGGGCGTAGCCTCAGGCGACCCGCAGCAGGACGCGGTGATGCTGTGGACACGGGCACTTCCCGCCGTGGATGACATCCCGGGCGATGCAGTCCGCATCCCGGTATTACTGCAAGTGAGTGCCACTGAAGATTTCGCCCTGGTGCTGCTGCAAAACGAAGTGCATACCTCGGCTGACAGTGACTATACACTGCGCGCCTACGTGGACGGCCTGCAGCCAGACCGACACTACTACTACCGTTTTCTGGGCGGGTCCGGCTCAAGTTCGCGTATCGGCCGCACCCGGACCGCCCCTGCCCCCGACCAGGATAGACCGGTCAAGCTGGCCTTCGCCAGCTGCCAGAGCTACGAGGATGCCTTCTATGGCAGTTGGGCCCGAATGCTGGAAGATGACAAAGCCGCCACCGAGCAGGAGAGCATCCAGTTCGTGCTGCACCTGGGTGATTTCATCTACGAACGCAGCTGGCATACCCGCACCGATGGCAGCCCACACTCGCGCAAGGTGCCGCCCTTTCCCGATGGCGTGAACCGCAAGGAAAATCGCTACGCGGTATCGCTGGCGGACTACCGCCACCTCTACCTGACCTATCTCAGCGACCCCCACCTGCAGGAAGCCAGGGCGCGCTGGCCCTTTATCTGCACCTGGGATGACCATGAATTCAGCAATGATAATTTCCAGAGCTATAGCACCTACGGTGGCGAGCCCCACCTGGACCCGCAACGCAAACAGGATGCCAACCAGGCCTGGTTCGAGTACATCCCCTGCCTGTTGGGTGAGCTGCAGGGTCAGCCGGCACATGATTTTCGCCGCCAGCCACTGGTGGGGGAAAAGGCAACACGCAACCAGGCAGCTGTAGACAGCTTGCGCATTTACCGTCACCTCAAATGGGGCCGTAACCTGGACATCATGCTGACCGACAGCCGCAGCTACCGCAGCCCGCCCTGCCTGCCCAAGGGCTTTGCCGAATCGGTGGGCCTGCCCCTGAACACGGTGCAATTGATTGAGATTGCCGATGCCGGCAACACCTACAACGACGGCAATCCGCCCGCCACACTGCCTGTCGGGGATGGCACAATACCCAACCCGGCGCGGGACCGTCCCCCGGGAAGCCTGCTGGGTTTGGAACAGCGCGACTGGCTGCTGCAAAGCATGTCCAGCTCTCAAGCCCGCTGGAAACTCTGGGGTAATGCCCTGCCACTGTTTCCCATGCGTGTAGACCTGTCAGCACTGCCCTTTAGCAGCTTCCAGGACAGCATTTTGCAGATAGATGCCTGGGCGGGTTATCCCTATGAAGTCAGCTATCTGATGCAATATTTGCAACAACAGGAGGTCACCGGTGTGGTATCCCTGTCCGGGGATCATCACATGCACGGGGCCGGTACCGTCAGTCATTCCGCCAGCGACCCCAAGGCCGCACCGGTGTGCGTTGATTTCACCGTGGCCGGGATCAGTTCCTCCTCTTTGTTCGAAGAACTGGCCCTGATAGCGGAGCGCGGCCATCCTGACTTCCAGCCCATTGTCTATAGCCAGAGCAGTGATGGACTGACTCCGGTATGGAACATGTCCATGCTGGACGGGGTACTGGCTGCCTATACCTATACAAAAAGCGGCATGGAAACCCTGGCGCGCTGGCTTGGGCCAAACAAATCCAACCCGGGGCTGAAGTACGTTGATACTGCCGCCAATGGCTACGGCCTGGCGAGTTTTGATGCCGGCGAACTCCGGGTACAGATGGTGACCATGGAGGACAGTCGCTCCGACTTCACCGGGGCTCCGGCGGTCCGGCATATTGCCCATTTCACTTTACCCAAATGGCAGCCCGGTGAGCAGCCGGAATTGCTGGGACCCGAATTTGATGGCGGCGCCCCCTTCCCATTTACGCCCCCATCGGTGTAAGGTGGTACTCAACACAAGGCGCAGCGGCTACAACAGCCAAACCAGCTGAAACACGTTGCTTTCACGCCATTGTCATAATTGCTAACTAATCTGGTCCCTGCAACAACGCCCCGGGGTGTTTTTTTGGCCCCCGGGATAAAACAACAAAGGGATTGAAAACGGAACATACAGAACTATGAATACGAGAACATTTAATGCCAGCGAGCTTTGCAGCCGCAAGCTCTGGCAATTGGTAAACAATGCGGCTGAAACGCAGGTGGACGATGACGCATTGGCGCAAGCCATCTCGGAACTGGCCACGCGTCGCCGCTACCTGGAGGAACTGCAGGAAATCGGTAAACTGGAGGATCATAGCCACCACCCCTGAGTACCCAGGAGGTTCCCCCCGCCTATGGCCAAGCCCCCAAGTCGGCGCTCTTCCGCCGGTGAAATCGCCCAGTTCCTGAACAAAAGTAAAACCATCACGCAATTTGTGGAGAAGCAGCCACGGCTGATTTTTGCCATCGACGCTACCGCCAGCCGCCAGCCCACCTGGGATACCGCCTGCCAGTTACAGGCGGGCATGTTCCGCGCTACCGACGAGGTGGCCACCCTGGCGGTGCAACTGTGCTACTACCGCGGCTTCCATGAGTTTCGAGCCAGTCGCTGGATCAATGACAGCGCCCGCCTGGGCCAGTTGATGGCAAGCGTCTATTGTGAGGGAGGTCATACCCAGATCGCCCGACTGCTGCGCCACGCCCTGGCCGAGCAACGCAAAAGCAAAGTGCGCGCACTGGTGTTTATAGGCGACGCAGTGGAAGAAAACCCCGATACCCTGTGCGACCTGGCAGGACAGTGCGGTCTGCTGCAATTGCCGCTGTTCCTGTTCCAGGAGGGTGGCAACCGGGGGGTAGAGCAGACCTTCCGCAGTATGGCCAGGCTCAGCGGCGGCGCATACGCCCGCTTCGATGCGCGCAGTGCAGGCACGCTGGCCGCCCTGCTTGGCGCGGTGGCCAGCTATGCGGCAGGCGGCCGTGCAGCGCTTGAAAAGTCCACCGGCGACAGTGCTAAACTGCTGCTCAAGCAACTCAAACCGTAAGGAACCTCGTGTCCCGAATACTACTGCTAGTGGCCATCATTACCGTGGTCTATATCCTGCTGCAACGCGCCCGCAACCTGCCGCCCCACAAACGCCGGGCGGAATACATCAAGCTCGGGGTGGGTGTCGGCGTGGCGGTGGTGATTTTCCTGGCCATCACCGGGCGCATGCACTGGGTGGGAGCGGCGCTGGCCGGCCTGTTGGTTGCCCTGCGTCAGCTGGGGCCAACCCTGTTGCGCCTGTTTCCCATGCTCGCCTCCATGAAGATACTTGGCGGTCAAACTCCCGCCGCGGGACAAAGTTCCACCGTCGAGACCGCCATCCTGCGCATGCAGCTGGACCACGACAGCGGCGAATTGCAGGGCGAGGTATTGCGCGGCACATACCAGGGCTGGCACCTGGCCGATATGAACCGCGAACAATTGATGGAGCTGCTGGCGTACTGCCGCCAGGAGGATGCGGACTCCGCTCAATTGCTGGATAGCTACCTGCAACGGCGCTTCCCCGGCGAAGCGCCCTTTGGAGATTCCGGCGGCGGCGCCACAGGCAGCGGCGCCAATCTTGACCGCAAGGAGGCATTGGCCGTGCTGGGACTGGCCGAGGGCGCAAGCGAAGAAGACATTATCACCGCCCACCGCAGGCTGATGCAGAAGTTGCATCCCGACCGGGGCGGCAACGATTACCTGGCGGCCAAAATCAACCAGGCCAAGGACCTGCTAATGGGCTGAGGGGGGGTACTTCCATCGCGCCCTGCAAATGCTTACACTTGCGCGCATCCAACCTGAGGAACCGAGCATTTTCATGTCTGAATTATTTGTCATCCGCAATCAACTTGGTCACTACTGGGGCAAAAGCAAGGCCTGGGTCGATGGTTCCGACCCCAGGACAGTGATGCGCGCACGCCACCGGGACGACGCGGTCAACACTCTGTTCGAACTCAGTTCCAAGGATTTCGAGCTGCGCGGCGAGGTGTTGCCGGTCGAGTCCAGCGAGCGCGGCGAGCCCATGATCGAACCCAGCCAGAACCCTATTCCGCTGTCACCCCGGGAAGAGGCGGAGCCACTCGAGGATACCTCCACGTTATGAGAATTCTGCTGTTTCTGGCCACCAATATGGCCGTGCTGGTGCTGGTCAGCATCGTTTTCAACCTGTTGGGCCTGGAGGGCATCCTGGCGGCCAATGGGGTAGACCTGAATCTCTCCGCACTGCTGGTTTTTTGTGCCATTTTCGGCTTCGGCGGTTCGCTCATATCCCTGTTCATTTCCAAGTGGATGGCCAAGCGCGGCACCGGGGCCTATATCATCGAAACGCCGCGCAACCGCGACGAGCAATGGCTGGTGGATACCGTCCGGGAGCTGGCACAAGAGGCGGGAATCGGCATGCCCGAGGTGGGTATATTCCCCTCCCAGGCGGCCAATGCCTTTGCTACCGGCTGGAATCGCAATGCCGCCCTGGTGGCGGTCAGCGCGGGCCTGCTGCAACGCTTTCGCCCGCAGGAGGTGCGGGCGGTTATGGCCCATGAAATCGGTCACGTTGCCAATGGCGATATGATTACGCTGAGCCTGATACAGGGCGTGGTCAACACCTTCGTCATGTTCCTGGCGCGCATTATCGGACACACCGTGGACCGGGTGGTATTCAAGACCGAGCGCGGCTATGGCATCGGCTATTTCGTAGTGACCATCGTGGCCGAACTGGTACTGGGTGCCCTGGCCAGCACCATCGTGTTCTGGTTCTCCCGCTGGCGTGAATACCGGGCGGACCGGGCGGGCGCAGACCTGACCACCAACGCCGATATGATCGCGGCGCTGCAGCGCCTGCAGTTGGAGCAGGGGCAGCCCCAGGATCTGCCCGGGGAACTCACCGCCTTCGGTATCAGTGAACAGTTGAAGCAGGGCCTATCTGGCCTGTTCCGCTCCCATCCGCCGCTGGACGACAGGATACGCGCTCTGCAAACCGGCGCCTGAGCAACGGCCGATAATCCAGCGCAACCGGTCAGCTAAGCGGCTTGACCAGGTATTCACTCATGGGGATGACATCGATGGACTCGAAATCGATGAAGCGCACACAGCTGTCCATCATCTCGGTCATGCGCTGCTGCAGTTGCTCGTCGTCGCCATCGGTGTCATAAAAGTCATGGTCCGAGGTCATCGCGCCGGGGGGGAAATTCTCTTCCACAATGGCGTCAAAAGCCGTGCTGTGCTCATCCAGGGTGCGCACCACCACATTCTGGCGATAACCGAACGTGGACTGGGTATCGATGGCCACCCGGGTATGACTGACCTGCCATACCTCCAGCCACTGGTCCCGAGCCAGGGCCTGCGGCTTGCGAAAGAAAACCACGTGGCACATACCGTAGACCCGCTCCCCCGGCTGTGATGGATGTGTCGCCTGGTTGACCAGGGGCTCGGATTCCACCACCTGGTAGGCGCTGCGACGCGCCACGCTGGCATCGATCAATGGCTCCCAGGCTGCGGCAGCGCCAGCGGCATCCACCCACAGCGACAGCATGGCATCCGGTACCGGTGCATTATTCGTCATACAACGGCCGGCGGCGGCAGCTACGGCACTGTCTGCGACGCACAGGCGGATACCACGCACACCGCCCTGCAGCAACAGTTTCGGGCACAACTGCTGGAGCAGCGTATCGCGAAAGTCATCGGGAGATTTATCCTGGGCTCGCCACAGGGGATACAGTAATTTTTCCATGGTGCTGCTCCCGCTGCGCCGCTACACGCCCACCGGCGGCGTAATGGTAGAGGCGTTATCGATCAACATCTCCGCGCCGTTGATGAAGCGGGACTCCTCGGACGCCAGGAACAATACCAGGTTCGCTATATCCTCAGGCTCGCACATATTGCCGAACTTGCCTATTTCATCGATATCCGCCTGGGTGGCCGTGTCCTTGCCGGTGGCGACCTTGACCACCATAGGTGTCTTGACCCCGTCCGGGTGAATTGAATTACAGCGAATACCGTTCTTCTGCTCTTTACAGAACATGGCAATATTTTTGGTCAACGCCCGCACTGCCCCTTTACTGGCGGTGTAGGCGGCGACAAAAGACTGTCCGTGGATCGCCGCGACCGAGGACATGTTGATAATGGAGCCACCACCGCTTTCCGCCATAGCGGGTATGGCGTGTTTGCAGCCCAGGAATACGCCATCGCTGTTGACCGCGTTAATCATGCGCCAGGACTCCAGATCGGTATCGACGATGGTACCCAGGGCAATCATTCCCGCGTTGTTTACCAGAACATCCAGGGCCCCGAACTTCTCCACAGTCGCCGCAATCACCGCCCTCCAGTTATCTTCATCGGTCACATCAAGGCGCATGAAAACCGCATTCTCGCCAATCTCGTCGGCCACCGCCTGGCCGTCGCTTTCATTGAGATCCGTCACCACGACCACGGCACCCTCACGCGCCAGCAGGTGGGCGTCAGACTTACCCATTCCGCTGGCCGCTCCAGTGACGATGGCGACCTTGCCAGCTACCCTTCCCATACCCTGTAACTCCCTTATCGTAATGGCCACCGCCATCGCGGCCGTGTCCTGTAACAGCGCGCAAGTTAAGCAGAAGCTATGGTCAAGCTCAAACCAAAGCAACGCAAAGCGCATCAGGGGCTGGTCAATTGAACCAGCGACAACCCTCGCCAGCGGGTCGCCGCAATAGTATTCTTGGCTATCTGAAAAACTATCGCCCATTAGAGGTGTTTTGCAAATGACTAAAACGAATGCGCCAGGAGCCCTGGTCAATTGGACAGGGTACATTGCCGTGACACTGCTATTGTTGCTGCCCGTATCCGTGCTCACGGTGCGCTCCGGTGCCTGGCAGCAGGGACTGTTGCTCTACGCCTTGAGCTGTCTGGGTTGCGTGTTGGTTCTGGGGCTGTGCGGGGTATTGCTGTTGCTGCCGCGCTACGCCAATACCCGCGGCGCCATCCTGGGGCGCATGCTGGTTGCCCTGCCCGGCGCGGTGTTGCTGATCTCGCTACTGGCCGGTCGTGGTGATTACCCACCGATACACGACGTCACCACGGACATCAAGGACCCACCCGTGTTCACCATGGCCATGGAACAACGCCCGGAAAGCGCGAATTCACTGGAAATCGACCCGCAGGCTATCTCTGCCCAGCAGGAGGCTTACCCGGATGTGCAGACCATCCGTACCAGCCTGGACATCGAGGCCGCCTTTGATCGCGCCCTCGCGGTAGCCGGAGACCTGGGCTGGGATATCTACCACCAGGATCGCAATGCCGGCGTCATCGAAGCAGTCGAAACCACGGCGATAATGGCATTCAAAGACGATATCGTGATCCGCTTACGCAGCAATGCCCAGGGCACGAAGGTAGACCTGCGCTCTGTATCGCGGGTCGGTATCGGGGATATCGGTGCGAATGCCAAGCGCATTCGTGCATTCCAGCAGGCTTTTGCACCATAGGGGGCTAAATGTATAGCACAGCTGTATCGACCATCGCACGCCTGGCATCCACCTTACTGCTGGGTGCCGCACTGTGCAGCCAGGGCCACGCAGAGACAGATTACCTGAGTTTCTCCACCGAGGACGAAGCTAACACCACAGAGATCTTTCGCAAGGCCAGTCCCGCGGTAGTCTATGTAACCAACACCGCCCTGCGCCGGAGCTTCTTCACCCTGAACGTGCAGGAGATTCCAAGGGGCTCCGGCACCGGTTTCGTGTGGGACAAAAGCGGCCTGGTGGTCACCAATTTCCATGTGATTGCAGGCGCACACAAACTCACGGTGACGCTGCAGGATCGCAGCGAATATGAAGCGGAAGTCATCGGCGTGGCGCCGGAGAAAGACCTGGCCGTCCTGCGCATAACAACTCCTCCGGAGGACCTGGCAACGCTACCCATGGGCGACTCATCGGAGCTTAGCGTGGGGCGCAAGGTGCTGGCCATTGGCAATCCCTTCGGTCTGGACACCACCCTCACCACGGGCATCGTCAGCGCCCTGGGAAGGGAGATACAGGCCGCCAGCGAGCGCAAGATTCGCGGCGTGATACAGACCGATGCCGCTATTAATCCTGGAAATTCCGGGGGGCCACAGCTCAACTCACTGGGGCATCTGGTGGGCGTCAATACGTCAATCTACAGCCCCAGCGGCGCCAGCGCCGGCATCGGTTTCGCCATACCGGTCAACACCGTAAAAGAAGTAGTCCCACAACTGATAAGCTATGGACGCATTCTGCGGCCAATGATCGGGGTGGAACTGGCCAGCGACCGCTGGGTACGTCGCTACAACATTGAGGGGTTGCCGGTAGTCCAGGTCTACCCGGGCTTGCCCGCCGCCGAGGCGGGCCTGCGCGGGGCCTATCGTGGCGCCCGCGGGCAGATCGTGCTGGGAGATATCATCACCCACATAGACGACAAGGTGATTCGCAGTAATGATGACTACTTCAGCGCACTGGAGGCCCATAAACCGGGCGAGAAAATAATGGTCAAAACCCGCTTCGGGGAGCAAACCCTGAGTTATGAAGTGGAGTTGATCGAGTCCCAGTAAGGACTAAGACAGGGTTCCGCCGTCCACCCGCACATCCTCGCCGGTAATGTGGGCGCCGTCTTCCGACGCCAGCATGGCGATGACGCCGGCCATCACTTCCGGACCCTTGGCGCCGCTGATGGACATGATGCGCGGCATCAGGTCCCAATCCATGGTATCCGGGAAGCCCACGTCGTTGGTCATTCCCGTTTTGATATCACCTGGACAGACGCAATTGGCGCGCACCCCGCGCTTGGCATACTCCACCGCGATACTGCGGGTCATCGCCAGTACCCCGCCCTTGCTGGCCGAGTAAGCAACACCACAGGGCAAACCTGAAAGAGCTGCAGTGGATGCCGCGTTGACAATACTGCCCTTACTGAGCAGCAGGTGTGGCAACGCCGCGCGGCACAGCAACATGGTGCCGGTGAGGTTGATGTCGATCACCTGCTGCCAGTTGCGGGTCTGCAACTGTTCAGTATCATCAAAGCGCAGGATGCCCGCCATATTCACCAGGGCATAGAGACTGCCATAGCGATCGACACAGGCGGCCACGCAGGCATCCACACTGGCCTCATCGCCAACGTCGCAGACACGGGCGGTCGCTTCACCCCCGGCAGCGCTGATTTCCTCGACCGTGGCATCCAGCGCCTCGCTATTAACATCTACGCAAAACAGGGCACCGCCTTCAGTGGCCATACGCAGGGCACTCGCCTTGCCAATGCCACTGCCCGCACCTGTGACCAGGACGACCTTGTTTTCAAATCTGTTCATAGCGGCTCCACTAACAATGGCGACAGCATGCCGTGCGGACTCCGCGCCGGTCAAGCGCAGCAGTACGGGGCAGTAAACCGGGCGCGCATGAATCGCCAGCGCTGACTCCCTGTGTTTTTTCGTCAATGCGGACTGACTTATTAAGCCATTGCACTGCGCAACAGGGTAATTACCCTGAATGGTCTTTATCCGGCCGCACGCCGCTCGTACTATAGCGTGTCGAAAACTGCGGCCCTATCCGTTATTACACCAGGAGCACGCCGTGACAGCACCCGTCAGGAGAGACATTTTGCAGGACCCCGAGGAGTTTCGCAGTGAAGTGCGCCAATGGCTGCAGGACAATTGCCCCGAGTCCCAGCGCCAACCCATCACCGCGGAAGAACAGTTCTGGGGCGGCCGGCGCGGTGAATTCCCCAGCGAGGACGCCAGGCTGTGGTTCCAGCGCGTGCGCGACAAGGGGTGGATAGCCCCGGAGTGGCCGGCGCAGTATGGCGGCGGCGGCCTGTCAGCCGAGCAGGGCAAAATCATCAAGGATGAGATGAAACGCATCAATGCGCGCACGCCGGTCTACAGTATCGGTATATGGATGCTGGGCCCCGCCATACTGGAGTATGGCAACGAGGAACAAAAGCAGCAGCACATACGCGCCATCATCAACGCCGAAACGCGCTGGGCGCAGGGTTATTCCGAGCCGGGCGCCGGCTCCGACCTGGCCAGCCTGCAATGCAAGGCGGAGGACCAGGGCGACCATTTCCTGGTAAACGGCAGCAAAATCTGGACCACCAATGCCGACAAATGTGACTGGATTTTCTGCCTGGTGCGCACCAACCCGGACGTGAAGAAACAGGAGGGGATCAGCTTCCTGTTGATCGATATGGACAGCCCGGGCGTCAGCACCACGCCTATTGCACTGATCAGCGGCGAGTCAGAATTCTGCCAGACCTTCTTCGACAATGTGAAGGTGCCCAAGGAAAACCTGGTGGGCGAACTCAACAAGGGCTGGTCAGTGGCCAAGGCGCTGCTGGTGCATGAGCGCAAGCTGATGGCAGAAATCGGCAGCGACTCGCCGCGCAAGATCGTGGCACCCAACGAGGCGGCCCATAAATACCTGGAATTCGAAAACGGGAAAATTGTCGACGCGCAGCTGCGCAGTGACCTGGTGGACTACAACATGCAAATGCATGCCATCGCCCTCACCCACTTCCGCACCTTTGAAGAAAAGGCCAGGGGCGTGCACAGCGCCGCTGCGCTGGTGATGAAATACCTGGGCACTGAAGCGGAAAAAACCAAGAGCGAGCTGCTGCTGGCCATCATGGGGAGCCAGGGGGTGGGCTGGGAAGGCGACAGCTTCACTGCCGAGGAACTGGACACCACCAGACTATGGGCCATGTCCAAGGCTATGACCATTGCCGGAGGCAGTTCCGAGATCCAGCTCAACGTCATCGCCAAGTCGGTTCTCGAACTGCCCCAATCCTAGGAGATTCCGATCATGGCACTGGTTTTAAACGAAGAACAGCAGCTGCTGCAGGGTACCGCGAGAGAATTCCTGGGCGCCAATGCACCGGTCGCGGCACTGCGTGAACTGCGCGATAGCCGCGACCCCCTGGGCTATGCCCCGACCCTGTGGCAACAAATGGCGGAACTGGGCTGGGCCAGCATCATCCTGCCAGAGCAGTATGGCGGCCTGGACTTTGGCTTCCTGGGCCTGGGAGTGGTACTGGAAGAAACGGGGCGCACACTGAGCGCATCTCCACTCTTTGCCTCAGCGGTGGTCGGCGCGTCTGCGCTGCTGCTGGGCGGCAGCGAGGAGCAGAAGGAAACGCTGCTGCCGGCCATAGCTGCCGGTGAGTTGACTACCGCGCTGGCCCTGGAGGAGACCCACCACCACCGTCCCACCCAGATAGCGACACGCGCTGAGCGCGACGGTGATGAGTTCATTATTACCGGGCGCAAGACTTTCGTGCTGGACGGCCACAGCGCAGACAAGCTGATCGTGGTGACACGCAGTAGCGGCGAGCCACCAGCCAGCAGTGGACTGACCCTGTTCCTGGTGGACCGAGACGCCCCCGGTGTCACTGTGGAGCGCACCATCATGGCCGACTCTCGCAATGCCGCCAATATCAACTTCGATCAGGTCCGGGTCGCCGCGAGCGCCGTTATCGGGACACTCGACGAAGCTTGGTCGGTATTGGAACCGGTACTGGACCGCGGTCGCGTCGCCATTGCCGCTGAGATGATGGGACTGGCACTGGAGGCGTTCGAACGCACCGTCGCCTACCTGAAGCAGCGCGAACAATTTGGCGTACTCATCGGCAGCTTCCAGGCACTGCAGCACAGGGCCGCGCAAATGCAGGCCGAGCTGGAATTGTGTCGCTCGGTGCTATTGCAAACCCTGTCAGCGGTAGACGATACCCCGGAGCAGCTGCCTATGCTGGCCAGCCTGGCCAAAGCGAAACTCAACGAACTGGCCAAGCTGGTGACCAATGAGGCGGTGCAGATGCACGGTGGCATCGGCGTTACCGACGAACTGGATATCGGCCTGTTCCTGAAACGCGCCAGGGTCGCCATCCAGGTCTTCGGCGACACCGGCTTTCACAAAGATCGTTACGCCACACTCTGTGGCTACTAGGAGAGAGAAGATAATGGAAGCCAATGACAAAATTGCCGCGGTCCACAAATATGTAGAGGCCTTTGCAAAAGCTGATATGGACATAATCAGGGACATCTACGCCGTCAATGCCCGGGTGGAAGATCCCGTGGGCACAGATGCGCACGAGGGTATTGATGCGATCTGCGCGTTTTACGAAGGTGCCCTGGCCTCCGGGGCAAAGTTGGCCCTGACCGGCGAGCCTCGCTGTGCGGGAAATGCTGTGGCGTTTCCGTTCCAGGCGCAAACCGCTGATTTTACCGTGGATATCATCGATGTCTTCGAATTCGACGCGCAGGGCAAGGTCAACAGCATGAAGGCCTACTGGGGCGCGGAAAATATGAAGTCATGAGCCCCAGACCGCACTCTTGGGTTACGCAGCGCGTGTTATGCTGCATTAAACCATGACAGCCGAGGTGAGCATGCGAGGTAAACATATCGCCATAACAGGACCGACTGCAGGCATAGGCCGCTATTCGGCGCTGGAACTGGCCAGCCGTGGTGCCCATCTGACGCTGTTTTGCCGCAACCCGGAAAAAGCGCTTGCACTGGAGCAGGATATTATTGGCGTCAGTGGTGAACAACCCACCGTAATCGCAATGGATATGGCCGACCTGTCCAGCGTGCGCCGGGCCGCAGAAGAGTTCATGGCGTCGGGCCGCCCGCTGGACGTGCTGTTAAATAATGCCGGCGTGGTCAATACCACCCGCAAGGTGACAGTGGACGGCTTCGAGGAGACCCTGGCGGTCAATCACTTCGCGCCTTTCCTGCTCACAGGGCTATTACTACCGGCAGTGCAACAAGCCCCGAAGTCACGCATCGTCAACGTCGCGTCTCACGCCCATACTTTCGTCAGGAACATGGGCTTCGACGATATGCAGGCCGAACGCGGCTATAAGACCTTTCGTGAATACGGCCGCTCCAAGCTGGCTAACATCCTGTTCACCCGCACCCTGGCGCAGCGACTGAAAGACCAGGATACCACTGTTAACTGCCTCCACCCCGGCGCTGTGGCGACATCCCTGGGCACCAATAATAAAGGTCTGCTAAGCAAGATATTGCCCGCGCTGCTCAAACCCTTCTTTCGCAGTCCCGAGCAGGGCGCGGAAACTTCTCTCTACCTGTGTACCAGCGACGAGATAGCCGGGATCAGCGGCGAGTATTTCGCCAACTGCAAGCTGGCGAAAGCCAAACCCTGGGGTCGCGACGACGAACAGGCTGAGCGGCTGTGGCGCTATACCGAGGAAACCCTGGGCTTCAGCTACCCGGATAATTCGACTCGTGCGGGGATCTAGCTACCGTAGGCCATGCCACCGTCGACCTTGATAACGGCGCCATTGGTATAGCGCGAGGCATCGCTGGCCAGGTAAAGGGCCGCACCGATAATTTCCTCGGGCTCACCTGCCCTGCCCATGGGTACCAGCGCGGCAATGGACTGCTTTACCTCGTCACTCCATGCCTGCGATATGTCGGTGAGAAAAGGCCCGGGCATTATACAGTTGGTACGAACAGCTGGCGCAAAAGTGCGGGCCAGGCCTGCAGTCAGGTTATTGAGACCCGCCTTTGCCGCGGCATAGGGAAGCTCCGCGGTCGTGGGAGCCACGGCGGCAGTACTGCTGATATTGATGATCGAGCCGCCCCCCGCTCTAGCCATCTGTTCACCGACGATAGCCGAGAGCCGAAAAGGCCCCGCCAGGTTGACGGCAATGACCTTGTCCCACAACTCGCGGCTTACACTTCCCAGACTCTCATAGCGCGGCGACATACCCGCATTGTTCACCAGAACATCGATACGATTGTATTTTTCATACACCGCTTCAATCAGCTCATCACAGGCCTCCCAGTCTCCCACATGGCAGGCCAGGGGCAGGCAGGCTTTGCCGGTTTCCTGTGCTATGCGCTGAGCAGCCTGCTCGCAGCCCTCCTGCTTGCGCGAACTGATGACTACCGTGGCGCCAGCATCGGCGAATGCTTTGCACATGGCGAAGCCGAGACCACGGCTGCCCCCGGTGACCAGTATCACCTTATCCGTCAGGTCGAAATGACCGGCTGTTTTGTCCACACTCATCCTGTAATCCCCCGACATTAGCTTGCCTTGAACAACGCCCAACGGCGCGCCCACAGACATTATAGCGCCAACAGCTGTTCCCGCATGGAGACCGCTTGCAACTTGCAATGGAGGGGCCAAAGCCCCAGAATTCGCCCCATGCCTATTTCCCGCTTTGCGACGATCCACATGGTCGTCCTGGGCCTGCTGCTGACTGCCGGCACCAGGGCCAGTGACGATTACCCCCCTGCCGTTAAACCCATCATCGAGCAACGCTGCATGGTGTGCCACGGCTGCTATGACGCACCCTGCCAGCTAAAGCTTGACGCCTGGGCGGGCCTGCAAAGGGGCGCCAGTAAAGACAAGGTCTATGACGGCACTCGCCTGCGCACAGCCAATATGACTCGCCTGTTCATAGATGCGCAAACCAACCAGGAGTGGCGCGACAAGGGTTTTTATCCGGTGCTGAATAACGATAATCCGCAACAGTCAGTATTGCAGGGCATGCTGGAGTTGAAACAGCAGCATCCACTGCCCCCGGGCGACAAGCTTCCGGACAGCTTCGACTTAGGCCTGGACCGCAAACAGCAATGCGCCAAGGAGGGTGAATTCGCCAGTTATGCCAGGGATTACCCACTGTGGGGGATGCCCTACGGACTGCCCGGATTGAATGAACAGGAGCACCAGGCCCTGGTGGATTGGCTGGGCGACGGTGCCCGGGGGGCACCCAGCCCCAGGCCAGTAGCCGCTATTACGCAAGCGATAAAGCAGTGGGAACAATTCTTTAACGGTGAAAGCCTGAAACAGCAGCTGATGAGCCGCTACATCTATGAGCACCTGTTCATCGGCAACCTGTACTTCTCCGATATCGGTGGCGCACCCACCTACTACAAGCTGGTGCGCTCGCGCACTCCCCCGGGGAAAGCGATCGACATCATCGCCAGCCGGCGCCCCTACGACTCGCCGGGAAATGAGCGATTTTACTATCGCCTGCAGCCCCTGCGCTTTGCCGTACTGGACAAACGGCACATGCCCTACGCGCTGAACAAGGCGCGCATGCAGCGCTGGCGGGAGCTGTTTATCGATACTGATTACAAAGTGAGCAAGCTGCCAGGCTACGAGTTGGACGTGGCATCCAACCCCTTTGTGGCGTTTCGCGAGCTACCCGTGGCCTCACGTTACAAGTTCATGCTGGATGAGGCACAGTTCACCATCATGGGCTTCATCAAAGGTCCGGTTTGCCGCGGCCAGGTGGCATTGAACGTCATCGACGATCACTTCTGGGTCGCCTTCCTTAGCCCCGACAGCACCGGCGATCAAAAGGAGGGCGAATTCCTGGCCAGTGAGAGCAGTAATCTGCGACTGCCCAGTGGCGAAAGTGGTCTGCTGGTCTCGCTGGTTGAATGGCGCAAATACTCCAAGGGGCAGCTGGCTTTCCTGCAAGCTAAATCAGAATATTTACAGCAGCGCTTAACCACTGATCACATCTCCGTAGATTCTGAACTGATCTGGGATGGCGACGGCGACAATGACAACGCTGCACTGACTGTGTTCAGGCACAACGACAGCGCCTCGGTAATCAAGGGTTTTGTAGGACAGGAACCCAAGACCGCCTGGGTCATCAACTACTCACTGCTGGAGCGCATTCACTACCTGCTGGTGGCAGGTTTTGACGTGTATGGCAATGTGGGGCACCAATTGGAAAGTCGCCTGTACATGGATTTTCTGCGCATGGAGGGAGAACAGAACTTCCTGTTTTTCATGCCCAGGGATAAACGTATTGAGCTGCGTGACTTCTGGTACCGGGAAGCCAGCAACCACGTGAAACAGTATGTACTGGGTGATACCATCGCCTATGACCGGGAATCAGATATCAAGTACCACACGGACGATCCCAAAAGGGAATTTCTGGAACAGCTCAGGAAACGCTTGCCGGGGGCCAAGGCCCCGCGTTACCAGGTGCAGGACCCGACGTTCGAGGCGCTGCAAAAACTTGATGGCAAACCTTTCAGTCTGATGCCGGAAGTTGCTTTTCTGCAAGTCTTCGGTCCCAAGGGGGACAAACGCTACTACTCCCTGGTCCACAACAACGGCTACCTGAATAACGCCCAGATGTTCAAGGAAGCCCAGCGCCGCATACCTGAGGAGGACTACATCACGGTGACCCGAGGCTTTATCGGCTCCTATCCCAACGCTTTCTTTCAGCTACACGAGCAGGACCTGCAGGGCTTCGTCGACGCGATCATTGCGCTGCGAACCGAGCGGGACTACGCGGCCCTGGTATCGCGCTATGGCGTGCGCCGCAATGCTACCTGGTTCTGGCGTTTAAGCGATGACATGCACCAGGCCTACCAGCGGCTAGAGCCGGTTGAGTCTGGCCTGTTCGATCTCAACCGCTACGAAAACCGTTAACACCCGATACATAGAGAGGACGCATTTATGTTTGCTTACACCACGCCACTGGTTGGCGGCCTGCTGATCGGCTTATCTGCAGTAATGCTGCTTTGGTGCCTGGGTCGCATCGCGGGTATCGCCGGTATTGTCTGGGGCGCTGTTTCCGCGCAGCCTGATAATGCCTGGCGCTGGTTGTTTATCCTGGGCCTGCTGCTGGGGCCCTTCGCCTACCACACCCTGGCAGCGGTACCCTACCCGACCCCCAGCACCGCACCCTGGTGGCAAGCTGTGGCGGGCGGCCTACTGGTGGGTTTTGGAGTAAAGCTGGGCTCGGGATGCACCAGTGGCCACGGGGTATGCGGTATCGGCCGACTGTCGCTGCGCTCGCTGCTGGCAACGCTTACTTTTATGGCCACTGGCATCGCTACCGTTTATGTCATTCGTCACGTTCTGGGAGTAATGTAAATGAAAGCTTTCGTGGGACTACTTTGCGGCGCCCTTTTTGGTGTTGGACTGGCGGTATCCGGCATGACTGACACCGCCAAGGTGCAGGGATTTCTGGACCTGTTCGGCGCCTGGGTGCCGGACCTTGCTTTCGTCATGGGAGGAGCTGTGTGCGTCACCCTGGTGGCTTTTCGTTTCGTGCTGAAAAGCAAGAAGCCACTACTGGCACCCCGATTTTCCCTGCCCACCAAATCGGCAATAGACGGTCGCCTGCTCAGTGGGGCGGCGATATTCGGCATAGGCTGGGGGGTCTACGGCTACTGCCCCGGGCCGGCAATCTCCGCTTTGGGCTACCTGCAGACCAACACCGGTATCTTTGTGGTCGCCATGCTGGTGGGCATGGCATTGGCAAACAGGATCACCCGCGCCTGAGTCAACGGTGAATCAGCCAGGCTGAGGTGCTCCAACGGGCGCGCATTGTTCGGAGCTTCCCGATGCAAGGGGCCGGACGAAAACAGGTTTTTCACCAAGCGAATATCGTGGAGTGACTGAAAAATCTGTTTTTGCCCGGACCCGTTGACATGCCCAACCGGTCCCGTATTGTTCAGAGATGCCCAAACGGGCGCGGGCGGGAATGTGTTTCTCAGTCGCTCCCCGATATTCGCTTGGTGTGAAACACATCCCCGCCCGCGCCCTCGGTATGCGCTTATCTTTTACAATCGCGGGCAGGGGTGAAGAGCTTTTATTCTATTCCACCGTTGCGCGCATCCCATTTCTTGACAATCGCCGGGTGGCTGCCGTCCTTGCGAACCTTCTCCAGCGCTGCCTTGAAATCCGCG
>JARFQU010000109.1 GCA_029287595.1 Halioglobus sp. | reverse complement strand
GGAGGTCGATGGCCTGTGGGACCGGAGTGTCAAGTACCAGGTAGCGCCCCTGCGCGTTCCATGCGGACCAAGCAGGCAGGTTTCCCTTACTACCGGCTCCAGGCGCACCCCTGTGGGCGAACTCACCCCAATAGGCCGTCATTGCGTTCACCAGTTTCAGGGCCGCCTCACGATTGTCGTCATCGAAAGTGTGCATGGGCGTATAGGTCATTTCATTGTCGATGTCGGCGAAGACGAATGGAATTTCCACACTGTGGCCCGCGCCCATCAGCGACTGGAAATCCAGTAGCCAGTAGGACGGCACCTCGTCCCAGTCAAAGCGATAGACAAAGATGTCACGGTGTCCGCCAGCATACATCGCGGACGCCGGCTCATCTGCTCCGGTAGCTTTCCACATCGCAGAGCCATAGCCGGTCACCCGGTCATACATCGCCTGGTCTTTCACCTGTGGAATCAGGCCAAAACGCATTTTGGTGTACACCGGATCGCGGATCATCATGGTTTTCATTTCATCGCGATTGGTACCGAGAATGACGGGGACACGATTGAATTCGCCGCTAGCCAGGTGGTCCAGTGGATCGCCCTGGGGAAGTACCGTGCCGTCGCGCAGCAGGTTGGGTGCCCGGTACATGCCGCTTTGCACCCCCTGCATTTGTCGCAGTAACTGCAGAGGCGATTTAGCGCGCAGGTAAGACATGGTGGTATCACCGTTCCAGGATTCCACAAGTGTGATGGCCTCCAGTCGGTTTGCGGCCATGCCTTCGCTTTGTACCAGCCGCAATAGTAATTCCGTGGAGCTGTTTACGCTGCCGGGCTGTGGATCGTCCGGCGAATGCTCGGCGCTGGCCATACTGCTGGTCATCAGGATGCCGCTTTGGCTGATAGCCCGGTGGAACAGGCCCTGAGCAAGGGGCGACAATAGCAGGGCGAAGGTGTTGACACCGCCTGCGGACTCACCAAATACCGTGACATTATCCGCGTCGCCGCCAAAGTGGCGAATGTTGTCGCGCACCCACTGCAGCGCGGCGATCGTGTCCAGGGTGCCGAAATTACCTGAAGCATCCAGTGCGTCCGTCGACTGCTCGCGCATTGCCGGATGACTGAACCAACCGAGGATGCCCAGGCGGTAATGGATACTGACGACGACCACCTGTTCGCGCGCGGCAAGGTTGCGCACCGCACTGTAAAGATCTGCCGAGCCCACGGTATTGCCACCGCCATGCATCCACACCATCACCGGCAACTCGCTGTCCCCCGGGCTCCAGGATCTGGGTGCGGAGATATTAAGATACAGGCAGTCTTCATCCCCCAGCCACTCCTGATCCGTGTTGTTTACCACTGGGATGGGGAACTGCGGGCACATGGAGGCATAGTGCAGAGCCTGCAAGGTGCCTGCCCATGGCCGCGCTGACCTGGGAGCGCGCCAGCGCAAATCGCCCACAGGGGGCTGCGCAAAGGGGATGCCCAGCCAAGTCCAGGTGTCATGACGATCCGCAAAGCCCACTACAGCGCCTGTCGCGAGTTGGCGCGTGGATTGCTCCGCGGGCACACGGGGATCTGCATCCCTGCTGCAGGCCTGCAGTAGCAGGATGCCCATCATAAAAATTACCAAGCTGTGAGTTCGAAACCGTGGCATCTGGGTACTGGCTCTGTCGGGTAGCATTAAGATTATCAGCAAATCTATAATACCCGCCCTGAACGGGTTTTACCCCGGCAATTTCGATGTACTTATTGATCCGTCAGGCAGCGCTGTCCTGTGTATTTCAGGACGCGTTATCTTCTTCTTTGAGCCTTACCGGGCCGAACTGTCCGGGAAACTTGCCCTCCATCCCCGCATAAAAATCGCGGAAGTACTGCATGTCTTCGGCCATGTTACCCGTGGGCGTCAGCGCAGGGCCGAAGCCGCCACGTTTGCTGGCGAAATTCAGATAGGTGGGCACGATGGGCACCCCGGCCTTGCTGGCGATGTGATAGAAGCCGGATTTCCAGTACTCAGCCCGCTCCCGGGTACCCTCGGTGGGTACTACCAGGATCATCTGTGATGAATTTTGCAGTGTCTCGGCCATGGCATCGACTATGTTCCTGTTTTCATGGCGCACGATGGGGGTGCCACCCATAGCGCGCAGCAACCAACTCAGCGGCGGGAAAAACAGGCTGTGTTTGGCCATCCAGGTAATCTTGATATTGAATGCAGCCGCGAAAGCCAGCATCAGCGGCAGGTCCCAGTTGGAGGTGTGGGGAGCGGCTATCAGCACACAGCGCTGGTGTTCCGGGCGGACACCCTCAATTTGCCATCCCAGCCTGTGCAGCAGCCAGCGGGCGAAACCTTGTCTCATGGGAGTGTCTTATGCTCGTTGTGTTGGCAGTCGGCGTTACAGAGATGGTGGGGCCAATAGTGGGCAGCGCCCTGAACCTTGCATCATTGGGCGAGCGACAGCATAAATAGGAGGCCGCAGCTTAGCACGCGCTAGCCCACTACGCTATGCGATGGGTTTACCCCGTTAGCCTCTCACATCCTTATCGAAGCAATATAGCGGCTCGGTTTTCGAAAAACAGTGCGTGTTTACAATCCGGAACGCTAGGATAACTGGTCGCGCAGAACCCGCTTTAATATTTTACCCGAGGGGTTACGTGGAATGGTCTCCACAAAAATCACCTTGCGCGGTAATTTGTAACGCGACAGTTTTTCTTCGCAGTGGCTGATGATGGCCTGTTCATCCAGGTCACCCTCGCTGGAAGCGACAACCGCGCAGACTGTTTCACCCCACTTCTCATCGGGCAGGCCGATCACCGCCACCTCGTTGACCGCGGCGTGGGCAAGAATCACGTTCTCCACCTCGGCGGGATAGATATTCTCGCCCCCGGAGATGATCATGTCCTTGATCCTGTCCTTGATGAAGATAAACCCTTCCTCGTCGATTTCCGCGATATCCCCGGTGCAGAACCAGCCATCGTCATAGGACTCGGCGGTGGCATCAGGTCGATTCCAGTATTCCTTCATCATGTGTGGGGCGCGCATCAGGATTTCCCCGGTGCCGGTACTGGCGCGACTGCCCTGGCTATCGCGAATGCATACCTCGGTAAACATGGTCGCCTTGCCCGCGGAACCTATTTTTCGCAGCGCATCTTCATTCATCAACATAGAGCCCCCACCACCGGATTCGGTCAGTGCATAGCCCTGTATCACCTCCATGTTCTTATCGTTATAGATCTTGATAAGTGTCTCTGGCATAGGCGCGGCACCCGTAATGAAGAAACGGAAGTCCGGCGCATTGAGTTCGGCGAACTCGGGCACCTGGCGCATGAAATTCAAAATTGCCGGAACCGAGGCGCCAATAGATATTTTCTCCTCGACAATCAGTGACCAGACCTGGGAGGGGTCGAAATGGGGCATGGATACCAGGGTAACGCCGCGTGCCGCGCAAAAAAGTACGCCGGTCAGGGCCGCCACATGAAACATTGGCAGCGGTAGCAACAGTCGGTCCTTGTAACGCGCGTCGACGGTATTGGCCCAGCACTGGGCGGCCCACATGATGGAATCATGGGTGTGCACCACGCCCTTGGGCAGGCCGGTAGTGCCGGAGGTGTACATGATAAACATGTTGTCGTTATCACCGCCGACTATCTCGGGTTCGTCCTGGGAAGCAGCTGCCAGCAATGCCTGCAGGCTGGGTTCACCCTCCATGCCCGTGTCGGTATTGTTCACATAGTTGGCAATCTCCAGCGGGTGCTCGTCACTGGCCTTGATGGCGGCGGCGGTATCCGCGAACTCAGGATCGTAGAGTAGCGCCCTGGTGCCACTGTCCGATAAAATAAAACTGAGTTCGCTGGCGGTTAGTCGTGTATTCAGCGGCACTACGACCAGGCCAAGCTTTGCGGCACCGTAGAACATGCAGGCAAATTCGATACTATTGTGCAGCAGCAGGGCCACCCGATCCCCCTGGGCCAGGCCAAGGTCGTTCAATACGTTGGCGCAGCGGTTGGCCAGGTGGTTCATGTCCGCATAGGTGGCCCGGACGTTGGTCGACGGTTCGACATAGGCTTCCACGTGAGTAGAGACCACAGCGCGCTGCTTTAGCATCAGGCCAACATTCTTGATCATGATTGATTCTCCAGTTTTTCCATAATGGGGCGGGCTAGTTTTTCGCAGCCACCTTTCTCGTGTTGCGTGTGGCTTTCTTCAGTTTTTCGAAACTGTTCACGATAAACTGAACCAGCAGATAGGGGTTGTCCACGGCTTCCGGGGCGGCGCCCACGGCCAGGCAGATATCCTTGTTGAAACTGGCGAAGGTCACATTGAGACCGCCTCCTGGCGGCACAATAGGCAAGCCTTGAAAGGCGACCATCGGTACGCCGCCCAAATACAATTGCTCCCGGGGTCCCACCATATTGGAGATGACCAGGTTGGCGCTTGGAAGCGCCTCAAAAGTCGATGAAAAATCGGATATGGCGGCACTGCCAAATACAAAGAGAGAGTAAAACTGGCGCACAGAGTTCGGAAGCTTGCGGCTCTTTTCTTTCACCTTGGCGATGGACTCATGCACCTGTTGCAGCCGTTTGGCCACAGTGGCTCGCGGTTCACCCATGGGAACAAGTTCCACACTGACCTGGTTGCCACCGGCATCGTGTTCGTCGGTACGCAGTGACATCGCCATCAGGCCGACCAGCGGCACATCAATGCTCGCCTGGTGATCCTTGAGATAGTGATGCAGGGCATCATCAATAATGGTGGTGACCACATCGTTTATCGTGGTGCCGGTTTTTTTGGCGATGGCTTTGATGTCCGCCAGGGGCAATTCACAGTTGGCATAGCGCCGCGCCGAGGATCCCGCCATATTGTTGAACAGGGTTTTAGCAGCGCCGAAGGGCAGGGCGGATTCCCTGGGGCGCAATTTCAGCGATTGTGCGCCCATTTTTGCGAATTCGGTTCCAGTGCCCAGAATATCTGCCGGTAGCCTGGAGAAGCGCGATAGTAGTTGTTTCAGCTGTGGTTGTTTCGTTCGCGAGCGCTTTTTCCGACTGGTTTTTTTCTCGTTGGGCATCCATACCGCGCGAATGGTCTTGTCGTCTGCCCGGTCGCTCATGGCCGCACGAAACAGTTTCAATGCACCACCACCGTCAATCAGCGCATGGTGTACTTTTATCATGATGGCAAAATGGTTGTTTTCAATGCCATCAATGATGTAGCACTCCCACAGGGGCTGGTCGCGGTCCAGCAATGGGGTGTTCAGGAAGGATACCAGTTCATAAAATTGCGGCATGCTGCCAGGCGCGGGTACCGCCACATGCCTGACGTGGTAATTGAGGTCCGGTTCAGCACGTTGCCAGGAGGCAACATCCTTGCCCAGCCATTTCAGCTTCTGGTTAAAGGGAGCCGTCACCTCACTGTTACGAAAGGTCTTGAGTACCTTGGCCACAAAGCTGTGTTTCTGCCGCGCCGGCACTTTGAACATCTGGTATGCCGTCATGTGCATCTGGCGACTGCTGTTCTCCAGCAGCAGAAACGCCATGTCCATTGGCTTGAGTTTACTCATGAGGCAAGTTTTTCCTCTGTTGCTTGCTCCGGTATGAGGGAGACAAGCGTTTCCAGTTCCTGTTTGAAATAACCGAACAGTTTCCAGCCGTCGGGCAGCACTTCTTTGTCGGCGAGGATGCACAGGTTAACCGAGTCGCAGTAACTCCACATGGTCATATTGATACAGGTGCCGTCACAGATCTGCCCGGTGGAATACCAGTTCTCCAGTTTATACTTGTCCCAGTAAAGGGTTTTGCGAGGCCCCGGTACATTGGACAGCGCCACATTGGCAAACAGGCTGAGGCTGCCACGTTTTTTCTCGCGCAGCCACCAGCTGAATGCTTTTACTGCCCAGGGCGGCAATATTTTCAGTATGGCACTGAAATCGGCGTTCATCGCCACGCTCTCTTTCAGGTGCGCTTTCATCGCGTTGGCGGCTTTATGCCCTGCGTGCAGACGCTCGATCGGGTCCGCTATATCGGTGTGCAGCCAGCAGTAGTCCATGGTGACGAAATTGCCCATGCCCTCCATACCCTCGGGACGCTCCCCCGCGAAGGGCGTTGCGGCGATCAAGGGGCTGCTGTCGGGATTGTAGTAGCCGTCCTGGAACAGGCGACGCAGGGCGCCGGCGGCGCAACACAGGAATACGTCGTTGATGGTGACTCCCAGGCCCTTGGCAATACCCTTGAAATCCGCTATCGGCATGCTGTCGCAGACAAAGGTCCGGCCATAGCTCAATACGGCATTGATTGGCGTTTGTTGCATCATTGACGGCGCGGGATGGGGCGGCTTGCCCTGACTCGCATACTTTTGCTCCAGCGCCTTTTTCTGCCGCAGCCCCATCACTACCTTGGGCAGGTTTTTCAATACCACGCCGGGCCAGTCCACGATGCCCATTGCCAGTCGTTTCAGCCATGAGGGGGCGGGAGCCGGTTCCCAGGGGGGGACGAATACAGGTTTCAAGCCAGGGGTATCTTTATAGAGCTGCTCCAGGCCATACGAAGCGCCCACGCCATCGACATAGGCATGGTGCAGCATGGTGACCAGCGCAACCTTGCCATCCTCCACTCCCTCTACCACCCAGCATTTCCACAGGGGGCGGGTGCGATCCAGCTGGTAGGCATAGACAGAGCCCATGAATTCACACAGGGCCTTGTGGTCCGCTGGCTGTGGCAGTGCCACGCGACGGATATGGTAATCGAGGTTGAAGTTCTCGTCGTCTATCCAGATCGGGTGATTGATACCGAAAGGCGTGTCCGCGTATTTCATCCGCAGCATGGGCACCAGGTGGGCGCGATCCGCGAAATCATCATGAAATTTCTGGAAAGACCAGCCATCCGGGTCCGTGGAGGGGTCCAGTATGGCAACCTTGAAGGTGTGCATATAAGCCTTGCTGGTTTCCATGGACAGCATAAAGGCGTCCGCGCCACCTAGTCTCATCATCTTATTACTCCGCGATATAGTCCGCTGGTGTCTATTATTTATAGTGCAAGGTAGGAATTATACAAACGCCGTGGCACTGCCCTAGAGAGACCGGCAAGCATAGCACTCCCTTGCCTGTTTTCCTCGCAACTTATGTTCGTGGGGTGACTGGCTAAAGGACCTTTACTGCTACGCGGCCAGCCCCTCCCCAACCATCCACTACCTATATTATCGTCTGGCGCCGAAGCCGTCGGCGGTGTGCCTGAACATGCCGTCTTGTACACGCGCCCCTGCGGGGTCCCTTCGGTCGGTCGCGAACCGGAAAAGCGCCGTTTCGCTTCCTCTCTCAGCGCGCACTTGCGACGGCAAGTTCAGCCGCACCGCCGACTCCTATCCAGGACACTACAAATTTTCTTCAAGCCCGGTGGTGAGTTGGGAGAGCGGCTGAATTTCGCGTCGCATATCAGCGCCGAGGGAGGACGCGAGACAGGGCTTTATCTGGCTCGCAACCGACCGAGGGCACCCCGCAGGGGCGCGTCGATCAGACGTGAAATTCAGGCCCTCTCCCAACGCCCTTGGAGCCACGCAAAAGGAATAGGTAGTGGCTGCTCGAGTAAAGAAGGAAGGAGGTCTGCCACATTAGCGTGTACACCCGAAGTGCCTGGGGTTCGAAACGCAGGGGGTATACGCCAATGTGGCCGACCGCTTGGCCATCAGGACTCCATCACCTGCAAATTCCCGCCAAACCGCAATAGCCCTTTTTTTTGTCCGCCAATCTGGTTTAATGGGCGACCTTTTAGCACAACTAGTATAATGAGAACACAGGTGGAGGCTAAACAGCATGGGCGATGAAAAAAGCAAAGTGACTGACAAAGCCGGCGAAATTGCCAAGAATATCTGGCTGGCGGGTGTGGGTGCCTACGGCAAGGCGGTGGAAGACGCACAGGGCCGCCTTGAGAAGGCCGGCATGGAACCACCGAAACTGTTCAAGGAACTGGTCAAAGCCGGCACCGCACTGGAAGACGATGCCCGGGAGGCGCTGGAGAGCACTGCAGCCGCCCGCAGTTCGGTGGAGGAGCGTATCAACAAGGTGCGCGAGAACTTCCACAACCAGCGCCCCGCACGCATCGAAGACCTCAATGCGCTGCATAAGAAAGTCGATCAATTGAGCCGCAAGGTCGACCGCCTGACCAAGGCGCTGTCAGAACAGGGCGTCGCTGGCGGCGCGCGCGGGCGCAAACCGGCGGCCGCAAAAGCCGCGACGAAGAAATCCACCACTACCACACGGAAAAAGGCCGCAGCGCGCGGCAAGACCACGACGCGCAAGCGCTAGACTAGACTGGACTGACGCCGCCCAATGAAGACCCGGGATCGCATCCTGTATACCAGCCTGGCGCTGTTTAATGAGGAGGGTGAACCCCAGACTACCACCATCGACATTGCCAATGAGATGGATATCAGTCCCGGTAATCTCTACTACCACTTCAAGGGCAAGGACGAGATCATTGCCGAGCTGTTCCAGCAGTATGAGCAGGCCCTGAGCCATACCCTGACCGCCCCTATTGAAAAGCCGCTGAGCGCGGACCACTCAAACGTGGAGGATAACTGGTACTACCTTTACGTGGTCATGGAAGAGATGTACCAGTACCGCTTCCTCTACCACAACCTGGATGACATCCTGCAGCGCTATCCCGATATCCGGCGGGGTTTCAGGCGGCTTATTCAGCTCAAGCGGGCCACGCTATTCGCCATTTGCCAGACCCTGTTGCAGCAGTCTGTGCTCGACGCCAGGGAACAACAATTGCTGGGATTGGTGGATAATATGACCCTGACCCTGACCTTCTGGTTCAACTACAGCGAACTGCTGCATGAGTCCAGACCGCCCTACGTCACTATTCACCAGGGCGTGCTGCAGTTGCTGGCCATGGTGGCACCCTACCTGGGGGACGAGCAGCTGGATTTCTACCGCGACTGCGAGAGCATTTACGCCAACATGCTGGAGCAGGCCGACTGAGCACTCCTCAGGGTTTCTGCAACAGGATAACGTCGGCACCCCGGATCTCCAGCTGCGCATCCATTTGCCGGGCCCACCACTGCCAGGTCTCAATACTGAAGAAGCACACATGGGTAGGGTCATTCTTGTAATGCCATCGCGAAAAGGCGTCCACATCGCGTACCAGCTTGGTCATGATACCCAGCCAACCGCCCGCGCCCAGCAGTGACCAGAGTAACTCCAGCTGGGCACCGGGGTGGTGCAGGTGCTCTACAACTTCCGTGGCGCAGACAAAATCATAAGCTGGCTGCAGCACCTGCGCGTCGGGCAGGTAAAAGCTGTCGTATAACGCCACCTCACAGCCTGCCTCGCGCAACATCAGGGCCAGCGCCGGCGCGGGGCCACAGCCAAAATCCAGGCCCCTGGCGGCATCGGGCAGGCGCTGCAACAAAGGCTGCGCCAGGCGGGACAGAAAACCCCGGTAACCGGGGTCATCCAGGGAATTTTCGTGCAGATCGTATTCCGCGCGCTCCGCCGCCCGGGACAGAAAATATTCGGGCGGCACAAAAACCAGGGCGCAGTCGGGGCAACGCAGATAAGCACGAAGCCTATCTTTGCAAAAAAACCTGTTATCGCGTGCCCCACAAAGTGGGCAGTGTGATTCCGCTGTCATCTGCTATTATTCTTTTTCATTTTCACCAGCACCGATTAATGAGGAGCGTAACATGACGATTCAAACAGGGGATAAAATCCCCGCATGCACCATGAAAACCATGGGCGAGCAGGGCCCGACCGATATCACCACCGAGGAGATTTTCAGCGGCAAGAAAGTAGTATTGTTTGCGGTCCCGGGGGCCTTTACCCCCGGCTGCAGCATGACCCACCTGCCCGGCTACGTGGTCAATGCCGACAAGATCAAGGCCAGTGGTGTCGATACCATCGTTTGCATGGCAGTCAATGACGCCTTCGTCATGGATGCCTGGGGCAAAGCCCAGAACGCCGAGGAACTGCTGATGCTGGCTGACGGCAATGGCGAATTTACCGCGGCCCTGGGCCTGGAACTGGACGGCAGTGGTTTTGGCCTGGGTGGGCGCAGCCAGCGCTTCGCGATGATTGTCGAGGACGGCACTGTCACTCACCTGAACGTGGAAGCGGGTCCGGGCGTGGACGTCAGTTCCGCCGAAACGATTATGGCGCTGCTATAGCAAAGCCCCGCGGGCGCCGCATCGAAGGCGCCCTCAATCTCCTGTGCTGACGACCTCCCGCTGCGGTTCGCGCAGCAGTGAGCCCGCGGCGATGGCAAACAGGCAGTAGGCGAGGAAATAGTAGAAACCGGACTCCAGGGAGGCGTACATGGTCAGCATGTCGCCCATCTGGCCCGAGGCACTACCCGCCATATAGGCGACCAGCAAACCCATCACAAACACATCCGACATGGACCATTTGCTCAATACCCCATTGAGCCACAGCAGTGGGCCACGCAGCTCAGCGCTGGAAATAAACAGGCTGATTGCCTGCAGCAGTAGCTTGCACAGGGGAATCACCAGGCTGAAAAACACAATAAGCAGCGCCACCAGCAAATTACCGCTGCGGGCCAGCTCCTCCACCGTGCCCCATATCGAGCGGGTATTGCGATAGGCCTCCAACTGGCCTTCGATACGATCAAAACCCAGGAAACTGGAGATAGCACCCAGCATCTGGCGGGTCTGTGGATCCGCATCCTCGCCGGCGATCATCTCTATGCCCAATTCGGCAATCCTGGCTTTTTCCACCGTACCACTGAGGGTCAGCACGGGCTGGGTAACTCCCGGATAGAGCAATCCCAGGGATATGGCAAGCAACAGCAGGGTGAGTAATTTTCGCTTCAGGGACATGACAGCACCTTGGGTAAAAGCGGGCATGATACCGAAAAGGCGCGCCGCCCACACCGCCACTTCAGGCCAGCATGATATAGCACACCGTACTGATGACGGCAGCTCCCAGCAGGTTCAGGAGAAAACCCTCCCGCGCCATGCGCGCGGTGCTCACCAGGCCGCTGCCAAAGACCACCGAATTGGGTGCCGTTGCTACCGGCAGCATAAAGGCACAACTGGCGCTCATGGCCGCGGGCACCATGATCAACTCCGGACGCATGCCCGCCGCGATGGCCGCCGCAGCCAACACCGGCATCAACAGGGTGGTACTGGCGGTATTGGAAGTGGTTTCGGTCATGAAGGTCACCACCAGGGCCACCAACAGTATCAGTGCAAACACATGCATCTGGGTCATCTGTGCCAGCCACTGGCCCATCAACTCACTCATGCCGGAGCTGACAAAACCCTTGGCCAGGCAGATACCACCGGAAAACAACAGCAGCACCCCCCAGGGAATGCTCACAGCGCGCTCCCAGTTCAGCAGGGCCTCCCCCTTGCCATTGGGAATGACAAACATAACCACCACGGCCAGCAGCGCCACCGAGGCATCGTTGGCCTGCGGCAGGTCCAGCCAGACTTTCCAGCCGCCAAAGGGCTCACTGCGGGTTATCCACGCCAGCGCCGTAATGGCGAATACCGCCATCACCCGTCGCTCCTCGGTGCGCCAGAAACCGACCTCCGGCAGGTGCACAGCCAGCGCACCCTTGAGATTGCGGGTCAGGATCAGCGCCATGGCCGGCACCATTACTATCACCACCGGCAACGCCCAGCTCATCCAACGGGTGAAGCTGATGTTTTCACCCGTGGTCTCTTCATAGACCTGCATGAAAATCAGGTTGGGGGGCGTCCCGATGGGCGTACCTATGCCACCGACACTGGCAGCGTAGGCAATCCCCAGCATCAACGGCACCGCCAGCCGCTCCTTGTCATCGGTGGCCTCAAGCACCGCCAGCGCCACCGGCAGCAACATCAGCGTGGTAGCCGTATTGGAAATCCACATGCTCAGCAGCGCCGCTGCCACCATGAAGCCCATAACCAGGCGCCGGCCGCTGCTGGCGCCGAACAGGTTCACCATGCCCAGGGCTATACGCCGGTGGGCACCGGAATGCTCCATGGCCTTGGACAGCAGGAAGCCTCCCAGCAGCAATAGAATCAGTGGTGAGCCATAGGCCTGGGCCACCTGGGTCGGGGTCAACACACCGAGCAAGGGCAGCAGCGCCAAAGGTAACAGGGAGGTCACCGGTATAGGCACCGGCTCAAATACCCACCACAATACACACAGCACCGCGACAAAGCCCACAATAGCCACGTCCCGCTGATAACCCGCCTGCGCCAACACGACAGCGGCGATCACCGCCACCAACGGGCCCAGCAAAAGAGCTCCCTTTTTCATCCCCGGCAATCCCCTCTAAAGGCGCGACCTGAAACAGTTGGCACGCTGCGCCAATTTCTTTCAGGCCCATCCTGTCGCACCCAACGCAGAGTGTAAAGGGCATGCTGGTCTGCGCTGACCCAAGGGTCTACACTGCACGACATGAATGAAACTTTCCCATCGACGCTGATCGACCGCTTTCAACGGCAGGTTGATTATGTGCGCCTGTCTGTTACCGACCGCTGCGACTTTCGCTGCGTCTACTGTATGGCAGAAGAAATGACCTTTGTGCCTAAACCACAGGTCCTGACGCTGGAGGAACTGGCGCAGGTCGGCACGGCCTTCAGCGAGTTGGGTGTGCGCAAAATCCGCCTGACCGGCGGCGAACCGTTGATACGCAATAACATCATGAGCCTGGTGCAAGAACTGGGACGACTACCGGAACTGGATGAGCTGGTGCTGACCAGCAATGGTTCGCAGCTACAGCGCATGGCCGGGCAATTGCGCGAGCACGGGGTCAAGCGGATCAATATCAGCCTAGACAGCCTGCAGCCGCGTAAATTTCGCCACCTGACCCGGCACGGCAATCTCGACCAGGTCATCTGCGGTATCGACGCTGCCATAGCGGCGGGATTCGAGGGTATCAAGATCAATGCCGTCATTTTAAGGGGTCGCAACGACGACGAGGTGCTGGATCTGGTGGAGTTCGCACGCGGCCGCGCTATCGACCTGGCTTTCATCGAGGAAATGCCGCTGGGGAACATCGTCGAGCACGACCGGGAAATCAGTTTCTGCAGCAGCGAGGAGCTGCGCAGCCGGATTGGCGCTCGCTACCCGCTGGAACCGTTGGGCGACCCCACCGGCCACGCCGGACCTGCGCGCTATTTTGGCATGCAGGACAACCCCTCGCGCATCGGTTTTATTTCCCCCCACAGCGAAAACTTCTGCCACCTTTGCAACCGGGTACGGGTTACCGCTGAAGGTCGGCTCTTGCTATGCCTGGGCAATGAACACTCAGTGGACCTGCGCGCGGTATTGCGCAGCCCCGATTACTCGCTAACCCGGTTGAAGCAGGCCATCATCGCAGCGATGGACATGAAGCCGGAGCGCCACCATTTCGATAATGGCGGCGAACCACAGATCGTGCGCTTCATGAATATGACCGGCGGTTAGCACTTCCGCTACAATAGCCGGCCACAACCCGAGGTATAGCGGTGCACACACAAGACTTACCCCAGCTGGCATCAGTCGAAGAGATTGAGGCGGGCTTTGAAGCTCACGGTTATATTTGCAGCCGCAAGATTGCCACCGCAGTATTCCTGGCTTTCCAGCTGCGCAAGCCGGTGCTGGTGGAGGGCCCGCCCGGTGTAGGCAAGACGGAGCTGGCCAAAACCACCGCTACCCTGCTTGATGTTCCCCTGATCCGCCTGCAGTGCTATGAGGGACTGGATGAAGCCAAGGCACTGTACGAATGGAAATACGGCAAGCAACTGCTCTACACCCAGGTGCTGAAAGAAAAACTGGGAGACCTGCTGCACGGTGCCAAGGGCCTGGCAGAATCGGTAGAGCGCCTGCACCAGTTCGGGGATATTTTCTATTCCGAGGAATTCCTTGAGCCGCGCCCCCTGCTAAAAGCCATGCAGCAGGATAAAGGGGCTATTTTATTGATCGACGAGGTGGACAAGTCCGATTATGAGTTCGAGTCGCTGCTGCTGGAAATACTGTCGGACTATCAGATATCCATCCCCGAAATCGGTACTGTGAAAGCCCGCACCTCCCCCATGGTGTTCCTGACCAGCAACAATACCCGCGATATATCAGATGCGCTCAAACGGCGCTGCCTGCACCTGTATATCCCCTTTCCCTCAGTGGAACTGGAGGAGCGCATTATCTGCAGCCGTGTTCCGGATATAAACGAGCAACTGCGCCATCAGCTGGTGGAATTCGTGCACTCACTGCGCCAGCTGGACCTGAAAAAAGCCCCCGCCATTTCCGAGACCATAGACTGGGCGCGCAGCCTGCTGCTGCTGCACGCTGATCAGCTGGATGAACAGCTGGTCAGCGACACCTTGAATGTGCTGCTCAAATTCGAAGACGACATCGAGGCCACCGGTCCCGAACTGCGCAGCCTGCTGCACCCTCCCGGCAACTGAACCGGCAGGGCGGGCGCATGCAATCCAACCTCCTCAACTTCATTCAGGTGCTGCGCAGCAATGACGTACGGATCTCTCCCGCCGAAACCCTGGATGCGGTAGACGTCGCCGCCACCCTGGGCTATGCCGATCGCAGCCTGCTGCGTGACGGTCTCGCCATGACCCTGGCCAAGACACCGGAAGAAGAAGTCATTTTCCTGGAATGTTTCCAGCGGTTTTTTCACCAGGGCCTGGCCGATTTTGCCTCCGGGGAGGTGCCTGCGGACGATGCACAGGCGCAGTCGGACGCAGACGAAACTGCCGCTGGCGATGATCAGCCCGGCGGCGCCAGCGAGGAACAGCTGCCCTCGCCCCTGGAAAGCGCGGCGGCTGACAGCCCACAGCTGCAGGCACTGTTGGAATCAACGCTGATGCAGAACCTGCTCCAGAACGACCGCAATCAACTGACCCTGGCCATGAACCGCGCCGGTGAACGTGTCGGCCTGCAGCAGATACAGATGTTTACACAAAAGGGCCAGTACACCCGCAAGATTCTCGACGAGCTGGGTGAAGCACATATACGCAATGCGGTTATTGAACTGGAGCGGGCCGACAGTCCGGCCCTGGTAAGCCTGCAGCGCTACCGGGACATCCTGCGCGAGCAGGTGCGCGACTACGTGGAGCGGGAGTACCTGTTGCAGGCAAAGGGCAAGACACGGCAGTTCATGGATGAGGTGCTCAGCACAACGCGCCTGAACAATATTGAGCATATGTACCTGCACAAGGTGCAGGAACTGATACGCAAAATGGCCAGGAAACTGGCCAGCCGCCATTCGCGCAAACGCCGCCAGCTCAAACGCGGGCAACTGGACATGGGCAAAACCATTCGCAAGGGCATCCCCAACGAGGGTGTGATGTTCAATACCTACTGGCGGCGGACGCGCAAAGAAAAGCCACAAATCCTTGCGGTGTGTGATGTCAGCGGCTCCGTCGCCGCCTACGCCAAGTTCCTGTTGCTATTTCTCTACAGTTTGCAGGACGTACTGCCCAAGGTACGCAGTTTCGCCTTCTCCAGCCACCTTGGGGAGGTCAGTGATTATTTCCAGCAGCACCCCGTGGAAAAAGCTATCGAGCTGGTGAACTGGAAATACGGCGGCGCCACGGATTATGGCAGCAGCCTGATGGATTTCGCCGGGCTGGCCCTGGATGACATCAACAGCAATACCACGGTGATCATCCTGGGGGATGCACGCAATAACAATGGCGACCCCAGGATGGATATCATGCAAAGTATTTACCAGCGCAGCCGGCAGGTCATATGGCTGAATCCCGAGTCACGGCGAGCCTGGGGTACGGGCGACTCGGAAATGCTGCGCTACCAAAGCGCCTGTCATTTTTCAGCTGAATGCAATAACCTTAAGCAGTTGGAACGGATTATTGACCAACTCCTGAAGAGTACGCGATAAATTCAATGACAATTTACTGCAAAGACTGCAGCTACCGCGGCAAAACCAGTGGTCAGGGGGGCGAATGCCCGGCCTGTGGTTCTTTTAACCTCACCCGCGGTCAGACTGTCAAGGAACAGGAACCTCACCCCAAGTGGCGGCTGGTATTACTGGTGGGACTATGGACGTATCTCATCGCTATGATCATCTGGAAGTTATTGCACTGAAGCTTAGCCCCGAACATTTTCCACTGCCCTGTTCACTGCGCGAGTTGGTGATGAACCGCTATGGCCAGGTCCGGGGCGATACCGCCGACCAGACCATGCCCCTGGAGGAGTTACTGGACTACCTGCAGCGCAGCGAAAATCATCAGCTGACACCGCTGGAAGCGGTCGCGGAACAGTTGGAAGCAATGGGCGACCCCACCCAGCCCACCCGTGAGCAAGGCGCCACACTGGCCTGGCTGGGTGCAGCACTGCAGGACTGGGAAAAACGCTATCGGCTGGAACGGCCGCTGGCCGACCTGCTGCTGCCACTTAAACCACTGGTCGCCGCGCAGGCCCTGACTGACCCGCGTTTTTTCCAGCCGGGGGAGCACCCATTGCACCAGTTGCTGGACCGCATCGTCAGCAGCGCTATAGGCTGGCAACCACAGTTGGGCCGCGCCAGACACGCCCTGGAACAACACATACAACAGGCCGTCACCGATTCACTGGGATGGTTCACCAATCGGGACACCGACCTGAACGCCATTTGCGCCACTTTTGCCGAGGCCAGCGAGCGAGACCGCAGTCGGGCCCGACGCATGGCGCTACGGGTGGCGGAAACTGAGAGCGGGCAGGCCAGGGCGGCCGACGCCCGGCAACGCGCGGCGCAAATGATCAACGCCTGCCTGCAGGAATTTCCCGCGCCGGCGAGTATCGGCGAATTCCTCAAAGGCCCCTGGTTTGCCAGTGCCCAGTTGGTACTGCTGAAATTCGGCCTGGACTCTGAACAGTGGAGCAAGATGAGTGAAACCACCCATACCCTGCTCGACTCGGTGCAGACTCCGGAGAACGCACCAGAGGACAGGCGACAGCATATTTTCGAAGTAGTGACCCGCTTGCCCAAGGATATCAAGCGGCTGTTACTCAGCTTGCATCACGACAGTGACGCGGTCAGCGATGCAGTCGGCATGATCGAATTCGCACACCTGCGCGTCCTGCGGCAACAGCCCCTGGAACTGGAAACTATCGCCGCCATAGAGCTGCCAGGGGAAACACTTCCTCCCGGGGACAGCGAACGCGCCGACACATTGCGCGCTATAAAAGCCGGGCAGTGGTTTCTCATCGACAATACCGATGGAGCAGCCGTGCGGGTAAAGCTCAGCCTTAACATGGAGCAGCAACAGAAGCTCCTGTTTACCAATCACGCCGGACTCAAGGCCCTGCTGCTGCACTACGTGGAATTTGCCGACTTGCTTACTGCAAAAAAAGTGACCCGATTGCACCAGCGCGCCGGCTTCAGCACCTGCCTGGCGCGAGCCGCCGGGGTAGACACGGTGGAAGCAATGCAAGCGCTGACTGGAATGGTTGTGCCGGAGCCACCCCCCGTTGCAGAGGCGCCGCCCTCCCCTCCCGCAGAGCCAACTGCTACGGCAGCCCCCGCCCCGGAACCCCGGGCCATCAAGGAGAACCTGAATCCGGTGCAGTTGATATCGGGCCTGCCAATGGGTGCCTGGTTGGGGTTTCACGACGGAGCAACGCCATTACTGGCCAAGTTGGCTGTGCACGACAAGGATCTCGACATGTACCTCTTCGTCAATCGCGAGGGTTTGAAGATGCGCGAAATCAGCCGGCGAGACCTGCTGGCGCTGATCGAACAGGGGCAGGTGGACATACTGGAAACGCGCTCCAGCTTCCGCAGCCAGGTCAGTCGGGCACAGGACCCACCGGCGGAACAGGATCAAGAGGAATAAATAATGGCAGATGAGCAACGCAGGCACCTGCGCCTACCTGTTGCCAGCAGGGTTTTCATCGAGCTGGTGGCACCCGGGCTGGCGGAGGATGATACCGGCGAAATAGCTACCTGCAGAACTCTTGATGTGTCCCGCGGGGGACTGCGCGTCAGCCTGGATCATGAATTGACCGTAGGTGCCATTCTGCAGATAGGCGTGGAATGGCCTGGCGCAGAGGATACGCTTTATCTTGCGGGCGAAGTCAAATGGTGCCGTGAATTGCCAGCCGGACAGCACCGCTGGTCAGCCGGGTTCAAGCTGCTGAACGCCAACAACTCCGATATTGCGAGCTGGATACGCCTGCTCAGCGCCATGGACAGCTGAACCGCGTTAGAAAACCTGCCCCTCATCCTCTTCTTCAATCGACTCCAGGCTGAGCCCCATGGGGCCACCCTCAGCATCACCCTCTTCTTTGGCGAACTTGATTTTGAGTCGCACGTTGTTGGGAGAGTCGGCATTGCGCAGGGCCTCTTCTTCAGTGATCAGGCCTTCCTGGTAAAGCTCAAGCAGTGCCGTATCAAAGGTCTTCATGCCGATGTTTTCAGATTTCTGCATAACCTCCTTAATACCGTCAATATCACCGCGCAGGACGAGGTCGGCAATCATGGGGGTCCCCAGCAATACCTCAATGGCGGCACAGCGCTTGCCATCCACCGTGGGAATCAGGCGCTGGGAAATGATGCCCTGGATATTCAGGGAAAGATCCATCAATAACTGGTTGCGGCGCTCCTCCGGAAAGAAATTGATAATCCGATCCAGCGCCTGGTTGGCGTTATTGGCGTGCAGCGTGGAGATACACAGGTGGCCGGTTTCGGCAAAAGCGATGGCGTGCTCCATGGTTTCACGGTCGCGAATTTCCCCGATGAGAATCACATCCGGCGCCTGGCGCAGGGTGTTTTTCAACGCGTTGTGCCAGCTGCGCGTGTCCACGCCAACCTCGCGCTGGTTGACGATGGACTTCTTGTGGCTGTGCACGTATTCCACCGGGTCCTCAATGGTGACGATATGACCGCTGCTATTGCTGTTGCGATAGTCAATCAATGCCGCCAGGGAGGTGGATTTACCTGAGCCTGTCGCCCCGACAAACAACACCAGGCCGCGTTTACGCATCACCACTTCGGGGAGAATCGCCGGCAGGCGCAGGTCCTGCCACTGGGGAATATCGGCGACGATATTACGCGCCACTATACCGACCTCGTTGCGCTGCATAAAAATATTCACGCGAAAACGCCCATAACCGGAGATCGATGTCGCCAGGTTCATCTCCAGCTCTTTCTCGAACTCCGCAATTTGCGTAGTATCCATGACCTCGTAGGCGATATCCTTGATCTCCCCGGGCTGCATTATCTGGCTATCGATTGGCTTCAACTGACCCTGGAACTTGGCGCATGGCGGTGCACCGGTACTGAGGTACAGGTCTGACCCGCCCTCGCTGGACAAAATTTTCAGCCACTGGGTAATTCTCACGCTATTTCCCCTTTAAGCACACCGCCGCTGCGGGCGCGATCAAATGTTAATGCACAGGCGCCGCCTCACGGCGGTTCCGTATCGCTACTGTAGCAGCTTGTCGCTCGCGGAAAAATATGCGATGTCAGGAAAGCTCGGATTCCAGCTTGCGAGTGACCGCCAGGGGCGATTCTGTACGTCGAGCAAACAGGGAGTAAGCCATGGGAATGAGAAACAGGGTAATCAGCGTTGCCAGGGCAACTCCGCACATCACCACCACACCGATGACTGTGCGCGCTTCATTGCCGGGACCGTTTGACAACACCAGCGGCACCGCGCCGATGACCGTGGTAAAAGCGGTCATCAATATGGGGCGCAGGCGGTAGGTCGCGCCCTGCAATACCGCCTCGTAGAATTCCAGCCCCTCGTCCCGGCGCTGGTTGATGAATTCGACAATGAGAATACCATTTTTGGTGGCAAGTCCCACCAGCATGATCATCCCCACCTGGCTGTAGATATTGAGTGTCTGGTCAAACAGCAGCAAGCCTCCAAGGCCCCCTACCAGGGCCAGGGGCACGGTAAACAGGATGACCAGCGGGTGCATAAATGATTCAAACTGGGCCGCCATCACCAGGTAAACCACCAGCAATGCCAGGGCGAAGGTATAGATGACCGAGCGCCCCGCATTCTGGTACTCCAGGGATTCTCCCTTGAAGTCGATGCTGGCATGGGGCGGCAGTTCCGCTCGCACCAGTTGCTCCAGGTAGGACAATGCCTCCCCCAGGGAGTAGCCGTCCGCCAGGTCGGCGGAAATCGTCAGGGCACGCACCCGGTTATACCGGTTAAGGCTTCCGGCATCGGCCTGCTCTTTCATACTTACCAGGTTCGCCAGTGGCACCAGGCCACCACTGCTGGAAGAGCGCACATAAATGTCGTTGATATCCCCCAGGGTTCGCTGGGCGTCGCGCTCGCCCTCCACGATGACATCGTATTCGCGGCCATCCAGGATAAAGGTCGTCACCCGGCGCGAACCCAGCAGGGTCTCCAGGGTACGGCTGATATCGATCAGGCTTACCCCGAGATCTCCCGCCCGGTTCCGGTCGATAGATACGCGCAACTGTGGCTTGGTAGGCCTGAGGTCGGTATCCACGCCAAGCAGGTTGGGGTTGGCGGCTATTTTTTCGCGCAGCAGGTCCTGCCACTCGATCAACTCCGCGTAACTGTTGCCACCCACTACGAACTGCACCGGGTCCTGACTGGAGCCACCCAGGGCCCTGGGGCCACCGATAAATACACGCCCACCCGGGAAATCGGCCACGCGCTGCAAAGCGTCGGCGCGCACCTCGGCGGTGGAACGACGACCACCGTCCCAGTCGGAAAGCACCATGATGGCAAAAGCCTGGTTAAAGGCCTCACCCCCGGAAGATGAGGGCGCGCGGATCAACAGGCGCCTGATATCACCGCTATCGACCAGGGGCATAAGCCTGCGTTCAACCTCTTCCACCTGTTTCACGGTGTACTCGAAGGACGAGCCCTCAGGCGTGGTAATACGCATAAACAGCAGCCCCCGGTCCTCCTGGGGGGCATATTCCCGGGGTACCTCCAGGAACAGCAGCGCGCTGGCGGCGAGGCTGGTCAACAGCACCATCACGGTCAACCAGGGCCGGGGAATCAATCGCTCCAATAACTTGCGATAGCCGTTTTCCAGCTTGCCGGTAAAACCTTCAACCCTGCCCGAAAGGCGATTGGAGACACGTTCGGCGCTTAGCATCTTGCTGCACAACACCGGCGCCAGGCTCAGCGCCACAAAACTGGAAAACACCACGGCAATGGCCATGCTGACCGCAAACTCGGAAAACAGGCGGCCGATATTACCCTCAAGGAAGGTTATAGGAACGAATACCGCGACCAGCACCAGGGTGGTCGCAATCACCGCAAACCCTACCTGTCGCGCGCCCAGGTAGGCCGCCACCAGCGGGGTTTCACCCGTCAGCAGGCGCCGATGAATATTTTCCAGCACCACAATACTGTCGTCCACCACCAGGCCAATAGCCAGCACCAGGGCCAACAGGGTCAGTAAATTAATGCTGTAACCCATGACCATCAACCCGGTAAAGGCGCTGATCAGGGATATCGGCACGGTCAGCGCCGGCACCAGCAAACTGCGCGGATCACCCAGGAATAGAAACATCACCAACACCACCAGCACAGCGGCGATCAGCAGGGTGCGATAGACCTCGTCGATCGCCTCTTCCACAAACTGCGAGTTGTCGAAACTGGCGATCAGTTGCATGCCATCAGGCAGTTGCCGGTTGCTACGGTCTATTTCCTGGCGCACCAGGCGACTGACGGCCAGTGCATTGGCCGTGCTCTGCTTGACAATACCGAGACCGACCATGGACTCGCCGTTGCCACGAAAAAGGCTGCGGTGCTCAGCGCTTGCCAACTCCACCCTGGCCACATCGCCCAGGCGAATCAGGTAGCCGTCATCGCCGCGTTTGATGACCATATTGCGGAAATCATCCGGGGAAACATAACTGCGCTCTATACGCACAATAAAGTCACGTTCCAGTGACTTCAGCGTGCCCGCGGGTAGTTCAATATTCTGGGCGCGGATAACCGCCTCCACATCCGCCACCGTCAACTGACGCGCCACCAGGGCATTGCGATCCAGCCAGATGCGCATGGCATAGACCTGGGAGCCGGTGATGCGGATGCGCGCCACACCACTTAGCACTGAGAAGCGATCTTCCAGGTACCGCCGCACGTAGTCGGTCAACTCCAGTGCATCCATACCCTGTGCTGCCAGGTGCACCCAGTAAATGACCTGCTCATCGCTCTCACTTTTGCGCACCTCCGGAGGATCCGCCTCGTCCGGCAGCTGGTTGAGTACACGAGCGACCCGGTCCCGCACATCGTTGGCCGCATTATCGATATCCCGATCCAGCTCGAATTCAAGCACTATGCTGGAGCGCCCATCCTGGCTCTGGGAGGTCATGGTCTTGATACCTTCAAGCCCCGCCAGCCGGTCTTCGATCTGTTCAGTGATCTTGTTTTCCACCACCGCCGCAGAGGCTCCAGGGTAAGTGGTAATCACGTTCAACACGGGCGGGTCGATATCGGGGTATTCCCGCAGCGGCAAGCGATCGAAGGACAGCAGGCCGAAAGCGATGAGCAGCGCACTACAGACTATCGCCAGTATCGGCCGTTTTACCGAGAGATCGGATAGCAGCACGGTTTAAGAATCCACTCGCAATACCGGCACTGAGTCGCCGGACAATCGTCCCACGCCATCGCGCACGATCAGCGCGCCCTCCGGTATGCCCGAGACAATCTCCACCCAGCCCGGGACACGACTGCCGATTTCCACCACGGTGCGCACCGCCTGGCCATCCTCGAAGCGCCAGACATAATGTTCCACCGAGCGGGATTGCAGACTTTCCTCTGGCACCAGCAGGGTGCGCCGCATGGGGCCGCGCACCACCACCTCCATCAACATGCCCGGGCGCAGCAGTTGCTCTGAATTATCTATCTCTGCCCGGGCACTGATGGAACGCGCGACCGGATCGATACGCGACCCCACGGCGCTGATGACACCGCTGAATTCACGCTGGATAGCCGGCGTGCGCACACGCACTTCCTGCCCGGTGGAAAGAAAAGACAGCAATCGCGCAGGCAGCGTGAACTCCAGGCGCATGCGGCTGATATCGTCCAGGGTAGTGAACTTCTGCCCGGGTGTAATAAGCGCGCCCTCGCTGACCTGGCGCAGGCCCAGAACCCCGTCAAATGGCGCAACGATAGTGCGATCGGCAATACGCGCCTGTACCCCCTCGATCTGGTGACGGGTAATATCTTCCCGGGTGCGCGCCTTGTCCAGTTCGGTCTGGGCTACCTGATTTTTCCTGGCCAGGTTTTCCAGGCGCCGTACCTCACGTGCTGCATCCAGCAGCGTCGCCTGCAACTCACTGAGAGTGGCCTGTTCGGCATCCTGCTTCAACAGCGCCAGGACGTCACCCTTGCGCACCTGCTGCCCGTCTTCAAAAGCGATGGATGTCACAATCTGCGACACGCTGGCGCTTATATCGACGGACTCCCACGCCAGCAGGGTACCCACCGCAGAGGCCTGGTCCTGGAAATCACCGGTCTGCGCCGCAACCAGGCTAACGGGAACCGGTGGACGCTCCCGCCTGGCGACCGGCCCCCCGGGCTGCAGCTGCCACCACAGCAATACGGCAGCGCACAGTAGTACCAGCGTGGACCACAAGACGTTCTTCATACACCTCTTCCGTGCGGAGCATTCGACAATGTGCAACATTATAGCCTCGGGCCCACAGCCAACCCATAACGGTATTAGCAAATATCAATCGGGACATGGTGTCGCAGGCTGTACCAGAGCGCTGTGGCCAGGCACCGGTACCGGGCTTATACTATACGCATGTATAGCCAATACGGAGCACACCCGTGGAAAATGAACGCCCCACTCCGCTGTTAGAAGACAGCGAAGATACCCGCAAAAAACTCGAGTCCTGGCTCGGTGAGCACATGGGGCATGCGGTAAGCATTCCCCGGCTGGACATCCCTGAAGCCACTGGCATGTCGAACGTCACCCTGTTGTTCGATATAGAGTGGCAGCAAGGAGGCGTAAAGCAAAGTGAGGCCTGTGTGGCACGCTTGCAGCCGGAAATTCAGCGCCCGGTATTCCCCGCTTACGACCTGAGCCTGCAATACGAGGTCATGGACAGCGTGGGGCGCCACAGCGATGTACCGGTGCCTGAGTTGCGCGGACTGGAGACCGACAAGTCCCTGCTGGGAGTGCAGTTCTATATCATGAAGCATATCGAGGGTCGCATACCCAGCGACATCCCCCCCTATAATATGGACGGCTGGATGGTCCACGAAGCGGACCAACAGCAGCGCGTAAATATGTGGTACGCAGCGGTAGATACCATGGCTGACTTTCATCGCCTGGATTACCGCACCCTGGGTTTCGAGAAATTACAGGTAAATGGCAAAACGCCGCTGCAGCAACAACTGGATTACTGGCGAGCTTACCTGGACTGGGCAATGGAAGGGGCGGGGCACAGTATCGGTCAGGCGGCACTGGACTGGCTGTATGCCAACCAACCGCAGGATGAGCCCACCGTACTGTGCTGGGGCGACTCCAGACTGGCCAATATTATCTTCAGCAACTCACTGGACAAGGTTGCCGCGGTGCTGGACTGGGAAATGGCTGTACTGGGCAATCCGGTACAGGACGTGGCATGGTTCAACTACCTGGACGCGACCTTCTCCGAGGGTCTGGGTATGCCCAGGCTGGAGGGTCTGCCCTCCTACGAAGATACCCTGGCGCGCTGGGAACAAGCCAGCGGATTTTCCGCCAGGGATTACGATTATTACCTGGTATTCGCCGGCATGCGTTATGGCCTGATTCTTTCGCGAATCATGCTGGCTACCGGGCAGGACAGCGAAGTACAGGGAAATTTCGCCTGCCAGCTGCTGCAAAAGTACTTCGACCGGATCGCTGGATAGCCGCGCCTTCGCCGTCGCGCGGGCCCGTTACAACGGCTGTACTACGCCCGCTGCGGGATATACACTTGGTGCCGATTTGCTAACGCGGCCCACTGGGAACAGTGGATGCACCGGCGCGGCAATGCCGCCAGTCCACACTAAGGAGCTTTCTTGTCTTCGAATTTTCACAACCAGTTGCAGTCACTGGAGGCACCTCAGTCCCTGGAATGGTTGCGCGGCATACAGCGCGGCATCGAAAAGGAAAGCCTGCGCATAACGCTTGAAGGCAAGCTTGCGCAAACACCACACCCGGCCGGTCTGGGATCGGCCCTGACCCATCGCTGCATTACCACTGATTATTCTGAAGCGCTGCTGGAATTCATTACCCCGGTAAGTACCGGCATAGAGGAAAGCCTGGCCACCCTGGAGCAGATACACGCGTTCGTTTACGGGAAGCTGCAGGATGAGATCCTGTGGTCAGCCAGCATGCCCTGTGTGGTGAGCGGCGACCAGGGAATTCCCGTGGCCCACTATGGCAGCTCTAATGTGGCACGGATGAAAACCGTCTACCGCTACGGCCTGGGCCATCGCTACGGCCGCCTGATGCAGGCCATATCCGGTATTCATTACAACTTTTCCATGCCCCAGGCTTACTGGGAACAGGCCTGGCAGCAGGCCGGCAGCCCGGGGGAACTGCGCGACTATATCAGTGAGCGCTACCTGGGACTGATCCGCAATTTCAAACGCCATTCCTGGCTGCTGATCTACCTGTTCGGCGCTTCCCCCGCGGTCTGTGCCAGTTTTCTAAAGGGCCGCGACAAACATGGGCTGCAGGCTTTTGACGAGCAGGGCCGCAGCCTCTACCTGCCGCACAGTACTTCCTTGAGAATGGGCGATCTGGGCTACAACAGCGATGCGCAGAAAAACCTGGAAATCTGTTACAACTCACTGGAAAACTATGTTGAAACCCTGCATCAGGCGATCATAAAACCGCACCCCGCCTACGGCGAGATTCCCAGTGGCGAGAACGGCGACTACCAACAACTCAACGATAGCCTGCTTCAAATAGAAAATGAGTTCTATAGCCCGATACGGCCGAAGCGGGTGAGCCTCCCTGGAGAAACGCCGCTCAATGCGCTGGTGCGCGGAGGCATTGAATATATCGAAGTGCGCTGTGTTGATGTCAACCCGTTCGCCCCGGTGGGCCTTGAAGCCGAGCAGATTCGCTTCCTGGATACCTTCCTGCTGTATTGCCTGCTACAGGATAGCCCACCTTGTGATGAGTCCGAGCAAGCTGAGCAGCAAGCCAACCTGGAGGCAGTGGTCAATCGCGGACGGCAACCGGGACTGACCCTGAGCAACAACGGCGGCGAACAAACCCTGCAACACTGGGGCCAGTTGCTGTTGGATGACATGGACAGCGTGGCGAAATTACTTGATGCGGCCCATGGCCAGCAGCAGTATGGGGCCAGCGTGGCTCGGCAGCAGGCCAGGGTTGCCGACCCGGAGCTGACCCCGTCGGCGCGGGTACTGCGGGAAATGCGGGAACAGGACGTGCCGTTCTTCCGCCTGGCCATGAATTACAGTCTGCAGTGGGCGGAATATTTTCAGCAAAGGCCATTACCGACGGAAACCGCCGTTGCACTGGAGCAGGAATCCCGACGCTCACTGGAGGCCCAGCGGGACATCGAAGCAAGCGATGACATCAGTTTTGAGCAGTACCTGGAAAACTTCTTTGGCCAGTACCAGGCCCTCCAGGGCTGACCTTGAATTTTCTCGCCCACTTCCACCTGGCGTGGCCCGATGCCGGCCTGGTGGCCGGCGGGCTGGAAGGCGATTATTACAAAGGCCCCCTGCGCGGCGACCTGCCTCGCGCCCTGGAAAGGGGGGTGCGCCTGCACCGGGCCATTGACGCCTACACCGACAGCCACCCGGCCGTAGAGCAGATACGACGCGAATTCCCGACAACCCTGCGACGCTACGCGGGTATTCTCATTGACCTGAGCTTCGATCACTATCTGAGCCTGCACTGGGATCGTTTTAGCGCTATTCCTCTGGCAGATTTCAACCGGCAGATCTACCACACCCTGGACCAGCAGCAGCACACCCTGAGTGCGGGCTCACAAAAAATGCTGGCTCGCATGGTGGAACACGACATCCTGGGCCTTTACCATGAATGGGACACGGTCCCGGCCAGCGCCGCACGCATCGGCGAACGCTTCCGTCGCCATAACCCCTTCCTCGATATAGACCGGGACCTGTCCCCGACCAGGACCGGGCTGGAGCGGGCCTTTCTCGATTTCTATCCGGACCTGCAGCTGTTCTGCGCCGACTGGGAACGGGCGGTGAACTAAGTAGCACCGGCGGTATCGAAGATTGCACTGCGGGGCTAAACCCCCTACCTTATCCACCCTCTACAGAACGGAATAATGCACCCATGCTGCGCTCTCTATCTCCCCGACTGGTCTTTGCCGGTCTGCTGTTACTGGCCATCACCTCCATGTTGTTCGCCCGGGTGTTTCTACAGGAATTCATGGAACTGGAGGCTTGCCCCCTGTGTATGACGCAACGGTTTTTCGTGGTGGCCTGGGGCGTTGTCGCCCTGATTGCCATGCTGCATAACCCCGCAGGATGGGGCAACCGGTGCTACGCTGCCCTGTGCGGACTGTGCGCGGCGGGCGGCGGTGCTGTCGCCGGGCGCCACGTGTGGCTGCAGCACCTGCCCCCGGACCAGGTACCCGCCTGCGGACCCAGCCTGGAGTACATGCTCGAAACCCTGCCCTTCTCGGAAACCCTGAGTATCGTGCTGATGGGCGACGGCAACTGCGCCGAGACCATGTGGACCTTTATGGGCCTCAGTATCCCGGAACAGACCCTGATCCTGTTTGTCGTCACCACGCTCGTCTGCTTGTGGCAAACGCTTCGCACCTATCCCACGAGAGATTGAACTTCAATCTCACCAGGGCCCGGCGCCGGAAACCCTTTCCTTGCCCGCAAACACCCACAGACTTATAGTAAGCCGCTCACATCGCCTATTCGCATCACAGGGAACAGCCCATGCCCCACAGAAACAGTAATCCACAACAGCAATTCAATGCGGTGGAAGAATTACTGACCCGCTGGCTCAAAGAGCGCCGGGGATTGCTGGGTAAATATACGGAAATTGTGGTGACCCTGGACAACGTCGCCGATGGCAAAGGCCTGCAGCAGCGCCAGCGTGACCTGTGCCAGCTGCTGGTGGACTATGTATCGGCTGGTCATTTTGAGGTGTTTCACGAATTGATCGCCGAGGCGGAAAGCTTTGGCGATGGCAGCGGCGCCCTGGCCGAAAAACTGATGCCAGCGATAGGTGATACCACCGAGGTCATCATGGCTTACGAAGAGAAATACAGCGCCGAGAAAGACTACCCGGAAACACTGGAGCGCGACCTTTCCGCACTGGGAGAGGTACTGGAGTCACGCTTTGTATTGGAAGACCGGCTGATCGCCGGTCTGCACAACAGGCACAGGCGCCTGGTCAAAGACCAGGCGCCGCAATCCACTTAGCCTTCTGCTGCCGCCTCGGCAGCTGGCTCGTCCTCAGCCTGGCTGGGGATGGAAACCAGTTCCACTTCGAAGATCAGCGCTGAATTGGGTCCAATCATCTGGCCCGCACCACCGGCGCCGTAACCCAGCTCTGGCGGAATAGCCAGCTTCCACTTCGAGCCAACAGGCATCAGCTGCAGCGCTTCGGTCCAGCCGGGGATAACCTGGCCAACACCAAAACTGACCGTCTGGCCGCGCGAGTAGGATGAATCAAATTCTGTACCGTCCACCAGCGTGCCGCGGTAGTGTACTTCCACGGTATCCTCGGCACCGGGCATGGGACCTTCGCCCGCCTCGATCACCTGGTACTGCAGGCCGGATTCGGTCACGACCACGCCTTCTACGTTAGCATTCTCAGCCAGGAAGGCTGCAGCAGCAGCGGCGTTGGCAGTAGCCATCTCGGCCTGAACCGCCTGTTGCTCGGCCGCCATTTTTTCCTGGTAGGCCTGCATTTCCGCGCTGATTTCTTCCTGGGTCATGCGCGGCTCTGAACCGTCTATAGCGTCGCGCAGGCCGGCGACAAAGGCATTCACATCCATCGGCACAGAATCGGCTTGCATGCGTTGGCCCAGGCCATAGGCGATACCATAGCTGAGACGCTGCTCCGTGGTTTCCAGGGCGGCCTCAGCGGCGGGCGCGGCGGCCTCCGGTGCGGAGGATTGCTGGTTACAGGCTTGTAGGCTGATCGCGCTGACCAGGGCAAGAGGTAGGGCGTACTTCTTCATAGTTGTTCTTCCAAGTTCAAAAAAATCGTAGGTATCGTTGACACCCTTGTCATAGCAAAGTTCCTGATCGGGATAAAACCGGTCTAGCGGAAGGGGCCGACACAGTGTCGGCCGGCATCCACACAGGCACATAAAAGGAAGCAGGATCTCGCAATGGGACGACATCTTACTACCCACCCAGCCGTGATGCCACCCCCCGGGTCAAGCCCCCAGAAGGCCCGCCAATTGTGCGATACGCAGCTCTGCGCCCGGCGCATCAGCGCCGCAGCACTCGGCTACCAGCAACAGGTTATCCCGCACCTGTGCATTGGTAACGGCCAGGGCCGGGGCGGTGCGGTAATAAGCGAGTATCTGATCCTGCTGCGTGCGCTCGGCGCGCAATTCCAACTCCGCCAGCTGCTGACGCAGCTCCCGCGCGGGTTCATAATCACGCCACTGCCGGCGCAATTGCCGCAGTGGTTGCACTACCTCCTGTCGCCACTGGGCAACACCCCGCTCCAGGCCTGCCAGGTGTTCCGCATTAAGGCGTTGGCCCATGGAGGCCAGCCAGGCGCCGTACAGCAACAGGTTCACATCCAGATCGCAGTCATCCTGCAACGTCAGGCAGGCCTCGGCCACGCCCTCCCTGGCGTAATGGGCCAGGGAGTAATCCCACAGTGGATTGTTCACAGTTATTCCATCTGGTTACCGGTCCCCGCTGCGGGTAGAATTCGCAGCCTCATGATTATTCTACGCGATATCTCACTGCGCCGCGGCAGCAAACAGCTACTGCACGATGCCAACGTAACGATTCAACCCGGTCAGCGCCTGGCGTTGATAGGCGCCAACGGCAGTGGCAAATCCAGCCTGCTGTCCCTATTGCTGGGAGAGCTGGGCGCGGACCATGGCACTATCGAGGGTATGGGCAAACTGCGTCTCTCGCATATGGCACAGGAAGTAAAGGCTACCACCCTGGCGGCCGCGGAGTACGTGTGGCGCGGTGATAGCGAATTGGCTGGCAAGCGCGATCGCTTGCAACAACTGGAGGAACAGGGAGAGTTCGAACGCGCGGCGGCAATTCACAGCCAGTTGGAGGAAATTGACGGCTATAGCGCTGAGCGCAAAGCGGAGCGACTGCTACAGGGCCTGGGTTTTGCCGAGGATGCCGCTGCGCGACCTGTCAGCGACTTTTCCGGCGGCTGGCGTATTCGCCTGAACCTCGCACGCGCCCTGATGACGCCCTCTGACATCCTGCTGCTGGACGAGCCCACCAACCACCTGGACCTGGACGCCACCCTGTGGCTGCAGCAGTGGTTACAGCAATACCCCGGCACCCTGCTGATGATTTCCCACGACCGGGATTTTATCGATGCCACCTGCGAGCGCATCCTGCATATAGAGCAACAACAGCTGTTCACTTACAAGGGCAACTACTCCGACTTCGAGCGCCAGCGGGCGGAGCGCCTGGCCAACCAGCAGGCCAGCTACGAAAAGCAGCAACGGCGTATCAGTGAGATCGATGATTTCGTGCGCCGCTTCCGCTACAAAGCCACCAAGGCCAAGCAGGCCCAGAGCAGGCTGAAGGAGCTGGAGCGCATGCAGACCCTGGCGCCGGCCCACCTGGATTCACCCTTTGACTTCAGCTTTCCGCCGCCACAGCGCAGCAGCGATCCACTGCTACGCCTGGACGATGCAGTACTGGGCTACCCGGGCAGGGAAATCCTCCGCGGGGTAAACCTGCAATTACGCCCCGGAAGCCGTTACGGCTTGCTGGGAAAAAACGGCGCCGGTAAATCCACCCTGCTGAAGAGCCTGGTGGGTGAATTACCGCTGCTGGGCGGCAAACGCAGCCCCGGGGAACACTGCAGCATCGGTTATTTCGACCAGCAGCAGCTGGAGGTACTGGATCTCGATGCAAGTGCAGCGCTGCACCTGCAGCGGCTCAGCCCCCAGGCCCGAGAGCAGGATATCCTGAATTTCCTGGGGGGGTTCAATTTTCGCGGCGATGCTGCGACCACCGCTGTTGCGCCGTTTTCGGGCGGGGAAAAAGCGCGCCTGGCACTGGCCATGGTGGTATGGCAAAAACCCAACCTGCTGGTCCTGGACGAGCCCACCAACCACCTCGACCTGGAGATGCGCGACGCCATGGAGGTCGCCCTGCAAGCCTACGAGGGGGCACTTATCCTGGTCAGCCATGACCGGCACATGCTGCGCAACAGCGCAGAGGAACTGCTGTTGGTACACGACGGGCGCGTGGAGGAATACCGGGAGGATCTGGGGGGGTACGAACGCTGGATACTGTCCAGCTACCGCCAGGGCGACACGCCGGCGCAATCGGGGGGCGACAACTCGCGCCGCGAAAAACGCCAGCAGGCCGCGGCGCAGCGCGAGAAACTGCGGCCGCTGACGAAAGAACTGAACAGGACAGAGTCGGACATGAGCCGGGTCGAGCGTGAGCTGTCGCTACTACAGGAAACGCTGGCGGACGCGGCGCTATACAGCGAAGCGCGCAAGGCCGAACTGGCGCAACTGCTGCAGGCCGAAGGTGGGTTAAAAGCCCAGGCGGAGCAACTCGAAGAGCGCTGGCTGGAGTTACAGCAATCCGTGGAAGACCTGGAGAGTCCCTGATTCAGCCGTTCAGGTCAAAACGGGTATGCACCATCCAGCCCGCGCTACCCTCGACCAATTGCTCACCATAATCCAGGGTAAATTCCAGATCGGGCCGCGGAAACCAGGACAATGAACCGCTGCCGAAAGCCTCCTGCCGCTGTTGCTCCCGCTGTTCGTCCAGGTTGTTAAGCCTGAAAGCCAGGGCATACCGGGCCGAGGGCGACCAGCCAAAGCCCGCCGTGTAGCGTTTCACCGAAGACAACTGAGGGTCCACCTCACCGAAGTGCGCCTGATGGCGCAGCGCACTGCTCAACTCCAGGTGGAAAGTGTCTGCGAGCTGGTAGCGGGATTTCAGCTCCAGGGCTTGCGTTGACCCGGTCAGTAACAGGCGCTCCTGGAAGACACTGGTATTGCGGTAGCTGCCACTCCAGGTGAGCCGCCCGTCCCGGGCGCTACCATCCAGTAGCATGGCATACCCACGCCGCTCCCGCTCCGGGGCAAGAGGTGCGGTTTTGTCCAATACATATTGGTAATTCAGCTGCAGCCTGGCCAGGTCGCTGAATGCCCGGGTGACGCTCGGGGTAAGCTGATAGTGATAGCTATCCACACCCTCGCGGAAACTGGCCAGAGCTTCGAGACCCAGATCGACATCAAGCAGCTTTTCCAGCGCACCGCTATCCAGCGAGGCCGCAATCTGTTGCGATACCAAAGCTGCAGGCTGGGCCTGGTCCGCTTTACCCTGCAACTTGTAATCCACCTCCAGCGCGAGCAGGTCTTCACCCAGGCTGAGATCAAGTCCGGACTTGAGTTGGGCTTCACGCAGCTGGCCAGGACCGTCCGCTAAGAATTCCGTAGAGAACAGCTGCGCCGGGATAGCGAAATCCAGCGGCTGCAGCAGACTCTGTGACAGGCACAGCTGAGCACCCAGGGTGAGGAACACACCGGGAAGCATCAGGCGTTTTTTTACAGTTACCGCCACCGGACGTTTACCATCTCATTCATATTGCCACGGAAGCCCCGGATTTTAACAGCTTTCAGACGGCCCTGGCGATTCCCCGGTATTGTTACCAAAAGTCAGTTGCAGCTTGTCCCGTCGTTTCAGCCGCTTTATCGCCGCTTCGCGCTGTTGTGCACTGCTGCGGTCGGGAGCCGGCTCGGACCACACCAGCTGCACCGGGCGGCGGCCCCTGGTATATTTGGGGCCACCGGCGCGCTCCCCGCTGTGCTGCAACAGGCGCCTGTCCAGATCCCGGGCAACCCCGGTATACAAAGTGCCGTCGGCACAGCGCAGCATATACACATGCCATGTGGCCGACATCATTTCAGCCGCGCAACCAGCTATGGTAGCGCTCCACCAGCGCCAGTAATCGCTCGGGTTTGCGCGCCTTGCGCCACTCTCCGGCCAGGAACTTGTTACTTTCACTGAGCGTGGGATAGATATGGATGGTGGCGAGGATCTTATTCAGGCCTATGCCGTTTTTCATCGCCAGTACAAATTCGTTGATCAGTTCCGCCGCGTGATAACCGACCACGGTGACGCCGATTATACGGTCGCGGCCGGGCTCAGTAAGCACCTTGACGAAACCGTGAGCCTCGCCATCCGCAATGGCGCGATCAAGATCATCAATGTCATAACGGGTCATCTCAAAGGCAATCCCCCGCTCACGCGCCTCAGTCTCATTCAGGCCAACCCGGGCAACTTCCGGATCAGTGAAGGTCGCCCAGGGGACAATCGAATAGTCCACCTTGAACTTGCGCAGTTTCCCGAACAGGGCATTGACGGTGGCGTACCAGGCCTGGTGGCTGGCCATATGGGTAAACTGGTAAGGGCCCGCCACGTCACCGCAGGCATAGATACCCGGCACCGCGGTGCGCAGGTACGCGTCAACCGCAACAGTACCTCCCGGTGCGAGCCCGATGCCCAACTCTTCCAGACCCATGCCCTCCACGTTGGGGGAGCGACCCACCGCCAATAGCAACCGATCGAAAGTCACATCACAGCTACCCTCAGGCGTGTTGAGAGTGCAATGCTGACCCGACTCCGACACGCTGAAGACGCCGGGTTCGTGCGCCAGCAGCACAGTAATACCCTGGCGGGTAAATGCCGCATGCACCTGCTCTGACACTTCCGGATCTTCCCGGGGCAACACCCGATCAGCATGGGTGACCAGGGTCACCCTGGATCCCAGGCGGGCAAAGGCCTGGGCCAGCTCACAGCCGATGGGGCCGGCGCCCAGCACCAGCAACCGCGATGGCGCCTCACGGATTTCCCAGACCGTGTCTGACGTCAGGTAATCAAGGGCTTCCAGCCCCGGGATTTCCGGCACCCGGGGCCGCGCCCCGCTGGCAATAATGATATTGCGTGTGGTCAGTATCTCGCCGTCAACCTCGACTTCCCATGGGGAGACAATGCGCGCCTGTCCCAGCACGCAATCCACGCCCAATTGGGTAAATCGTTCCACCGAGTCATGGGGTTCGATGGCAGCTATCACTTTTTGTACCCGCTCCATCACCTTGGAAAAGTTCACCTCTACCGGCTGTGGTGCCAGCCCGAATTCTTCCGCCCGCCGCGCATAATCGGCGATACGCGCCGAACGAATCAACGCTTTACTCGGCACGCAGCCGGTATTGAGACAATCGCCCCCCATACGATGGCGCTCCACCAGGGTCACCTTCGCTTTTACCGTGGCGGCAATCAGCGATGACACCAGCCCTGCCGAGCCCGCGCCGATGACCACCAGGTTGGTAGCAAAGCGCCGCGGGCGCTGGAAGCGCGCCAGTACCCGGCGCGACTGCAGGGATGCCAGCAGCCACTTCGCCAGGAACGGAAACACCGCCAGCAACACAAAGGAGCCCAGCAGGGGCGCCGAGATAATCCCCGCCGCTGACTGCAACTGCCCCAACTGGGTCCCCGCGTTAACGTACACCGCCGTGGCGGGCAACATGCCCAACTGCGACACCCAGTAATAGCGCCGCATGGCAATCGGCAACAGCCCCATCAGCAGGTTGATGGCGAAAAACGGAAATACAGGCACCAGTCGCAGCGAAAACAGGTAGAAGGCGCCATCCCGGGCAAACCCCGCATTCACCGCGCGCAACTGTCGTTCAAACCTGCCCTGCACCCAGTCCCGCAACAACACCCGCGATACCAGGAAAGCCAGCGTAGCGCCGATACTGCTGGCAAAGGACACCAGCAGCAGTCCATACCAGAACCCGAATAGCGCCCCACCGGCTAGCGTCATGATCGCCGCACCCGGCACCGACAGGGCCGTGACCATCACATAGACCGCAAAATACACCAGCCCCGCCCGCAGCGGGTTATCCTCATACCAGGCCTGCAGTCCGCCGATACGCTGCTGCAGCACCTCCAACTGCAGATACTGCCCCAGGTCAAAATAAAACCAGGCACCAAAAGCGATGACGATGATGGCAAGGATGGAAATTTGTTTGATACGCAAAACAGCTCCTCGGGTAGTGAGTGCAGGCGTCAGTGATTAACGAGTCAGACTGGCGACAATCATGATAGTTCACGCACACCACATCCGATACCGCGATAGCGCACTTGATATTCAGTTTAGGGACCCCATCTCAGGGAATATCTACAGATCCAAAAACTCTAGACGGCTAACTTGTACCGCAATAATCCAGTGGTATGATTAGCCCCCTCAAAAACAAATGGGCAATCACCCCGCAGATCAACCGGAGAAAGCAATGAGCGACAAGATAGTACACGTCAGTGACGCCACCTTTGACGCAGAAGTACTGAATTCAGAAATTCCCGTATTGGTAGACTTCTGGGCGGAGTGGTGCGGACCCTGCAAAATGATCGCCCCCGTACTGGACGAAATCGCCAGCGAGTACGACGGCAAGCTGAAAGTGTGCAAAGTCGATGTGGACGCCAACCCGGATATCCCACCGAAGTTCGGTATTCGCGGCATTCCCACGCTGATCGTATTCAAGGGCGGTAACGCAGAGGCCACCAAGGTCGGCGCCCTGTCCAAGACCCAACTCACAGAGTTTATCCAGGAAGTCGTATAATCCTGCCTGCAGCCCGGAACACTCCGGGCTCAAGCCCTGGAATTTAGCGCATTTTTTAGCCCGAAAAAGCGGTAGACGGCTCAGGTCGGGCATGCTACATTGCGAACCGTTGCACATTCTCGTGCCGCAATAATAACCAGCAATCCAAAAAAAGCTTCTCAATCACACAACTGCGAACCGTTGGCGTTGCCGACAGCATTGCACCTAAAGACTCCTCTTCACTCTCCTGGAAATCAAGCGCCCCTATCTCTTATGAACCTGACTGATCTCAAGACCAAAGCCACCCAAGAACTCATTGATATCGCCAAAGAGATGGGCCTGGATAACATGGCCCGCTCTCGCCGGCAGGACATCATCTTCGCCATTCTCAAGCGACATGCCAAAAGCGGCGAGGATATTTCCGGGGACGGCGTACTGGAAATTCTGCAGGACGGCTTCGGCTTCCTGCGATCCGCCGACAGCTCATACCTGGCTGGTCCGGATGATATCTACGTCTCGCCCAGCCAGATTCGCCGTTTCAACCTGCGCACCGGCGACAGTATTTCCGGTAAAATCCGCCCGCCCAAGGACAGTGAGCGTTATTTCGCTCTGCTCAAGGTCGGTGAGATCAATTTCACCGCGCCCGAAAATTCCAAGCACAAAATACTGTTCGAGAATCTGACGCCTCTGTTCCCGGACCAGCGCCTGACCCTGGAAATGGGCAATGGCAGCACCGAGGACCTGACTGGCCGAATCATCGACCTGGTAGCCCCGATCGGAAAAGGACAGCGCGGCCTGCTGGTGGCGCCGCCCAAAGCCGGTAAAACCATCATGATGCAGAATATAGCCCAGGCGATTATCACCAATAATCCCGAGTGCTACATCATTGTTTTATTGATAGACGAGCGTCCGGAAGAAGTGACTGAGATGCAGCGCTCTGTAGGCATCCGGGGTGCTGAAGTGGTCGCCTCGACTTTTGACGAACCGCCCTCACGCCACGTGCAGGTCGCCGACATGGTGATCGAAAAAGCCAAGCGCCTGGTGGAGCACAAAAAGGATGTTGTTATCCTGCTGGACTCGATCACCCGCCTGGCTCGCGCCTACAACACGGTGATACCCAGCTCCGGCAAGGTGTTGACCGGTGGTGTCGACGCCCACGCCCTGGAGCGCCCCAAGCGCTTCTTCGGGGCAGCCCGTAATATCGAGGAAGGGGGCAGCCTCTCTATCATTGCAACGGCCCTGATCGCTACGGGATCCAAGATGGACGAAGTGATCTACGAGGAATTCAAAGGCACGGGTAACATGGAATTGCACCTGGATCGCAAGATAGCGGAAAAGCGCATTTACCCGGCGATTAATATCCGCAGTTCAGGCACCCGCCGCGAAGAGTTGCTCACGGGTGACGAAGAACTGCAGCGCATGTGGATTCTGCGCAAGCTGCTGCATGGCATGGAAGATACCGCAGCGATCGAATTCCTGTCCGACAAACTCAGGGACACCAAGACCAACGACGAATTCTTCCTGTCCATGAAGCGCAAGTAGGCTATCACCGCCGCGACGCTAAACGCATTAGGCACAGACAGACGAAGTGAAATACAAAGACCTGCGGGAATTCATCGACATGCTGGAACAGCGCGGCGAACTGGTGCGCATCCAGACCGAGGTCGATCCCAAGCTGGAAATGACCGAAATTGCCGATCGCACCTTACGCGCGGGAGGCCCCGCCCTGCTCTTCGAGAATCCAAAGGGCTACTCCACACCAGTACTGGTGAATCTTTACGGCACCCAGCAGCGCGTTGCGCTGGGCATGGGCGCTGACAATATCGGGGCGTTGCGGGAAATCGGGGAGGTACTGGCCTACTTGCGCCAGCCAGATCCGCCCAAGGGAATGCGCGAGCTTATAGACAAGGCACCGCTGCTGAAGCAGGTGCTGAACATGGGCCCCAAGACGGTGCGCAATCCCCCCTGCCAGTATCATGTAAAGCAGGGTGACGAAGTGGACCTTACCCAACTGCCTGTCCAGACCTGCTGGCCCGGCGATGCGGCACCCCTGGTCACCTGGCCCCTGGTTATCACGCGCGGCCCCACCAAAGAGCGACAGAACCTGGGCATCTACCGCATGCAGCTGCTGGGGCGCAACAAGTTAATCATGCGCTGGCTGTCACACCGCGGTGGCGCACTGGACTATCGCGAGTGGCAATTACAGCACCCGCAACAGCGCTACCCGGTGGCCATCGCCCTGGGCGCGGATCCCGCCACCACGCTGGCGGCAGTGACGCCTATTCCGGATGCTGTGTCCGAGTATGCCTTCGCCGGTTTACTGCGCGGCAGCAAGACCGAATTGGCCGAGTGCTTTACCCCGCTGTGCCGCGAGCACGGCCTGCAGGTACCGGCCAGTGCTGAATACATCCTCGAGGGCTACCTCGAGCCCGGCGAGACTGCAGAGGAAGGCCCCTTCGGCGACCACACGGGCTATTACAATGAGGTGGAGCGCTTTCCGGTGTTCACCGTAGAGGTTATCACCCACAGGGAGTCACCCATCTACCACAGCACCTACACCGGACGTCCGCCGGACGAACCCGCTGTGCTGGGGGTAGCGCTTAACGAAGTATTCATTCCGATCCTGCAAAAGCAGTTTCCGGAGATCGTCGACTTCTACCTGCCTCCTGAAGGGTGTTCCTACCGCATGGCGGTGGTCACCATCCGCAAGGAATACCCGGGCCACGCCAAGCGGGTAATGCTGGGGGTGTGGTCATTCCTGCGCCAGTTCATGTATACCAAGTTCGTTATCGTCACCGACGAGGATGTGAATGCCAGGGACTGGAAGGATGTTATCTGGGCGATGACCACGCGCATGGATCCCCAGCGCGATTGTGTGTTTATCGACAATACGCCAATCGATTATCTGGACTTTGCCTCCCCTGTCGCGGGGCTGGGCTCCAAGGTGGGCTTTGACGCCACCAACAAATGGCCCGGGGAAAGTACCCGCGAATGGGGGGAACCCATCGCCATGGACCTCGCGGTCAAAGATCGGGTTGACCAGATGTGGCAGGAACTGGGTATAGACCTCTGAAGCGCGTCCCGGGGAATACCTAGGAACGCGCCAGTCGCTGGCTCAGCGGCAGTAATTTTTCTGGCTCCGGCAACTGCGGCAGGCCGCTTTCACTAAGTAACAAACCCTCGCGAAAATACGCGGCCGCCACCTTAGGCTCGCCCAGGCCCGTCAGCAGACGCCCCAGTTCCGCACAGATTTCCGGGCTGCGCTGCAAGCGATAGCTGTTTTCAAAATAATCCCGGGCCTTGCCCCACAGTTTATTGCGCGCAGAGAGGCGCCCCAGGCACAACAACAACTCGGGATCTTCCGGGTGCGAGGACAGCCAGTTTTCTGCCAGGGCCAGCTGCTTGGGTAAATCTGCCTTTTCCACATAGCCGAACTGGCGCACCAGGGCGGGATGCCACTCCTGCTTGAGCGCCCGCAGGATCACTTTCTCCGCCGTGGCGTGGTCACCGGCGCGCAGCAGCAGCCCGGTATAGGCCTGCAGCATTTCGTCTTCCTGCTTCAGATCAGAGGGTACGCGCTGCCATATCCCGTGCAGGTCGTCCACAGACGGTGCATCGCCGGAGGCGACAGACTGTTGCAGCAGATTGCGATAACAGCTGCTTTCCAGATCACGCAGCTGGTCCGGGCTGAGTAGTTTCCGCTTGCGCAACTGTGGCAGCAAACCCGCGAGTTTGTCCCAGTCCTGCTGCGCAGTGTAGACAGCGCGGCGCAGTTCCAGGCCACGGGGATAGCGCCCCGCGTCGGACATATTGTCCAGAACCGCCAGAGCCTGCTCATATTGACCAGCGTGCACCTTGATCTCTGCGTCCACCAGTTCCAGTGCGTCTACCGCAGTCGCATCGGAGTCCGCCGCGGCGCCCAGGTACTGGCTGACCATGCCGGGTTCCTGCAAATGATGGCTGGCGCGGGCCGCCAGCAGGTAATTGATCAGTGGGGCTTCATTATTGCTTGCGCCGCGCAATACCTGCCGCCGGGCACGCTGCCAGTGGCCTTCAAGAAAATAGACCAAACCGCGATTGGTCAGGCGCGATGCGTGGTGCGCCTTGCGGGTACCCAGCCAACTCACCAGGGAGCGCTGACCGCCGATAAGGCGATAAACCAGGCGCATTACCAGGTAGGTTAACAGCACGAAGGCGAACAGCAGTAACAGCCCCACCCAGAGGCTCGATTCCAGCGTGTAGTTGCCATAGGCCACCAGTACATAGCCAGGATCGGTTTCGATCAGGGCCACGACACCGACCCCCAGCAACAGCGCAATCAGGACTATAGTAAAGATTCTGCGCATGGCTTACTCACCGCCTCCCTGTTGCAGGCGACGTTCGATCGCGCCATCCAGTGCCTCCAGTGAACGGGATATCTCCGGCATGGTGACCTGCACCTGCAGAGCCGCAAGCTGCCTGATCTCCCTCGCCATGGCTTGCGCAGCGGCGGCATCGGATTCAAAAAACTGCGCTACCCAATGCTGCGCCCGTTCCAGGCTGGACTCATACAACACCTGATTGGATGACAACAGGGCCACCTGCGCCTGCTCCAGCAGCATGCGCAGATTCTGCCGCACCAGACCCTCCCACTGGGGATCCATCAAAGCCTGCATGGGCACATCCCGGCGACGGATGATGACGTAATCTGAAAGTTTCAGCAGCGCCTGCTCATAACCCTGCTGCAAGCGCGCCTGCCAGTCTTCCTGCGTGGCCTCGCGCGGGCGAGCGTCGCGCTCGGGAAACTGGAAAATGACCAGTTTGTCCGCCTGTTCCGCCAGGGCAGACAGCCGCACGTAAATACCCTCGAGGTCTACTTTGGGTACCGCTCGCACCGCCGCCAGGTCAGACGCTACCGCCGAGCGCACTGAATGCAGGCTGACATCATCCAATTCCCGCAGCACTGCGTCGGCGCTGGCCAGCAGAGCCTGGGCAGCCACCGTGTCACCCGCCATGATCAATCTCTGGTTACTCAGGCGCAGCAGGTATTCCGCCTCGGCAAGCAACCAGCTCTCGCGGTCGTGGGCACTGAAGCGCGCCAGCTCCGTGCGCAATGTCGCTAGTTCTTCCTCAAAAGACTGTACCGCCTGCGCCTGGCGCTCTGCCTGCCCCTGCAGTTCTCCCATGCTTTGCTGTAACTGTTGCTGCCAGCGCTGGCCCAACTGGTCCAACCTGTCCTCTTTCTGCCCGGTAACCGCTTCAAGCTGCCCGGTAACCGTTTCAAGTTCTGCCAGCCGTTGCTGTAAAGCCGTCTCCCGTTGCATTACATCCTGCAGATACCAGGCCGCGCCACCGGCCAGCACCAGAACCAGCAGCAACGCTAACCAGGCTACGGCAGAGGAGGATTTGCGCGCAGCGGGTGCGGGCTTTGCAGCGGCCGGCACCGGCGGCGGGTTTACCGGCACATGGGGCTCGGGGGCTTCTGTCGTGGTCTCGTCATTGTCGCCGGAGGCCGCGGCACTCTGTGCTTCTTCCACGACCTGCTCAATATTCTTGTCTTCCTTATCGCTCACTCGCTAGTCTCCAGAGCCGGTTGTCCAATCCTGTAGGGCGCGCAACATGGCCGCATCCGAGGCATTTGCAGCGGTTACGACAGCGCCGAAGCCCGCATCCACCGCCATCTGAGCTACCCTGGACGACGGCACTATCAAAACTGTGTCTCTAAACTTAGTTGTTTCTTCCCGGCTAAGCAATGCCAGCAGATTAACCAGCCCCTCGCCACTGCTTATCATGATCACAGTGATTTTCGCTTGCTGCAAGCGTCGCGCCAGTTCACCGGGAGGTATCTGGGGGCATAAGCGGCGGTAACAGGGGAAGTCTTCAACCCGGGCGTTGCGGCGCTGCAACTCCTCCCGCAACAGGGTGCGGCCGCCTTCGCCTCGCACAATCAGCACCTTGTCTCCAAAGACCGAGCGCAGCGCGGGCAGAGCCAGCAGTGCTTCGCTGTTCATGGCCTGCTCCGGGGCGGTCACAGGGATGCCATAGTCGCGCAGCAGTGACGCGGTGGCCGCACCCACCCCATACCAGTTAAGGCCCACCGGCAACTGTGGCCAGTAATCGGCGATACGTTCCATGCCATAGCGCACCGCATTGGCGCTGACAAAAATCAGGTGTTGATAAGTATCCAGATCCAGCAATTGCTGTCGCTGTACAGCAGACAGCTCCGCCAGTGCCTCAAGTCGCATCAGCGGCTCATGCAGGACGCTGTAACCCGCGTCATGCAGCAGCTGACACAGGCCTTCCGCCTGTCCCGCCGGCCGCGTGACCAGCACCTTATCCACCGGGCTACCGCGCGCCATACACCTCGGCCAGGATGTCCGCGGCGCCCTGTTCCTGCAACATCTGCGCGACGCGCACGCCCAACTCGGCGGCCTGGGCACAATCGGCCTCCGCCTCGGCGCGCAGCAATACCGAGCCATCGGGGCGGCCCACCAGGCCACGCAGCCACAGGCGCTGACCCTCCTGGAGGTGCTCCGCGAAACAGGCGATGGGCACCTGACAGCCGCCCTGCAATTGCTGGTTCATGGCGCGCTCGGCAATTACCCGCTGCGCGGTGGGCTCGTGGTGCACCACCTGCAGCAGTTCCAGGGTGTGCCTGTCATCGCTGCGCAGCTCGATACCCACTGCACCCTGACCGCCAGCCGGCAGCGAGTCTGCCACGTCGATACGCTGCGCGATGCGCCCGGCAAAGCCCAGACGCAGCAGCCCGGCGCTGGCCAGGATGATGGCGTCGTATTCATTTTCATCCAGCTTGCGCAGGCGGGTGTTCACGTTGCCACGCAGGAACCTGACTTGCAGGTCCGGACGCCGCGAGCGCAATTGGCACTCACGACGCAGGCTGGAAGTGCCGACCACACTGCCGGCAGGTAATTCTTCAAGACAGGCATAGCGATTGCTGACAAAGGCATCGGAGGGGTCCTCCCGCTCACAAATCACCCCCAGGCCAAGTCCCGCGGGAAATTCCATAGGCACGTCTTTCATAGAGTGAACTGCGATGTCGGCGCTGCCATCCAGCAGCGCGGTTTCCAGTTCCTTGACGAACAGGCCCTTGCCACCCACTTTGGCCAGAGGCACGTCCAATAGCTGATCGCCCCGGGAGGTCATACCCAGAAGACTGACCTCCAGTCCCGGGTGCGCCTGCATCAGCGCCGACTGCACATACTCCGCCTGCCACAGGGCCAGGGGGCTCTCGCGGGTTGCTATGGTCAGGGTGCGGGACATTCATCTGTTTCCTTGGAACGGGGCGGCAATGATACCAGCGAAGACCCGTGGCAGCGACCGGCGCTCAACTGGCCAGCAGGCGCTGCTTTACCTGGGCCAGGTGACGTCGACTGACCGCCGGCCGCTCATCGACGCCCTCCAGCACCGCCCGCCAGCCACCGGCATCGTCGCGCTCCAGGCCCAGCAGGTAGCGCCGCGCAACCAGCGCGTTGCGGTGGATGCGCAAAAAGTCGTCGCCGAACTCGGACTCCAACTCCTTGAGTGTATCGGGCAACAGCAATTCCCGCTCCGGGCCGCGCGCCACGACATACTTCTGCTCTGCTATAAAGCTGCGCACCTCCGCCACCGGCATGGTCTCCAACCCGCGATGAGAGTGACTGCTCACATGGCTGCGGGCGACCCCACCCTCGCCACCGCGCAAACTGGCCAATTGCAGGCGATTGACCCTGCCGGCACCCGCCAGGGCCCGGGCCAGTTCCGTCTCGCGCACCGGCTTCAACAGGTAGGCAACCGCCTGGTGCTGCAGTGCCTGTAACGCGTACTCATCGTAGGCGGTACAGAAAATCACCGCGGGGGGGTTTTCCAGACTGTCCAGGTGGGTGGCGACCTCTATACCGTCCATGCCCGGCATCCGGATATCCAGCAACAGAAGGTCCGGGGCCTGCTGCTCCACTATGCGCAAGGCCTGCAACCCGTCACCGGCTTCCAGACAACAGGCCTCGGGCAGCAACCGGGTCACCAGTCGTTCCAGGCGCTCCCGCGCCAGCGCCTCGTCGTCCACTACCAGGATTTTCACAGCAACGCCCCGGGTGCATAACTGAGCCGCACAATAAAATGGTCGCCCCGGGGCCCGGCCTCAAGGCGGGCACCGGGACCGTACAGCGCATGCAGACGCTGCTCGATGTTTTCCAGCGCCATGTGGTGGCCCTGCTCACTGCGCGCCTGTTGTGGCAACGGGTTATCCACACTGACCTGTATCTCTGACTGCCTGAAACTGACATCGATGGTGATAACGCCGCCCCGGGGTAATTGCGACAGCCCGTGGTAGATCGCATTTTCCACCAATGGCTGCAACAACAGGCTGGGCATGGATTGCTCCCGGGCGCCCGCATCCACCTGCCAGCGCACCTGCAGGCGGTCCCCGAGGCGCAGCTGCTCTATATCCAGATAGAGTTCACACAGGTGCAACTCATCCGCCACCGTGGTGGGGCGCTGGGTTTCCTGCAGACTTACCCGAAACAGTTCGGACAGGTCTTCCACCGCCCGCTCCGCCGCCTCGGGACGCGACATGATCAGGCTGGCGATGCTGTTAAGGGTGTTGAACAGGAAGTGCGGCCGGATACGCGAGCGCAGCGAATCCAGACGCGCCAGCAGCTCCAGTTTCTCCTGCACGCGCAGTTGCTGCTGCAGGTAGAAGTAACGCAACAGGATACCCATTACGACCAGGGCGACCAGCATGTTGCGCAGCACCCACCAGGTTTCTTCGGTGGCGCGGTGGATCTGCGGGTAGAGTTGCAGGGCGACATAGCTGCTCAGGGCAGTTACCGCCATCACCAACAACAAACTGCCAAGGGTAGCCACGGGCAGACTGATCCTGCTGAAGGGGGCGCGCAGCTGGCAGAGAATGGCCGCGCTGAGCAATACCACCCATTGCACAAACAGCGAGCAGGTGCCCAGCAGATCCCAGTTAAAACGCGGCAGCGCGCTGCTGGCCAGCACGTAGACAATCACCATCAGCTGCGCCAGCAGTATCATCACGAACACCGGCCGCGGTGCGCACAGGTCCGGAATAAAAAACTCCGGGGCTACCCGATCGCCACCCGTTACTGCTAGCTGTTGTTTCGGCGCGTCCTGCATAGATACGCTACACCTCCTGGTGCTGATATACTTGCACCCTTGGTTGGCGCGAACAAGCCGAACTTTTACCGTCACGAAGGCACCACCGGTGCCAGCGTGCTACAGCAGGATCTCCAGCGGAATGAGTAAAGAACAGGACACCAGTAAACTCTGGGGTGGGCGCTTCAGCGAGGCGACCGATGCCTTCGTGCAACGCTTCACGGCCTCAGTGCAGTTCGACCAGCGTATGGCCGCCCAGGATATCAAGGGCTCATTGGCACACGCCGCCATGCTGTGCCAGGTCGGTGTGCTGGACGCTGCCGAACTGGAAGAAATAGAGCAGGGTCTGGCCCAGATCCAGGCAGAAATAGATGCAGGCAGTTTCCAGTGGTCCATTGAGCTGGAGGATGTACACATGAATATAGAGGCCCGACTCACTCAGCTGATTGGTGTCACCGGCAAAAAACTGCACACCGGCCGTTCCCGCAACGATCAGGTGGCCACGGATATCCGCCTTTACCTGCGCAGCGGCATCGACGCCATCGCGGCGCAGCTCAGCCGCTTGCAGCACGGCACCATAGCGTTGGCCGCACAGCATACGGATACCATCATGCCTGGCTTTACCCACCTGCAGACCGCGCAACCGGTGGCCTTTGGCCATCACCTGTTGGCCTGGAACGAGATGCTGCAGCGCGACTACGGCCGGCTGATGGATTGTCGAGGGCGTCTCAACCAGTCGCCGCTGGGAGCAGCGGCACTGGCCGGCACCACCTATCCGATAGATCGCGAACACACTGCCAGCGCCCTGGGCTTTGACAAACCCACGGAGAACTCCCTGGACTCGGTCTCCGATCGCGACTTCGCCATTGAATTCTGCTCCTTTGCCGCGCTGTTGATGACACATTTGTCGCGCATGTCCGAGGAATTGGTGCTGTGGACGTCATCGCAATTTAATTTTATCGAGCTGCCGGACCGTTTCTGCACCGGCTCATCCATCATGCCGCAAAAGAAAAACCCGGACGTGCCGGAGCTGGTAAGGGGCAAGGTAGGCCGCGTCAACGGCCACCTGATTTCCCTGCTGACCCTGATGAAGAGCCAGCCCCTGGCCTACAACAAGGACAACCAGGAAGATAAGGAGCCGCTGTTTGATACGGTGGATACCGTGCTGGACTCAATAAGGGCCTTCGCCGACATGATTCCCGCTATCCGGCCGCAACAGGAGCAGATGCGCGAGGCAGCCCGGCGCGGCTTCTCCACGGCCACCGACCTGGCAGATTACCTGGTGGGCCTGGGCCTGCCTTTCCGCGATGCCCACGAGGTGGTGGGCCAGGCGGTAGCCCACGGCGTGGCCAACGACCTGGACCTGGCAGAGATGGACCTGGCGACACTGCAGGGCTTTTGCGCCGACATCCGGGAGGATGTATTCGAGGTACTGACCCTGGAGGGTTCCATTGCCGCGCGGGATCACCTGGGCGGCACTGCCCCGGCGCAGGTGGCGGCTGCGGCCCGGCGCGCCATGGCGCTGCTGGAGCAGCGCTAAAACACTATCGCAAACTCACTGTCGTAAACAAACTGCAGTAAACAACCTACGGCCGATAACGCAGGCTGGCCTGAAAGGTGACGTCCGGGCCGGTCTGCACGCGGATATCCTCGATCACACTGAGTTCGGCAGACCAGTGTCGGGCGAAGCGCCAGCGCCCACCCACAGTGATCAGGTAGGCCTCGCCCCCCACGGCCTTGAGGTCGCCGTCCAGCGGCGCGGCATTGCTGTCTACCTGCGCCAGCAGTGACCAGTTATCCGCCAACTGCCAATCGACCGCCACACCCGCAAACCACAGGTTCTGCTCCTGGGAATCTGCCAGCAGGTCGCTGTCCCCGGCGCGCAGGTAACCCGCCTGGCCGTGCCAACTCAGGGGCAGTTGCGCCAGGTGCTCTCCGGAAAAACGCAGGGCGACAAAGCCGTCGTCAGCGCCACTGCCCAGAAAATCATCCTCATCGCCAGTACCAAACTTGTAGCCCAGCACCAGGCTGGCCACCGCACCAGCGTCACGATAAAACGCGTGACTCAGTGACAGACTGATATCGCCCAGGCCCGAACTGTCCTCCTGCAGACCAAAGCCACCTTGCGGGGTTGCGTAGCGGTAGTCGAGCAAATCCCTGGGCACCTGGTCGCGACCGCCGTCCGACATCCCCCAGAAGTCATGCCAATCGTCAATCGCCTTATCCAGGTTGCCACCGCTGTGATCCATCCAGGGTAGCTCCAGCTGCAGCTCCCAATTCGCCAACAGGCCGTAGCGCAGCTCCAGGGCAACCCGCGTGATTTCGCCATCGAGGTTGAGGTATTCATCGGCATCGGCATCCAATATATAGAAATTGGCAACGCCCGTGTGCAAGGCGCCCGAAAGGGCTCCTTTGTCCAGCGTATCCGCACTGCGCTGTGAAGGCAGACCCAGCAGACCAGTCACCGGAGTGAGGTTTTTGACGTACAGCGGTTCCGCGGCGCCGGCTATCACGGGCAAGCTCCCCAGCATCAGCGGCAGGACGCGACGCCCCATGTCAGCTCCAGGCAAAATCGACCCCCGCCTGCTCGCGCATCTGCGCTACCACAAAGGGTTGAAACAGGGTGTCATCGCGGGTGTTGCGCCAGTCACCGGCAGCCTCATCGTAGGCGAAGTGGAAACCGCCGGAGCGCGCCGCCAGCCACAATTGTCGCGTGGGCGGCTGGCGGCTGAAGACCATGCTGGTGCCGTTCTCGAAAGTGACCGTCAATACACCCCCACTGGCTTCATAGTCCAGGTCTTCGGCAACCTCATCCAACGCATACTCCAGCGTGGCAAAGGTCTGGTCTATCAGGTCATTGAATTCCGATTCGGTCATCATCAGCTGCTCGCGGTCACTGCGGGAAATACTACATCATAAGGGCTTGCCGCCAAGCTGAACAGCGCCGCCTGCAACAGTGTCCACGGGGGGGTGCGGGCGGTATAATCGCTTCCTTTTGCACAGTGGATTGAAATCATGCGCACTTCGTTTGCCATCATCAGCTTCGCCCTGGCCCTACCCGTACTGGCCGGCTGCGGGCAGTTGGGGCCCCTTTACATGCCTGAGGAAGAGCCCCTGCCAGCCACCGCGCCGGCAGCTGTGGCGACGCCGACTGACAGCGCGCCGCAATCCACCAGCGCCCCCTGAAGAGATAAACCAATGGAAAATTTCCCCTATCGGGACGGTCGCCTGTATGCCGAGGACATCCCCGTAAGCGATATCGCCAGCGCTCACGGCACGCCCTGCTATATCTACTCCCGCGCCGCACTGGAATCCGCCTTTGGCGAGTACCAGGGCGCGCTGCAAGGCTGTGAACACCTGGTCTGCTATGCCGTGAAAGCGAATTCCAATCTGGCGGTACTCAACCTGCTGGCGCGCCTGGGGGCGGGGTTCGATATCGTCTCCCAGGGCGAACTGGAGCGCGTGGTGGCCGCAGGCGCAGACCCTGCAAAAGTGGTTTTTTCCGGCGTAGGCAAGCAGCCCGGCGAGATGGCCCGGGCTCTGGAACTGGGAATTCACTGCTTCAACCTGGAGTCCGCCGCGGAACTGGAAGTACTCAACCGGGTGGCGGGGGAAATGGGTCGGGTGGCACCTGTCTCGGTGAGGGTCAACCCGGATGTGGATGCCGGCACCCACCCCTACATCTCCACCGGCCTGCGGGAAAACAAGTTCGGTGTCAGCATGGAAGAGGCGCTGTCGGTGTACCAGCGCGCGGCGGAGTTACCCCATATCGAGGTAGCCGGTATCGACTGTCATATCGGCTCCCAGCTAACCGAAATCAGCCCGTTTATCGCTGCCCTGGAACGCCTGTTGTCACTGATAGATACCCTGGCGGCAAGCGGCATCCGTGTGCGGCACCTGGATGTTGGCGGAGGACTCGGTGTGCGCTACCGCGACGAGCAACCTCCCTCTATCGCCAACTATATCGCCGCCATTCGCCAGGCCCTGGGCGAGCGTGACCTGCAGTTGTTGTTCGAACCGGGGCGCTCGATTGCCGCCAATGCCGGAATACTGGTCACCCGGGTGGAATACCTAAAGCCCACCGCGGAGCACAATTTTGCGCTGGTCGACGCGGCAATGAACGACATGATCCGGCCGGCCCTGTACCAGGCCTGGCTGGACATACAATCAGTGGAGCGCAACGGGCACGGCCAGACTGCGCACTGGGACGTGGTGGGACCGGTTTGCGAAACCGGGGATTTCCTGGGCAAGGACCGGGAGCTGTGCCTGCAGCAGGGTGACCTGTTAGCCGTATTTGGCGCCGGGGCCTACGGCTTCACTATGAGCTCCAATTACAATACCCGCCCCCGGGCGCCGGAGATCATGGTGGATGGCGATATCGCCCAGGTGGTCAGGGAGCGCGAGACGATTGCTGATATGATGAGCACTGAAAGCTGCCTGCCGGCCAATGGGCCGACCGGATAACCGAAACGAGAAACCACCATGCAGCTCAAGTTCACCAAAATGCACGGCGCAGGCAATGACTTCGTGGTCATAGACCTGATCAGCCAGCGCTATCGCTTGCGACCCCGGGACGTGCGCACGCTCGCCGACCGGCACCGCGGTGTGGGTTGCGACCAGGTGTTGGTGGTGGAGGCACCCCAAAGCCCGGAGGTTGATTTTCGCTATCGCATCTACAACGCGGACGGCGGGGAAGTTGAACAGTGCGGCAATGGCGCACGCTGCTTTGCCCGTTTTGTGCGCGAGAAAAAGCTTACCAGCAAGCGCGTGATCACGGTGGAAACTGCCGCCGGGGTTATCGAGCTGCGCGTGCACAACCGCGATGACGTGGAAGTTGATATGGGGGTGCCGGTATTCGAGCCCGCCGCCATTCCTTTCAAGGCACCGCAGCGCGCCGACAGTTACTCACTGCAAGCAGATGGGACTGCGCTGGAGATTGGCGCCCTGTCCATGGGCAATCCCCACGCGGTATTACGGGTGGATGACGTGGATACGGCACCGGTGGAACGCCTTGGGCCGTTGCTGGAGGTGCACGAGGATTTCCCCCAGCGGGTCAACGTCGGCTTTATGCAGGTGGTGTCGGAGCAGGAGATTCGCCTGCGGGTGTTTGAACGCGGCGTGGGGGAAACCCTGGCTTGCGGCACCGGCGCCTGTGCCGCTGTGGTTTATGGCATTTCGCGCGGCTGGCTACAGGATCCCGTGACAGTGGAGCTGCCGGGAGGTAAGCTCTCTATATCCTGGGCTGGTTTCGATCAGTCCGTTGTTATGACCGGCCCCACTGCGGTGGTGTTCGAGGGAACGATAAAAATCTAGAGCGACCAGGGGGCAGGAATCGCAATGGCAGCCAGTAAAGAACAGGCCGGGGCCGCACAGGTGGCTATTACCGAACTCAGTGACGACACCGTCCGGGAATTCCTGAAAGACAACAGTGATTTCCTGCAGCGCAACCCGGATATGCTGGATTACCTGCATATCTCCCACCCTTCCGGCAGTGCGGTATCGCTGGTGGAAAAACAGGTCAGCGTATTGCGCGAGCGCAACATGGACATGCGCCATCGCCTCAACTCGCTGACCAGCAACGCCCGGGACAACGACAAGCTGTATGAAAAAACCCGCACCCTGGTGCTGCAATTGCTGGAGGCCGAATCAGCGGCGCAACTGTGCGAGGCATTCTCCGCCGCCATGGCCAGGGATTTTGAAGTGGAGCACTCCAGCATCATTTTGTTTGGCGACAAGGATGACTACCCGGGTTGCCGCGTCGACAGCCTGGAGAGAGCCAAGATAGAAATCGGGCCACTGCTCAAGGGCCGCAAAGCCGTCTGCGGCGCGCTGCGCAAGGCCGAGCTGGAGTACCTGTTCCCCGACACCGGCGGGGTGGGCTCCGCCGCACTGATGCCACTGCGCAGCAATGCCAAGTTAGGGCTGATTGCCGTCGGCAGCTCCGATGCCGGTCGCTATAGCAGCAATATGGGCACCCTGTTCCTGAGCCATATCGCCGACGTGATGGTACGACTGCTACCGCGCCTCGGTTGCGGCGGTACCGGGTAGTACGTGACTACCGCGGGGGCAACTTCAACCACCGAGTTCGAGCGCTCGGCCGCCGCCTTTATCACGTACCTGAAAGATGTGCGCCAATTATCCGCGCACACACTGGACAACTACCGCCGCGACCTGGTCTCCCTGCAGGATTTCTGCGCCGAGCACAACAGGGCCTGCGCGGAGCAGTTGGTTGAGGCCGACATCCGCCAGTGGGTCAGCCAGCTGCACCGACGCGGCCTGGCGGGCAGCAGCATACAGCGCAGCCTCTCTGCCGCCCGCTCCTTTTTTAACTACCTGGGCCGGGAAAGCGGCCGCCTGCGCAATCCCGCTGCCAGCGTGCAGGCACCGCGTAAGCCGCGCAAGCTGCCAAAGACGCTGGATGCAGACCAGGTAGAGAAATACCTGTCTTTCGCCGAGGACACAGCCATCGCCCGCCGCGATCGCGCCATCGCCGAGTTATTTTATTCCTCTGGCCTGCGCCTGGCCGAACTGGTCGCCGTCAACACCAACGATATCGACCGGGATTCACAATTACTGACGGTCACCGGCAAGGGCAATAAAACCCGCACTGTACCGGTGGGCTCAGTCGCCCTGGAGGCGATTGCCCGTTGGCTGGCAGTGCGCCCGACCTCCGCGACCGACCCGGACAGCGCTACTGCCCTGTTCACCAGCAGCCGGGGACAGCGTATCAGTGTGCGCTCTATACAGGCGAGGCTGAAACTGCAGGGACGCAAGTCGGGAATGCACCAGGACGTGCACCCGCACATGCTGCGCCACTCCTTTGCCAGTCACATGCTGGAATCCAGCGGCGACCTGCGTGCGGTGCAGGAACTGCTGGGACATGCCAACATATCCACCACGCAGATTTACACCCACCTGGATTTTCAGCATCTGGCCAAGGTCTACGATGCCGCCCACCCCCGCGCCAAGCGGCGCAAAGGCAGCTGAGGCGGCGCGGTGACGATAGCGGTCATCACTTTTGACCTGGACAACACCCTGTGGGACGTGGAACCCGCACTACTAAGGGCGGAACAGGCGCAGCAGGAGTGGCTGCTCCAGCATCGCCCGGGCAGCATCGATGCCTACGACCATGATGCCCTCTGGGAATTCAAGAAAAGCGTATGGCAGCGCCACCCGCATTTAGCGCATCACGTGAGCCAGATGCGCATCCAGATGCTCTATGAACTGCAGATCGCAGCGGGCTTCGACGAGAAGCAGGCACACGGCGGCGCCCGCCTGGCGTTTGACGCATTCCTGGCGGAGCGCCACAAGGTCGTACTTTACGAGGAGGCGCTGGAGGTGCTGCAAGTGCTGGCGCAGCACTACACCCTGGGCGCCCTGACCAACGGCAACGCCGACATCTACAAGACGGACGCCGGCGAGTATTTCGATTTCGCCTTCCTGGCGGAAGACATCGGCGCCAGTAAACCCCGCCCGGATATGTTCCACGCGGCCCTGGAACGCGCTGGTGTGGGCCCGCAGCAAATCGTGCATGTGGGGGATGACCCGGAGCACGATATTCGCGGCGCACGGGACGTGGGTATGCATACGGTGTGGATGAACGCCCGGGGACAGGCCTGGCCAGGCGGTGAACGGGCCGATCAGGAAATCGACAACCTGCGGCAACTACCCCAGGCTATTGCCAGCCTGCATACCGCTTAGGCTACCCGCCAGGCTGGCGACGGGCACGACACATGCCTCCCTGTACGTTCTTGCTATCGGGTTATGCCCCGAGTGAAGTAAGCTGTTGCAAGCTTATGTCTAGATAGCGTCCTCGCCGGTTTCACCGGTGCGAATGCGGATCACCTGTTCCAGCGGAGAGACAAAGATCTTGCCATCGCCGATCTTGCCGGTATTGGCGGACTTCACGATAGCTTCGATGACCGCTTCTACCTGCGCATCGCCCACCGCAATTTCGAGTTTCACCTTGGGCAGAAAATCCACCACATATTCTGCGCCGCGGTAGAGTTCGGTGTGACCGCGCTGGCGGCCAAAGCCCTTGACCTCGGTGGAGGTAATGCCCTGCACACCAATTTCAGACAGCGCCGCGCGCACGTCGTCCATCTTGAACGGTTTGATAACAGCGGTAACCAGTTTCATGCCTGTCTTACTCCCGGGTTAAAACGATAGTTATTATGCGGCGGAGCGCGAGAATGGCAATAGCCACAGACCTAAAAAAGCCGATCGCGGATTTGCCGGTTGCGGAGTCTTTAAAGCGCGATCGAGCTGGCCGCATAGCGCTAAAGATCTTTCAGCCGGCTATTTATATGCAATGAAACATAAAAAAGGGGGCCAAAAGGCCCCCAAAGCACGCATTCTAAAATGCGCCCGCAAGCTTGGTATCAGGTGCCGCTGCCGCTGGCACCGACGAACTCGGGGTAGGCTTCCATGCCGCACTCGGACATGTCCACACCTTCGTACTCTTCCTCTTCGCTGACACGGATACCCATGACGGCCTTGAGAATGCCCCAGACGATCAGGCTGGTTACGAACACTCAGACAAAGATGGTCGCAGCGCCAATCAACTGGCCGCTGAAAGATGAGTTCTCGCCGTTGGTAACCGGTACCAGCAACAGACCCAGCAGACCGACCACACCGTGTACAGAGATCGCACCAACAGGGTCGTCTATCTTCATCTTGTCCAGAGCGATGATAGAGAAGACCACCAGAACGCCGCCTATAGCGCCAAACAGGGTGGCTTGCAGTGCCGTAGGAGTAGAAGGTTCAGCGGTGATCGCCACCAGGCCAGCCAAAGCACCGTTAAGTGCCATGGTCAGGTCGGCCTTGCCAAACATCAAGCGGGCCAAAATCATCGCCGCGATCAAGCCGCCGGCGGCGGCCGCGTTGGTGTTCATAAAGACGATGGCCACGGCATTGGCACTTTCGACACTCGCTGTAGCGAGCACGGAGCCACCGTTAAAGCCGAACCAGCCCATCCACAGGATGAAGGTACCCAGTGTTGCCAGAGGCAGGTTGGCACCGGGAATAGGCTTGATGGAGCCATCGGCACCGTATTTGCCTTTACGAGCGCCCAGCAGCAATACACCTGCCAGGGCCGCTGAGGCACCCGCCATATGCACAATGCCAGAGCCGGCAAAGTCAGAGAAGCCCAGGTCGCCCAGTGTGTACATGCCAAACACAGCATTGCCACCCCAGGTCCAGGAACCTTCCATCGGATAGATGAAACCGGTCATGACCACTGCAAACAGCAGGAAAGCCCAGAGCTTCATACGCTCGGCGACGGCACCGGAAACGATAGACATCGCAGTGGCGACAAACACCACCTGGAAGAAAAAGTCAGCTGAGGGTGCGTATGTCGCAGGCTCTTCGGCCCCCGCCACGCCATCACCCGTGATGGTCGACAGGAAGGCGTCGCCGCCGTACATGATCATGTAGCCACACACCATGTACATGGTACAGGCCACCGCGTACAGGGACACGTTCTTGAGCAGGATCTCAGTGGTGTTCTTGGAACGGACCAGGCCGGCTTCGAGCATCGCGAAGCCAGCTGCCATCCACATTACCAGTGCGCCGCAGATAAGGAAATAAAACGTATCCAGGGCGTACTGTAGTTCGAAAATATTGTTTTCCATAGGAATAACTCTCTACTAACAGTCTTGTGAGGGGTTAAATGGCGTCTTCGCCGGTTTCGCCGGTACGAATCCGGATGACCTGCTCCAACGGGGAGACAAAGACTTTGCCATCGCCGATCTTGCCGGTGTTTGCAGCCTTGGTAATTGCCTCAATGGTCTGTTCGACCATCGCCTCGGCAACCGCCACTTCGATTTTCACCTTGGGCAGGAAATCGACAACATATTCCGCACCGCGATACAGCTCAGTGTGCCCCTTCTGACGACCAAAGCCTTTCACCTCAGTCACTGTGATGCCCTGAACGCCAATCTCGGACAGTGACTCGCGCACGTCGTCCAATTTGAATGGCTTAACAATGGCCGTAATTAATTTCATAGTTTTCTCCTGAATTGGAGCCGACCGGGGACCCGGTCGGCTCGGTGCTGCTACCTGTTATTACAGGCTCTTAGCGATGGTGAATACCGCGGTGTCGTCGGCATAGTCGGTGTCGAAGTAGTCTTCCTCGTCCAGGTCGGTACCGACCCAGGCCACGGAGAAGTCTACAGAGGCCCAGGTATAGGTCAGGGCTACCGAGTAGTCGGTGTAGGCGTCTTCGTCAGATGACAGGAAGCCTTCACCTTCTTCCAGCATGTTGTAACCGACATGAAGGTCGAGGGTCACACCGGTGTCAAACAGGCCGAGGCTGTAGTCGCCGTAGACATACCAGAACTCGTCGGTCTCCGCGTAGTAGTCATCGGAGTAGTGCACCCCGATTGCCAGATCCCGCCAGGAGCCACTTACGTAGAACTCTTGGTAGTCACCTTCGACGTCGCCGTCATCACCGGGGTAGTCGTAGTAGATGTAGCCCACATCGATACCGAAATCGGTATCGCCAATAGAGCTGGCCCAACCGGCGTAGTAGTCCAGCTCCAGGCTACCATACTCGCCGCCACCGAAATCTACCACTGAACCCCAGGTACCTATATAGAAACCGGGTCCGAATTCGGCGTCAAAACCGCCTTGCACCGCAGGGTCTTCAGCGGACTGCGAGATACCGCGGAAGCGATAATCAGAGGTGAGCGCTACGTTGCCGCTGATTTCAAAGCCGCCAACCAGCTCGTCGCCAGTAACGATCGCGTCTTCCTTTTCCTGAGCCTGGGCAAAGCCCGCGCCGGTCAGAACCGCTGTAGCCACTGCTGCGGTAAGCAATTTCTTGTTCAACATGTTTCAAATCTCCATGGTTTGTTTCTGGTTTACAGAAAATGTGTCGCGTCGACTTGCTACGGGCGCATGGTGCGCGCTAAACACGATCTGTCACTCTCTGTCTGCACGGGGTGTGCCAGCGGCATAATACATATTAACTTTCAAAGAGTTAGGGGATTATTACCTTGACACAGGTAGACCAACGCACAAAAAAAATCACCTCTTTTCGCTCCAATATGGTGCAGTGCACCGAAATAGTGCGTCCCGCTGAGCTGTGCCTGACCGGTAATTTCCTCTAGAATCCTCGACACGCACATTCACTACACTGGCGACAGCAAGCATGGCACTGAAACCCCCTCCTCCCCCCTGGGAAGTACTGCAACAGGTTGGCGAACTGCTGGGCGGCAGCGGGCTGGGCAGTGAGATGGACAAGAGCGCCCGCGCCCTGGCCCAGTCCGCCCTGGCGCGCCTGGATGTGGTTAGCCGGGAGGAGTTCGATGCGCAGGCCGAGATCCTGCAGCGCACTCGCGCCAGGGTAGAGCAACTGGAACAGGAACTGGAACAACTGGGGCGGGAACTGGAAGGCATTAGCAGCAGCGACTGACGCGGGCCCGGAATCGGGCCACTAACCCGGCGCTCACGGATGAGCCATGGAATTATCGATCGTTTACAGCAGGGCCCTGACCGGCCTGGAGGCGCCCCTGGTCAGGGTGGAGACCCACCTTTCCAATGGCCTGCCCGCCTTCCATATTGTCGGCATGCCCGAAACCGCGGTGCGTGAAAGCAAGGACCGGGTACGCAGCGCCATTCTCAATTCCCATTTCGAATTTCCTGACCGCCGAATCACGGTGAGCCTGGCCCCCGCAGATTTGCCCAAGGAGGGCGGGCGCTTCGACCTGCCTATCGCGCTGGGCATTCTCACTGCCTCGGGGCAGGTCCCGGAAGATAGGCTGCAGGCGCACGAATGCCTGGGGGAACTGGCACTGGACGGCAGCCTGAGGCCAGGGCCAGGCACCCTCGCGGCGGCCCGCGCGGCACTGGATACCGGGCGCAAGCTGGTGGTGCCGGCGGAAAACGCCGCAGTCGCGGCACAGGTGCCCGGCAGTTACATTATCCCGGCAACAGACCTGCTGAGCTTGTGCGCCCACCTCAACGGCAGCCAAACCATCATGGCCCAGGCACCTCGCGATGGGGCCGACCGCGAAGATTACCCTGACCTGCAGGACATAATCGGCCAGAACAGCGCCCGGCGGGCACTGGAAATAGCCGCCAGTGGCGGCCACAACCTGCTGTTGTACGGCCCACCCGGTACGGGAAAGACCCTGCTGGCCAGCCGCCTGCCGGGCATTCTCCCCCCGGCAGGTGCGGAGGAGGCGCTGACCGGACTGGCCCTGCGGGACAGTTACCACTACGCCAATGCCGGCCATGGTTTCAGGCGTCCTTTTCGCAGCCCACATCACACCTGCAGTGCCGTCGCATTGGTGGGCGGTGGCAGCAAGCCCCGCCCCGGTGAGATTTCCCTGGCGCATGGGGGCGTACTGTTTCTCGACGAGTTGCCCGAGTTCACCCGCCACAGCCTGGAGGTGTTGCGTGAACCCATGGAATCGGGCGAAATCAACGTGTCCCGGGCGCGGCAAAAAGTGGTGTACCCTGCGCGCTTCCAGCTGATAGCGGCAATGAACCCCTGCCCCTGCGGCTACCTGGGGGACCCGGAGCGACATTGCCGCTGCACGCCCGACCAGGTCCAGCGCTATCGCTCCCGCATCTCCGGCCCCCTGCTGGACCGCATCGACCTGCATGTTCCCGTCTGCCGGGTGCCGGCGTCAGAGCTGCTCAGGCCGGGCCCCGCGGGCGAGGACTCCACAACGGTGCGCGCCAGGGTGCGGCGCAGCCGGGAAGTGCAACTGCAGCGCCAGGGAACCCCCAACGCGCTGCTGCCTCCAGCCCGCCTGGCCAGCACCTGCGCAATCGATTCCGCCCAGGAAGCAGCACTGGCAGCCGCGGCGCAGCGCCTGCAGTTGTCTGCCCGGGCGCTGCACAGGACCCTGCGGGTAGCGCGTACCATTGCAGACCTCGCGGGCTCAGACGCCGTCGGCAGCAGCCATATCAGCGAAGCGCTCGCTTATCGTAACCTGGATCTGGAGACATAAAATCAGACCTGCACTAACGGGCTCGCCTTGCTCAAAGATGCTCAATCGGTCCCGGGCGGGAAAGTGTTTCTCAGTCGCTCCACGATATTCGCTTGGTGAGAAACACTTTCCCGCCCGGACCCGCTGGCCGAAACCAAACCCAGGCCCAAAAACACACTATTTCGATGATTTCCCGAGCAGCCCTATAACACGCGGTGGATCTAAAAAAGGGTGAGCTTATAACCAATGAAGCTTTACCCGGACTGACACCTGTGCCACAATTAACTACAACCTATTAGTCGTTAGTTTTTTGTTGATTACCGGAGCCCACCATGAGCCAATGCCCCTTCGCCAATCTGCTGGACCCTGATACCTATGCCCAGGGTATGCCCTATCAAAAACTGCGGGAAATCAGGGAGGCGGGTCCGGTCGTTCATATGGAAGACCCGCTGACTGGCGTACCCTACTGGGTGGTAACGCGTCGCGAGGACCTGGACCTGGTCTCCAAGAACCCCTCACTGTATTCCTCTGCCGCCAGAAGTGCATTCCCCATGGAATACGACCAGGAGATGGTCGATGGCATCCACTCCAACACCATCATCAATATGGACCCGCCGCAGCACCAGAAGGTGCGACGCATCGTGCGCAACGCCTTCACCCCCAAGCGGGTGGAATCCTATGAGCCCAAATTCCGCGAACACGCCAGGCGCATCGTCGATGCCGTAGCCAGCCGCGGCGAGTGCGAGTTTGTGGAAGGGGTGGCAGCGGAATTGCCACTGATCGCGATTCTGGAGTTGCTGGGAGTGCCGCTGGAAGACCGCAAAAAGTTCTTCGACTGGACCAACACCATGATCTTTGCCGACGACCCCGATATGTCCATCTCGGAACTCGAGGGCCAAATGGCGTCGCTGGAGGTCATCCAGTACGCCATGAACCTGGCTGCGAAGCACCAAAGCGAACCCATGGACAATATTACCGGCGCCCTGCTGGACGCGGAATTAGATGGCGCACCGATCTCTGAAGACCTGTTTGGCTGGATGTTCATCCTTATCCTGGTCGGCGGCAACGAGTCCACCCGCACGGTGATCGCCCAGGGCATGCGCCTACTGATGGAGCACCCCGACCAATTACAATACCTGGTGGACAACCCGGACAAGATTGCCAATGCCTGCGAGGAAATCCTGCGCTATAACACCGCCTTCATATCAATGCGCCGCACGGCGATGCACGATACCGAACTCGGTGGACAACATATCAAGCAGGGTGACAAGGTCCTGCTGCACTACCACACCATCAACCATGACGAGGACGTGTTCGGGCCCGATGCCATGGCATTTGACGTCACCCGGGCCGAGCGCATGCCGGACCTTTACAACCAGCTGCGCTCCTTCGGCATCGGCCAGCACTTCTGCATAGGCACCCACCTGGCACGCCTGGAATTGCGCATTATGTTCGAGGAGATCATCCCGCGCCTGCGCAACCCGAAGTTCCTGGACCAGCCCAAATTTGTGCGTTCCTTCTTCGTCAACGCCATGAAAGAAATGAACATCCGCTTTGATCCCGAGGTGACAAACGCCAGCGCGGCATAAGCGACTGACTACACGCGCTGCGAAGGCAGCCAAAAGCAGCAGGGCCAAAGTGGCAATATTCGGGTATCTGATCTAGTCTTCTGCAATATAAAGATAACGACAGGAGCTAGACCCACGATGATCAAACAGACTCTGACGGCACTTTACCTGACTTCGCTCGCGGCGGGTTCGACTCTGGGCGCAGTCTCCCCCGAGGAAGCGGCCCGCCTGGGCCAGGACCTCACCCCCATGGGCGCGGAAATGGCGGGCAATGCCGATGGCTCCATCCCCCCGTGGAATTCACAGGGCACGGCCATCCCGGCAGATTTCGTACCCGGCTCGGGCAACTATACCAACCCCTACGCCGACGAGCAGCCGCTGTTTACCATTGACGGCAGCAACTGGAAAGAACACGCCGACAACCTGACCGTGGGTACGCGGGGGATGTTCGAGAAGTTCGGCGCGGACGGTTACAAGATGCACGTCTACCCCAGCCACCGTGGGACCATACGACCAGACTGGTACTATGCCAATACCCTGAAAAATGCCACCGGGGCGACCCTGGTAGAGGACGGCCAGAAAATTGATGGCAACTATCCCGGGGTACCCTTCCCCATTCCCCAGTCAGCACTGGAAGTGATGTGGAACCACATGGTGCGCTACGGCACCGATTTCAACATGGACTACGACGTGTACTACGTGGGCTCCAATGGCAAGCCGGTGCTGTCCACCACGGCGGTGTCCAGCTCCGTGTTTCCCATGTTCAGGAATCCAGACGAGCTGGTAGGGGAAAACAACTGGACCAAGTTGCGCATAAACTATAAAGCCCCGGCGCGGCGTGCCGGGGAAATCCTGCTGGTGCACGAGCCGGGGGCAGACTACACCGCGGGCAAAGGGCGCAAGGCCTGGCAGTACCTGGTGGGCCAGCGCCGGGTGCGCCTGGCCCCGGCAGTCGCTTTTGACACGCCCAACCCCGGGGTTGCGGGCACTACCACCTACGACGACTCGTTTATCTACAACGGCTCGCCGGAACGCTTCAACTGGACCCTGATGGGCAAGAAGGAAATTATTATCCCCGCCAACAGCTATGACTTCGTCTTTCAGAAAAAAGTAGAGGATATGCTGGGGGAAAAATTCCTCGACCCGGATGCGATACGCTGGGAAAAACACCGGGTCTGGGTTGTCGACTCCCACCTGAAAGAGGGCAGCCGCCACCTCTACAGCCGCCGTACCTTCTACATCGATGAAGACAGCTGGCTGGCCGTGGCCGGTGAGATGTATGACGGCCGGGACCAGCTGTGGCGCGTACAGTACAACTACGCGGCCAACCTGTACGACCTCAAATCGGGTTTTGGCTCAGCCTACGGCGCCTATGACCTGCTACAGAATATCTACAACCTGAACGGCAAGCCCATCCCTGGTGAATACCGTGTTGGCGTCAAGCAAAACGAGAAGTACTTTTCACCCAAGGGCCTGGCCCGCGGTGGGGTGCGCTAGTCGGGATGATAGGCCAGCAACACCAGTCCACCGACGACTACCCCCACCAACAGGCTGCGCAGCAATACCGGGGGGGTAATCTTGGACAGCTCCGCCAGGGGGTCGCGGCTGTGACGCGTGCGCGCCAACACCGGCCACTCAATGGCCCCGGCAAAGGCGAAGCTGGCCACAGCACCCGCCAGTACAGCGGCGCGTCCGGGGTTGGGCACCGGCAGCGCATACCACAGCAGCAGTAACGCAATAGCGCCGCCCACACTGCCGGCCACACTCATGATATTGAACTGCCCTACGGTGTTATCGGCAAATTTCCAGTCGTAGACAAACAAGCCGGGTTTGGCAGGAATACTGTAGGCGCCACCCGAGCGCCAAGCGCCCAGCAAGTGGAACCATTCATGCACCAGGGTGGTGGTGGTAATTCCCGCGAGCAGGCCCGTCATCACGCTGAGCAACAGCGCCAGCCCGAGATTGGTCAGCAGGTACCAGCTGTCGGCTGCGGCGTACAGGGAAAATACCACAACCCACAGCAGCAGATGGATCGCTGCGTGCTTCGTTAATGCCAGGGCGGGACTTTGCTCGACTGGCATCTCCATAGTGCTGGCCGTATCGGCGTCTTCTCCATTGGCTGCCTGCGCCGCAGATAGTTCATCCGACATGGGGATCCCTTCATTAGATATTATCTGTGTATACGATAGTAACAGCAGCGAGGATCAATGGGCATGCAGCACCCCGGTCGGGCTGCACGCTGAACGCGCGACTGGCCGGCGACTTCAGGAGAAGCTCCTGCCCTCGCTAGCCATATCCAGCAGCAGTTGCGGCGGCTCAAAAGCCGCACCGTACTTATGCGCCAGCTCCCTGGCGCGATGGGCAAAGGCCTGCACTCCGTAGGCGTTGACGCACTGGTAGACACCACCGGTATGGGGCGGGAACCCAATGCCCATGATAGAACCAATATTGCCGTCCCCCACGGAGGTCAGAACACCTTCCTCCATAATGCGGATCGCCTCCAGCACCTGGGGGAAGAGCAAGCGGTCCTTTACATCTGCAAAGGGCATTTCCACATAGCCATTCGGCGCGAACAGGTCCTTGAGTCCCGCCCAGGTCTTCACTTTCTTGCCGTTTGCGTCGTAATCGTAGAACCCTGCGCCCTTCGCCTGCCCGACGCGCTGCGCCTCCTCAACCATGATGCGAATGACCTCGGACTCCGGCCGCGGCTCCACCACCTCTCCCGCCGCCTCGGCATCTGCGCTTTGCTGCCGGGCAGCGTGATAGGCCGTTTCCAGTGAGATGCTATCCAGGGTTTCCAGGGGGCCCATCGGCGATCCGTTAAAAGCAGCAGCATTTTCGATTAACGCGGGATTAACCCCCTCAGCGAGCATGCGCTGCCCCTGGGTAATGGTTTGGCCGATCACCCGGGTGGTGAAGAAACCCGGGGCATCTTTCACCACAATGGGTTTCTTGCCCAACTGCTGGGTCAGGTCAAAAGCCCGGGCCAGCGCCTCGTCGGAGGTCTGCGCCCCGGTGATGATCTCCACCAGGGGCATGCGCTCAGCGGGAGAAAAGAAATGCATGCCGATAAAGTTCTGTGGCCGCACCGAGGCTTGCGCCAGCTCAGTGATCGGCAGAGCCGAGGTGTTGGTAGCAAAAATAGCTGACTCACCCAGCACCGCTTCGGTTTCCCGAGTGACCGCGGCTTTAACCTCGCGGTTTTCAAACACGGCCTCAATCACCAGGTCACAGCCCGCCAGGTCGCTTACCTCGGCGGTGGGGTGAATGCGCGCCAGTATCTGCCCTGCCTGCTCCTCGTCGATGCGCCGGCTTCGCTCGCAGGCAGCCAAGGCATAGGCCTTACCCTTGTCCGCGTTGTCCTGGTTCAGGTCCTTGAGGACCACGTCGATGCCCACCTTGGCGGCGGCAAAGGCAATTCCACCGCCCATCACCCCGGCACCGAGGATGCCAAGCTTTTTCACCTCGGTCTTCTCAATGCCATCCGGCCTTGAAGCACCGGCATCCATTTTATTCATCTGCACAAAAAAAGTGGTCATCATGTTGCGCGCCACCTGATCCAGCAGCAGACGCTGGAAATAGCGCGCCTCAATGACCTGCGCGGTAGCGTAATCCACCCGGGCGGTATCGATCACCGCCGCCATAATCACCTGCTGTGCGGGCATATTGCCCTTGGTCTGCACCATAACGTTCACCGGGCCAAAGTAGGTCAGTCCCTGGGTGGCCGGGTCCTGCGGGCCGCCCCCGGGAATAGTGTAGCCAGGCTGTTCCCAGGGCTGCTTCGCCCCCGGGTTGGCTGTGATCCAGGCCTTGGCCTTCGCCGCCATCTCCTGTTCCGAACTCGCCAGTTCGTGCAGTAAACCTTTTTCCAGCGCTCGCTGGGCGTTGAGCTGTTTACCCTGGGAGATCAGCGTCAGGGCCTCCTGCATGCCCAGCAAACGCACCATACGCACCACGCCGCCAGCGCCGGGCATCAGGCCCAGCATGGCCTCGGGCAAACCTACTTTCACCGCGGGACTGTCGAGTGCGATTCGGTGGTGACCGGCCAGGGCGATCTCATAACCCCCCCCCAGGGCGGGGCCATTGATACCCACTGCGATGGGCACGCCCAATCGCTCCAGTCGGGCCAGGGGCTCTTTCGCCTCGAGAATACCCTGCAACATGCGCTCTTTTTCCATCTCGTCCGGATCGAGATCCATTTCCAGCATCTGGGTGATATCACCTCCGGCGAAAAACTGCCCGGGCTTGCCACTGCGGATATAAACCCCGGTAATAGAATCGCGCTGCGCTTCCAGCTCATCCAGCGCCCCCGGCATGGCCTCGGCATACTCGTCACCCATCACGTTGACGGATTTGCCCTGCTGGTCGAAGATCAGTTCCACGATGCCGTCGGCATCTTTTTCCAATCGAATGTAACTCATTTGCTGTCTACTCCAATGCTGTCCGCGTTCACACGCGCTCGATGATGGTGGCAATGCCGATGCCGCCCCCGGCACACAGGGTCACCAGTGCAGTATTGAGATCGCGGCGCTCCAACTCGTCGAGCACGGCACCGAGAATCATGGCGCCGGTCGCGCCAATAGGATGACCCATGGCAATGGCGCCACCGTTGACATTGATCTTGTCCCCGGGAATATCCAGCAGCTGCTGGTAACGCAGCACCACTGCGGCGAAGGCCTCGTTCAGTTCGAACAGGTCGACATCGGCGGTGGTCATCCGGGCCAGGTCCAGTGCTTTTTGCGAGGCCGGAGCCGGTCCCGCCAGCATGATGGTCGGCTCGCTGCCGGTAACGGCACAGGACACGATACGCGCCCGCGGCTTCAGGCCCTGGTCCGCGCCCGCCTGCCGGTTGCCCAGCAGCACCAGCGAAGCCCCATCCACCACGCCAGAGGAATTGCCCGGGGTATGAATACACTCCACCCGCTCCACCTGGGGGTATTTGAACTTCAGGAAATCGCCGTGGCCATAATCATTGAACATGGTAAAGGAGGGCTTCAGCTTTGCCAGACCCTCCATGTCCGTGGGCCTGATCAACTCATCGTGATCCAGCACGGTAACCCCGTTGAGGTCTTTCACCGGCACGATGGATTTATCAAAGTAGCCCTTATTCCGGGCGTGGGCGGCACGGCGCTGGGACTCACAGGCGTAACGGTCCACGTCTTCGCGACTGAAACCGTCCAGGCTCGCCATCAGGTCCGCCCCCAGGCCCTGGGAAATGCCATAGCTTTTCATCGCCACCCAGGCGTCCCCGGCGGCCGCGCCGCTGGCTCCAATCCCCAGGCGGGACATACTCTCCACACCACCGGCCGCGCCCATGGACTCCATGCCGGACATGATTTTCATTGCGATGGTATTAACCGCGTCCAGGCCGCCGGCACAGTACCGGTGCAACTGGGCCCCGACTGTCACGTCATCCCAGCTGGAATACACCAGCGCGGTCTTGGCGATATTCTGGCCCTGCTCGTTCACCGGCTCGCCGGTGGCCAGCACCACATCTTCTACCTGGGTAGTATCCAGGTCGTGCCGGGACTTCATCTCTTCCAGCAGATTGGTGACCAGGTCGATGGGCTTGACCTCATAAAGCCCACCCCCGGGCTTGCCCTTGCCCCGTGGGGTGCGGATAGCATCGTAGATAAAGGCGTCGTTACTCATGCAATACCTCTTCGTATTCGTTGCGGCGGTCCAGCCTCTGCGCCGGGGACCGATATTCAAGGGCTGCCAACATACCGGACCTCACCCGGTCTACAAGGCTTCGCCAGCAATTCCACAGGGCTGTATACCCATTTGAACCGACCTCACAGACCGAGTGGGGCAATCGGCCATCGGGCACTGACAAATTAGAGCACCGCGACGCAGCAACCCAGCTGTCTTGATTCATCGCGCCGCCACGCTCCGAATTTCAGAGCATATCTCGCCAACGTGGCAACCCATTTGCTAGACTGCGCGACCGACGTTGCACCCACCCCAGAGACATCGTGACTAAACTCAATCCCCGCCAACGCGAAGCCGTGCGCTATATCGACGGCCCCCTGCTGGTGCTGGCCGGGGCCGGCAGTGGCAAAACCAGCGTGATCACCCAGAAGATCGCCTACCTGGTAAAAACCTGTGGCATCAAAGCCGAACGCATCGCCGCCGTGACCTTTACCAACAAGGCCGCCCGGGAAATGAAAGAGCGTGTAGGTAAAATCCTGGGGGGCAACGCCTCCGAGGGGTTAACCGTCAGTACCTTTCACCAGCTGGGTCTGAAAATCATTCGCAGCGAGCGCAAGCTGCTGGGTCTGAAGAACGGCTTCTCCATTTTTGACGGCCAGGACACCCAGACCCTGATCAAGGACCTGCTGATACAAGAGCATGGCGCCGAAGGCGATCAGGCGGGCGTCATCCAGCAGCGGATTTCCAACTGGAAGAATGACCGGGTACTGCCGGAGCAGGCACTGGCCGGCGCCAAAAGCCCGGCAGATATGCTCTGCGCCCAGGCCTACCTGCGTTACAAGCGAGCACTCAAGGCCTATAACGCTCTGGATTTTGACGATCTCATCCTGCTGCCAACGGTGCTGTTTGAGCATCATCCCGATGTTCTGGAAAAATGGCAGAACCAGATACACCACCTGCTGGTAGATGAGTATCAGGACACCAACTCCAGCCAGTACCTGTTGGTCAAACAGCTGATAGGCCTGCGAGGCGGGCTCACCGTGGTGGGCGACGACGATCAGTCCATCTATGCCTGGCGCGGCGCGCGGCCGGAAAACCTGGCGCAGCTGCAGCAGGACTTCCCCGGCCTGAAGCTGGTAAAGCTGGAACAAAACTACCGCTCCACCTCGCGTATTCTCAAGGCGGCCAACACCCTGATTGCCAATAACGCCCACGTATTCGACAAGCAGCTGTGGTCAGAGCTCGGTTACGGTGACCCCCTGCGGGTCATTCGCTGCAGCGACGAGCAGCACGAGGCTGACCAGGTAGTGGCAGAGATACTGGATCACAAGCTGCGCAAACGCACCCGCTTTGGCGACTATGCCGTACTCTACCGCGGCAACCACCAGTCCCGGCTGATTGAACTGGCACTGCAGCAGCAACAGGTGCCCTACCACCTCAGCGGCGGCACCTCCTTTTTCGCTCGCAACGAGGTCAAGGACATCATGGCCTACCTGCGGCTGATCATTAATGAAAATGACGATAATGCGTTCCTGCGCATCGCCAATGTGCCGCGCCGCAAACTGGGTGCCTCTACCCTGGAGGCCCTGGGCAATTTCGCCAATGCCCAACACTGCAGCCTGAACCAGGCCTGCGGGCGCATAGGCAAGGAGCACGTTCCCGAGGCAGGGCTGCAGCGACTGCGCGAGTTCCGCAACTGGATGGACGCCATACGCCGGCAATGCGACGGTAACAACAATGTCTCGGGCGTGCGGCAGATGGTGCGTGAGATGCAGTACGAGGAGTGGCTGAACCAACTGAGCTCCAGTGAAGATGTGGCCCAGCGGCGCATGGGCAATGTACATTTGCTCATAGACAGCCTGCAGCGGGTGATGAATGAAGAGCAGGTCGCGCTGGACGAGGCCGTATCCCGCCTGGTATTGCGCGACCTGCTGGAGCAGCAGGAGGAGGAAGACGCCAGTCCCGACAATGTGCAGCTGATGACCATGCACTCCTCCAAGGGCCTGGAATTCCCCCATGTGTTCATCATCGGCATGGAGGAAAACCTGCTGCCCCACCGCAGCAGCGTGCAGGACGGCAATATCGAGGAGGAGCGGCGCCTGGCCTATGTGGGCATTACCCGGGCGCAGCAGACGCTGGCCATGACCATGGCCACTAAACGGCGTCAATTTGGTGAAACCATCAACTGCGAACCCAGTCGCTTTATTGACGAGCTCCCCCAGGATGACCTGCAGTGGCAGGGTGGCGGCGCTGAAACCGTGGAAGCAAATGAGGAACGCGGGCAGGAAACCCTGGCGGGATTAAAAAACCTGTTTGCGTAGCTTGCCCAGGGCCGTATGCATTACTATTCACGTTCGTGCCGCTCTCTCATCGTATAAGGAACTCGCACATGCACCTGAAAAATATCAGCTTCCTGGCCCTGTCATGCCTCGTTCTGCTGGCAGGCCCCGCCCTCGCCCGCTCCCCCTCTCCCGAGGGCGCGGCGGTCTATATCATTGCCCCACAGGATGGCGAGACGGTAACCAGCCCGGTTACCGTGCGCTTCGGGTTGCAGGGCATGGGGGTTGCGCCAGCTGGCGTAGATCGCAAGCACACCGGCCATCACCACCTGCTGATCGACCTTGAAGAGCTGCCGGCCGCAGATCAGCCATTGCCCGCCGATGCACAGCACATCCACTTTGGCGGCGGCCAGACAGAAACCACCATCGAGCTGGCACCGGGCAAACACACCTTGCAGTTAATGATGGGAGATATGGGCCACATGCCCCACAACCCGCCTGTGGTGTCGCCAAAAATTACGATTGTGGTGCAATAGAGCCGTAGCGGTCACTGGCACAGTGCCAGCAGTAATCAAAGGCCGACGGGCAGTCGTTACCGCACTGCCGGCATTGCCAGTCAGCCTCGCCGTCGTCGGTCTGTAGCTGACGCACCACCTGCTGCGCCCGCTCCAGGTCGCGATCGCGCAGAATCCAAACCTCGGGCCAGGCATCTATTGGGGCAAGTTCCCCCACCGCTCCCGAGGCGTACTCGTTGCGAATGACGCACTCTATACCCGCCATCTCCAGATTGCCGCGAACCTGAGCAACTAAAATACCACTGCCGTTGGTATACACTAGTTTCACTTAGGCCCGACCCCAGCTGAGGGAAGACTTCCAGCCATCAATACGTTAGCGGGTGGCGTCATCGGCGGGAATTGCCATACCCAGTTTTCGCTTAATGCGCTCCCGTGCGCTCTGCACGATCGCGTAAAATCCGGGTATGAAAAACGTACCCACCAGCAGCGCGGCCAGCATACCGCCAAGTACCGTTATACCCAGCGAACGCTGGCCGAAGGCGCCCGCACCGGTGGCAAAAACCAGGGGCATGATACCCAGGATGAACGATACGGCGGTCATACACACCGCCCGGAAACGCAGGCGACCGGCCTCACGGGCAGCTACCAGGATTTCCTGGCCTTCCTGCTCACGCCGGTGGCGGGCGAACTCCACGATGAGAATGGCGTTCTTCGCCGCCATGCCTATCAGCAGTACCAACCCGATCTGTGCATACAGGTTAAGCGGCACCCCACTGAGCAGCAGCGCCGCGATAGCACCGCCAATTGCCATGGGGACCACCAGTATTATCGCCGCCGGGATAGACCAGCTTTCGTATTGCGCCACCAGGAACAGGTACACGAACATCAGTGCCAGGGTATAGGCGAAGATGGCGGTGCTGCCCGCCTCCCTCTCCTGGTAGGCCATCCCGGTCCACTCTATCCTGTAGCCCGCGGGCAACGCCTTCGCCGCCAATTGCTCGAAGGCCGTCATCGCCTCCCCGGTACTGTAACCGGGAGCGGTGCTGGCACGCACCGAGGCGGCGCTGTACAGGTTATAGCGCGGCGCCACATCGGGCCCCAGGATCGGCTGGGTGGTCACCAGGGTACTCAAGGGCACCATGGTCCCGTTGGAGGATTTTACATAGAAATGATCCAGATCCGATAGGTCCGAACGGTAGGGGGACTCCGCCTGCATGATGACCTTGTAGGTCTGCCCGAATTTATTGAAGTCATTGATATAAAGAGAGCCCATCTGGGCCTGCAGGGTCATGAAAATCTCCGAAAGCTCAACGCCAAGATTCTTCGCCTTTACCCGGTTCACGTCGATGAAATACTGGGGCACGTTGGCCCGGTAGGTACTGAACACCCCCTGAAGCCCAGGCGTATGGTTGCCTTCAACAATAAGGTTATTGAGCACGCCAGCCAACTCTGCAGGCGAGCGGGCCAGGGTATCCTGCAGCATCGCCTCAAGGCCGCCCACGGCGCCCATCCCGGGCACCGCCGGTGGCGCCAGGGCGAAAACCTGGGCCTCTGGAACCATTACAAAGGCCTGCCCGTTTACCCGTCGCACCACGTTGAACACCAGGTTTTTCCGCTCCTGCCTGTCATCCCAGTGCTTCAACACCACAAACAGGGTGCCGCCGTTACTAGCCATGGCGCCGCTGAGTATGGAGTAGCCGGTAATCGCGGTGACCGACTCAACGGCCGGGTCATTGGCCAGGATGCGGGTCACCTTATCCACCGCGTCCTTGGTACGGGTAAGCGATGAGGCGTCGGGCAACTGTACGTTGACCAGCAACAGACCCTTGTCTTCATCGGGAACAAACCCTGTGGGCGTACCCAAGACACCCAGGCCCAGAGCCCCCATCCAGGCCAGGAAGATCACCGCGACCAGCAGCAGCCTGCGCAATATCCACTGCACTCCCCGGTCATAACCCGCGGTAATGCGTTCGAAGCCACTGAGAAATATCCGGTACCAGCGCGCGTCGTGCTTCTCCCCGGGCTTGAGCAGCAGGCCACACAGGGCCGGGCTCAGGGTAAGCGCATTGATGGATGAGAATACCACCGCCACACAGATGGTTACCGCAAACTGGCGATACATCTCGCCGGTAATACCCGGCAGCATCGCCACCGGGATAAACACTGCCAGCAGCACCAGTGTGGTGGCGATAATCGCGCCACCGACCTCGCGCATGGTAATCAGGGCCGCCTGCCGCGCATCCATGGTGGGATCTTCGCGCATATGCCGGTCACAGTTCTCGATCACCAGGATGGCGTCATCCACCACGATACCAATGGCCAGGATCAGTCCAAACAGGGTGACCGTATTGATGGACATACCAACGGCCAGCAGCACCGCGAAAGTAGCCACCAGGGATACGGGAATGGCCACTGCCGGCACCAGGGTGGCGCGCCAGTTACCGAGGAACACGAAGGTAATGGCGATCACCAGCAGTACTGCCTGGAACAGGGAAATGACCACCTGCTTTACCGCCGTCGACACGTAGCGGGTGGTGTCGTAGGTGATCTGGTAGTCCAGGCCGTCCGGGAAATACCGGGACAGCTCGGCCACCCGTTGATCCACTGCCGCGCCCGCCGCCAGGGCATTGGCATCCGCCAGCAGGTAGAGCGCCACGTTCACCGCCGGCGTGCCGTTAATCTCACCATAAAAGTTGTATTCAGACTGGCCCAGTTCGATCCGCGCCACATCGCGCAGATAGACAGCGGAGCCATCATCCCGGGCGCGCAGCACGATATTCTCGAACTCCTCCACCTCCTGCAGCCGGCCTTTGGTCTGCAGGGTGTACTCAGTCTGCAGCGGGCCGTCAAAGGGTGGCGCACCTATTTTTCCCGCGGCCACCTGTATGTTCTGTTCCAGCAGGGCTTCGCGAATATCCTTCACGGACAGGTCCAGGTTCGCCATGTGCTGCGGGTCCAGCCACAGGCGCATGGAGTACTCTGCCTCTCCGAGAATGTCTGCCGAGGAAACGCCCTCCAGCCTGGCCAGGGCGCTCTGCACGTTGATTTTTACGTAGTTGGAGATGAACTTGTAATCCAGGGAATCATCCGGAGAGGCGAAGCTGATGATTTTCAGGATATCCGGCGAGCGCTCTTCAATATTGAGCCCCATGGCGATGACTTCGGCGGGCAGCGAGCGCTCCGCAAGCTTGGTCCGGTTCTGCACCCGCACCAGGGCCATGTCGGGGTCGGTGCCCACCGCGAAAGTGACTGTAAGGCTGTAACTTCCGTCATTCGCGCTCTTGGAGGACAAGTAAATCATGTCTTCCACACCGTTGACCGCGTCCTCTATCGGGGTGCCTACGGTAGCCTCCACGACTTCCGCAGAAGCGCCGGGGTAAACACCGCTGACCCGGATGCTGGGAGGCGATATCGTCGGGTACTCGGTTATCGGCAGCATGTAGATGGAAAGGCCGCCCGCCAGGGTCAGTACAATAGAAATAACCAGCGCGAACTTGGGCCGGCCTATGAAAAATGCGCTGAACACGGCTTAGCCCTGTGGCTCCATAGCGTGTATGGACTTGACCTTCACCGGCATACCGGGGCGCACCTGCTGCAGGCCCCGTACGATCACCCGGTCACCCTCATGCACACCCTGTCTCACCAGCACCATGTCTTCGCGCCTGTCGCCCAGTGCGACATTGCGCCGCTCCACGGTACTGCCGCCATCGACGATCAGCACGAAACTGCCCTGCTGATCAGCCTGCACTGCGGCCTGGGGCAGAAACAGGCCCTCCAGCAGATGCGTGTCCTGCAATATCACCTGTACATACTGCCCAGGCAGCAACTGCGAGTGGGGATTGGGAATCAGGGCACGCGCTTCCAGGGTGCCGGTGGTGCGGTCGATACGGTTGGCAAAATAGTCGATCCTGCCTACCTCCTGGTATACGGTGCCATTGGTCAGTTGCAGGGTGACTTCGAGGCGGCGCACGAAATCGGCCTCCAGTTCCCTGCCAAACCCGCGCCCCACGGCTGCGACGTAGGTCGCCTCACTGATCTGGAACAAGGCCTCGATGGGGTCGTCGCTGACCAGCGTAGTGAGATAACCTGTATTTGGCCCCACCAGGTCACCGACACTGGCGGTGCTGCGCCCTATGCGACCCGTAATCGGGGCGCGGATAGTAGTGAAACCCAGGTTGACTTCGGCGCTGGTAACCTGGGCCCTGGCGGATTCAATGCGGGCGTCGGCATCCAGTTTCCTGGCGATAAGGTCGTCCATCTCCGCTTCGGAGATGGCGCCCTTGGGCAGCAGGTCCTCGCCGCGCTTGTAGTTGCGCAGGGCGTTGGCCTGGTTGGCGACAGCCGCCGCAAGATCAGCTCGGGCCCGGGCCAGGGCCGCCTCATATTCGGAGGCCTCAATGGTATACAGCACGTCTCCGGCCTGCACCACCTCGCCCTCGACAAACTCCCTCGAAAGCAGGTAGCCGGTAATCCTGGCCTCGATAGTCACATCGTCTTGGGCTTGCAAGCGTCCCACATACTGGGACCTGGGCTGGTACGGTTCCAGCACCACCTCATCAACCACCACCTCCACAGTGCGCTGGGGCGGCACCTCTTCGGCACAGCCCACCACCGCCAGCAGCAACAAGGTGAGCGTCGCGAAGAACAGGGATCTATTCACGGCAAGGTCTCCGGATAACATCAACGCACTGTAGCAGAGTGCTTATGGCGCGTCCTGAACAAAAAAAGCCGCAACGCGACAGCGCTGCGGCTTCTCGATCTAATGCCGGGATCGCTACTGGCTGCCGGCGACCATGTAATCAACTGCCGCATGGATTTCTTCATCGGAGCACTGCATGCAGCCGCCCTTGGCGATCATACCGGTACCCGGGACACCGTTGACACCACTGGCATAAAGGACCTCGTTACCCTTGGCTATACGATCGGCCCAGGCAGTGGCATCACCGAGCATGGGTGCGCCACCGGCACCGGTGGTGTGGCAGGCCATACAGGCGCTATTGTAGACATCTTCTCCCGAGCGGGGGCCGCTACTGGCGGCCACTGCGGCGCCACCGCAGCTGTTATCGCCCTGCATACAAACTTCACCCACGGGGGCTATACGCGTTTCAATATCCGCCCGCTGGCTATCACTGAGCTCCAGAGCGAGGGCGCTGGAGGCCAGCAGGATGGCGACAATACTGCAAATGATACGTGACATTAGACTTACTTCCTTTTCTGGACCGGCGCGCATTATAGCCAGTTATGGCGTGAGGGAAAACTGAGGATTCGGGGCATTTCTACCGCCGATCCCGCCACAACTGGCGCAATAAGGGATAAATGCCTAATATTGGCGACCCTAATGGGAAATTTCCCTCACTACCAAGGACCCGGCCCACAATGAAACTGTATACCTATGACCCAGCCCCCAACCCCAGGCGCCTGAATCTGTTCATGCAGCACAAGGGCATAGAGATTGAGACCCAGCAAATCGACATCATGGCGGGAGAGCAGCTGGGGGACGACTTTCGCGCCATCAACCCCGAGTGCACCTTGCCGACCCTGGTGCTCGATGACGGCTCCATACTGACCGAGGTGATCGGTATTTGCACCTACCTGGAAGAGCTGTACCCGGACAAGCCACTGCTGGGCGCCACGCCGGCGGAAAAAGCCCGGGTTATCAGCTGGGACCATAAGCTGTTCGTCGGGTTGATGATGTCCATCGCCAGCATGTTGCGCAACAAAAGCGAGGCCTTTCGCGACCGGGCACTGCCGGGTGCACTGGACGTACCGCAGATACCCGAGTTGGTCGATCGCGGCCAGCTCATGCTGCAGGATATCCTGCCCAAACTGGACGCGCACCTGGGCGAAAATACCTGGATGGCCGGCGACAACATGACCTTCGCCGATATCGATTTGATGGTATCCGTGGGCTTCATGGCCTGGGTAAAACAGTCCGTTCCGGAGGACTGCGCCAATCTCAAGGATTGGTACGAACGCGTCACCACGCAGCTGGGCTAGAAATACCAGGCCAACTGCACAAACAGGGACGGCCCGACCTCCAGGGTCAGGTCGTCCACCTCGGTCTCCAGTCCACCGTATTCCGTGCCCGCTGACCCCAGGGGAACGGCCAGAGACCCCAGCACTTGCCAGTTCTGCGCCATGTCCCACTGCAATACCAACTGCGCCAGCGCAGAGCTGTCTCCCATATTGAAAAACAGGTTGGGTGTCAGTGTCAGCAGTGGAGTCAGCTCCAGAGGCAGTGAACCCGCCAGGTAATGCCGCCCGATAGTAAACAGCTCACCGCGCGCGAGGCGCTCCAGCAGATCCCGATTTTCACGGAAATTTTCCCGGGTGTAGTCCGATTCACGCAGGCCGAAGCCATTATAAAAATACTCCGCCACGCCGCTCACGTTGTAACCCGCCCAGACCCAGGAATAGGACCAATTCGCCACCAGGCTGGTTTCCCAGCCATCGTGGGCGTCGGTGAAAGTAACATCGCCGCGCAGCACTGCCTCCCCCAGGTTCATGACCGCACCGGCCCCGAGGATAAACTGGTCATAGTGTTCCGCCACCAGCAGGTCAAATTCCCGGGCCAGGCCAAAGCCATGGAACTTCAATGCGTTGGAGCTGACCCGGCTGTCCACATCGCCATCCTCGTCCCGACGCTGCACCGACACAAACTGCCAGTCGCTGCCGTTGTCCAGCAGGTACTGGCCGTAGAGCATGTCATCGCCCAGCTTGTACTCGGTATCCACGGCCGCGGGGTCGAAGGGATTGAAAAGATCCATGGGAGAATAGACCAGGCCATTGCCCCAGGTGATCGCCTGGCGGCCGAAGCGCAGCACGGTAGTGTCGCCGCGGTAATCCAGGTGCAGTCGGTCCAGGCGCTGCACCAGTTCATGGGAACCGCTGTCACTGACCTGGTCGGTAAGATCCCACCAACGCCGGTCATCATCGGGCAGCCGGGGAGATAACGGCAGCAGGCCAGACGACTGCTGCAGTAAATCCGGACTGTCACCAGACTGCCCCAGCAACTGATAGTGCGCAGTCAGGCCAAAACGCCCATGGTCACCTGCAAATTTCAGGCGCAGGCCCGCTCCCTCGCTGTCTTCCCACTCCCCGAATGCTTCCCGGAAAATGCTGTCATCCGGGTAGTAGCCTGCCAGCGCGCGCAACTTGGTGTGCCCGCCCTCCAGCCAGGGTATGTCTCCCGCCTGGACGCGCAGGCACAGTAACAACAGGACAGGAATGAAAACCGGAGGCCGCAATTACACCTCCATTGAGTGCGATTCCTGCTGCTCATCGGCCACGATCAGGCCGTCGCGCATGCTCACCAAGCGCCGGGCATAGCCCATCACCCTGACGTCGTGAGTGGCGATCACAAAAGTGATCCCCCGCTCCCGGTTCAGGGCGACAAACAGGTCCATCAACTGGGCCGCGGTGCGGGTGTCGAGGTTGGCGGTGGGTTCATCCGCCAGTACCAGTGCGGGTTGATTGGCGATAGCGCGGGCCACCGCGACCCGCTGTTGCTGGCCTCCGGACATGTCGCCGGGCAGACGCTCCTCCAGACCCGACAGGCCCACTTCCGCCAGCACCTGTTCTGCGCGGCTGCGGCGCTCCGGGGCCGGAAGCCCCTGCACCTGCATCACGAACTCAACGTTCTCGCGCGCGGACAACACCGGAATCAGGTTATAGGACTGAAATACAAACCCGATGCTGCGCAAGCGCATATCCGCCAGTTCACCCTTGGACAGGCGATCGACCCGGTATTCCCCCACCGTGATCTCACCCTCATCCGGGGTATCCAGCCCACCCATGGCATTGAGCAAGGTCGTCTTCCCGGAACCCGAGGGGCCCGACAAACAGACGAAGGACCCGCCCTCGATATCCAGATTCACATGATCCAGACCGGTAATAACTTCCTCGCCCTGGCGGAAAGTCTTGCATAGGTTGCGGCAGGATATGGCACTCATTGCTGCATCACCTCATCAAATTGTGTTCAGGGCCCGGATCGGATCCAGTCGCGCCGCACGCCAGGCCGGCAACAGGCTGGCCAGCAAACCCAGGACGATTACCACCGCGGTAGACATGACCATATCCTGCAAAGCCAGTACCGGATAGAGAATCGTGCCCATACCCATCATTTCCATGCCCTGGGCGACACTGGAAATATCGATGCCATCTTCCAGTGATTTGATGCTGGCCAGTGCCAGCAGGTTGCCCAGCAACAGCCCGAGCACCAGCAGGTAGAGACTCTCCAGCAATAACTGGCCGAGAATCATCATCGGCGGCATACCCAAGGCCTGCATCAGGCCTATTTCGCGCACCCGTTCGAAGACGGCCATGGCCAGGGTGTTAACCAGGCCAAAAGACAGCACCAGGAACACCACCACCATAAAGATCAGGGCAAAACCGTCCTGTACCGATAAGTAGGTAGCGAGAAAAGTATCCAGTTCTGTCCAGGGCATCACCTCCAGGTCCTCCCCCGCCGCTGCGGCGAGCCGAGGGTACCAGTTTGCCACGCTGCGGTAGTCATGCGCAGTCACCGCTACCTCCGACACCAATGGCCCGATACCCAACATCTCCTGCAGGGCAGCGCGCCCGACATAGACAAATTGATCCTCGGTGCCCTGCAGCCGGGCGCGATAAATGCCGACAATACGCATACCGCGGTCGGCGACATTGTTATCGGGGTCCTGGGACATCACCACCACGCGTTTGCCCAACCCCGTTTCCAGGCGCTGCGCCAGTTTCGCGCCAAGCACCAGGCCGCGATCATCCTCGTCGTGTAAAAAGCGCCCCGCTATGATGTTTTCTGGCAACGAGCCCAACGCCTGCTCAGCGAGGGGATCCACTCCCAGCAGGGTCACCCCGCGGCTGTCGCGCTCGCTGGCAACCACCGCCGGCACCCGGACCCTGGCAGACCAGGCCAGCACCGGTGGTTGCTCCAGCTCCCTGGCAAGCTCACCGGAGGGCAGCGGCATGCTGTTCACCACGCTGGGATCCGCGCGATAACTCGCCTGGTGCACCTGCACCTCCCCGGGAAGATTGCGCAATCCGTTGGCGACCATCTCGTCAGTCATTCCCCGCATTAGCGCAGACATGAAGATCATCGCCCAGACCCCGATAGCGATCGCCAACAACATAATGAAGGTGCGTCGGTGGTTGCGCCACAGGTTGCGCCAGGCCAGGGTGGCAATGACTCCCAATGGCGCCACCATCACACTGCCCTCATGGCCGCCACCGGGGCCAGCCGAAACAGTCGCAGGGCAGGGTAAATAGCGGCCAGCATGGCACCGAACAACACCACCACCGGGCCCCAGAGCAGGGACAGCAGGCTGACCTCGGGATACATGCGGCCCGGCATATTGAACTTCGCCCCCAGTTCCTCCATCCCCGGGTAGGCAAATCCAGCGACGCTGAGGTACCAGGTCAGCAACGCGCCCAGCAACACCCCCAGGGCCATACCCAGACCGGACATCAACAGGGTTTCCATGCCCACCAGCCGCGCCAGTTGCGCCGGGCGCATACCCAGCGCCAGCATCACGCCGAATTCCCGGGTGCGCTCCAATACCGACATCAACTGAGTGTTGAGTACACTGAAAGCCACCAGCACAATCAGCACCACATAGGTGAACCACCCACTGGCCATGTCCGAGGCAATCGCCTGGCGCAGTCCCGGCTGCAGGGCATCCCAATCCCGCACCACTAGTTCATCCTGCCCCCCCACCAGGCCTTCAAGGGTAGCCACGGCAACTGGCACCTGCTCCAGCGAAGGCAAACGCACCACCACACTGTGAGCGTGGTCGCCCATGCTGAATATATCCTGGAACCAGGCCAGCGGCACCTGGGCGACACTGCGATCTATCTCGTCCATCCCGGTGTCCAGAATACCCACGATAGTGGCCACCCCCGCGGCAAAGGAGCCATCGCGCCCGCTGCCGAGAAAAGTCAGCTCATCCCCCAGGCCCACTTTCAGGTTCTGCGCCAACACCGAACCCAGCACGATATGCCCGCCGTCGCCACTGGCCAGGTAACGCCCCTGGCGCACCAGGCCGGGAAACGTGGACACACCTGGCTCATACACCGGTTGCACACCCTGCAATAACACGCCGAAGGAGCGCTGTTCACTGGAGACCAGGGCAAAAGCCATGCCCCGCGCCGCTGTCGTTTCCAACCCCAGCGCGTCGCGCGCCGAGGCCGCAAGCGCAGCGGCACGTGGCACGCTCTGGCGCATGCGTTGTTCTTCCAGATAATCCCGGTGCTGAACCTGGGCGTGACCGCTGAAGCTGGCCAGGCTGTTGTCGATCATCATCTGGTAGGAGCCAAGCTGCAGGGAAATCAGGAAAATCAGCAACACGTTGCAAAACACCATGGCGCCCACCGTAAGCCAGGTGCGGCGGCTGTGCCGCCAGAGATTGCGCCAGGCGAGGCGCCAGGTGACACTCACTCCCGAGGATTTCTCAAATTGGAGAGAGTGAACAGGTTTTCCGCTAATTCCACGTCGAAATCTATCGCGGCCGTGCGCACCTCCGTCCACTCTTCCTCGACGCCCTCCCTGGACATACGGATAACCGCTGCGACCTCGCGCCCATCCATTTCGCGTATTTCCAGGGTGCGCAAGGTCTTCACCAGCTGGTCATCCTGGTCCCAGAACTGCTGCTCCAGCATGACCCAGTCATCGCGTATATGCAGCACTTCCTTGCCCCATACCACCGCTGCCTCTTCGTGTGGCACAGACTGGATCACGTAGACGTAGTGGCCATCCTGCTGATAATTGCCCACCAGCTCATGGTCGTACTGGTCGATGATATCGGTATCCTTGCTGATGTCCTTGTTGGAGAAATCGCTGCCCATCCAGTTCTGGCTCATCATCGATGAGGGCACCTTGACCACCCGGTTGATCTTGGGGGTGTAGGTCCACATGTTACCGTCAACCGACAAGGTGCCATTGCCCGCGTCCTTGGCGGGCACAGTCACACGCACCAGGGTGCGTTTGTCACCCTCGGTCCAGGTCTTCATGCCCATCTCGCGCTGCCAGTCCGGACGGTGAATCACCATGCTCATCTGGGCATGGGAGGTCTGCCCGCGATAGTGGTCCATGGCCTTGCGAATGATCTCATCCGCGGTCAGCTCCTGGCCGACCGCTGCCGTGCTGAACATCAGCACACTACAGGCCACTAAAAATTTGTACATTGCCATATCCTCGAACGCGATAAGGTCAGTGTAAACAATAATAGCGCAGCACGCCCGCCCGAAAATGGTGACGCATGTCACAGCAGATTACGGTATAACTGCGGCAATTACCGAGGAGCCATTTTGTGCCAAAACCAGGGCATTACAGGATATTTGCGGCGCTGGTCGCAGTGGCTGCCGTGCTGGCGACGGTATTAACCACCGGCTGCCAGTCAGATCACCCGGATGCGATATACCAGAACTACCTGACCCGATTGGGCCGCACCCTGGAGGTGCCGGCCCCGCAGCCCTCGCTTGCTGCCATAGCGCGCCCCCCCCGCCCGGGACAGCTCAAACTGGAGCTGGCCGCTTCCCGCCTGGACGCCCTGGATTTTCTCGCGGTCAGCGGCTGCGCCGTGCAGGTCACGATTGGCAAGCGCAACAGCAGCCTGGGCCGCATGGCCCGCGATTCACAGCGCCTGCTGCTCAATCTGGAATTTCTGCAGCTGGCACCGGAATGCATCGCCTTCCAGCGCGAGCAGGGCAATAGCGAAGCCGCCGACACCCTGGAGCAGGCGTGGCAATTAAAACAACAACAGCTGCCGGCACTTATCTTTAACGCAACCCTGGCCAGCGCGGAATACCGCAGCTTCTGGAGCAGCCCTGAAGCCCGCACCAGTCGGCCAACCGCTGGAGGAAGTGAGGTTATTACCGCACTGGAAGCCATCAACAATAACGCCAGGCGCTGGCTGGCGGGCGATTACCCGGCAGACAATCGAGCCTTTGAGATATTGCTCAGTACGGTGGCCGGTGGCGATGGCGGGGCCCTGCTAAAAGCGCTGGCACGGCAGGACGGCTGGCTGGCGGCCGCCGACACTCTGGTGCAGCAGCGCCTGGCAAAGGGTCCGCTGTGCACCCCCGGTTCGCGCCCGGCAGCAGCCGATATTCTGCCCAATGTTATCCGCAAGTATTTTATCGGCGAGATTCAACCCCAATCGGCAATACTGGGCAGGCGCTACCACGAACTCCTCCCGGAGGTGTCAGAGCTGGAAGATCTGCTGCACTCTGCCCTACCGCAGCTTTATCGGAACTGGCAACGGGCCAGAGACACCCGGATTGAGGACTACTACGAGGCGCCACTGCGGCACGTGGAACAGCTCAAAGCGCTGCAAGACCCCTGCAAAAAATAAGAAGTCGCAAATCATTGCCGCCAGGTATTAAACTAAGTGCCACTACACTTGGACAGAGAAATCCACGGTTCATGCCCTCCGCGCTAAAAAAGCTACTAGCGAGCCTGCTTATAAGCCTGCTGTGGGGCTGTGCCACAGTGGACTTCGACGCACCGAAAGCAGCCTCCCAGGCGATCACCGATACCGGCGACACCCGCCTGGGCAAGCTGTTTGCCAGACATGCCACGCGACCAAAAAATGAATCCGGTTTCTACATCGTAACCGACAGCATCGATGCGCTGGCGATCAGGCTATTAGCGGCAGAGTGGGCAGAGAAGAGCATTGACGCCCAGTACTACATGATCAATAACGACATTATCGGCAAGGTGTTCTTTAATTCACTACTGCGCGCAGCAGACCGAGGAGTTCGGGTCCGCCTGTTGATCGATGACATCAACACCGGGGGTATGGAACACAAACTGGCGGGGCTCTCAGATCACCCCAATATCGAGCTGAGGCTGTTCAACCCCTTTGCCAACCGCAGTTTCCGGGCATTCGATGCCTGGGACTTCGGGCGCATCAACCGGCGCATGCACAATAAGTCCTTTACCGTGGATAACCAGCTCACCATCATTGGCGGGCGCAACATTGCCACCGAGTACTTCGCAGCCAATAACGAGTATAATTTTGGTGACCTGGATACTCTGGCCGTGGGCCCTGTAGTGCGCGATACCTCGCGCATGTTCGATGCGTACTGGAATCACCGAAACGCCGTACCGTATCAACAATTATCGGGCCAGAAGAAAGACGACGGCGCCCGCCTGCAGGCAGTAAGGGAGACGTTGGAGGATAATGCTGACGCCCTGCGCGACACGCCTTACGCGGACGCTGTGCACAGCTCCCTGGAAATTTTCATTGAAGGTGAAGACAAAAAACTGACCTGGGCACCTTACCAACTGGTGTTCGACTCCCCGGACAAATCCCTGGGCGAGGAAGAGGCCGAGGAAGCCCCGGGCATCGTGACACCGCTATTGCGTTCAGTGCGCTCAGCCCAGGAATCATTACTGATTGTTTCGCCCTACCTGGTGCCGCGCGATAATGCAGCCACCGGCTACGAGGCATTGCAAGACAGCGGGATACAGGTAGACATCCTGACTAACTCACTGACATCCAGTGACCACACCCTGGTACATAGCGGTTATGCCTCGTCGCGCAAGGCGCTGCTGGAACACGGGGTAAGGTTGTACGAGGTGCGTGGCGACCTGCATATAGAGGGCACCAAGGAGTCCGGCCAAAGGAAAGCCAAAAGCAGCCTGCACACCAAGGCCTTTATTGTCGACAAGCGCTACTTTTTTATGGGCTCGTTCAACTGGGATCCGCGCTCTGCTGACATCAATACCGAGTTAGGTATCATCATCAAGTCCCCGGAAATTGCGACTCGGCTTGCAGATCGTTTTTATAAACTGGCCCCCGAGATGTGCTACATCCCATTTCTTGACGACCAGGGTCGCCTGCGCTGGCGCAAAATCAACAACGGGCAGACAGAGATACTTACCAGGGAACCCGATACCACCGGCTACCAGCGACTCAAGGCCAACCTGGGTCGTGTCCTGCCTGTGCGCAATCAACTGTAAGGCGCTTGTGCTGGAATATGCCAATAAGCATACAAATTGGTTACACTGGCCGCCTGACCATGTACCTGTGGCTACACTTGTTCGGAGATACTGATGATCTATAACCAAGGGACAATCCAGCGCGGCCTCATCCTGCTGGCCATGACGACCCTGCTGATGGCCTGCGCCAGCGGACCGCCGAAGCCCACTGTGGACTACAAGCAGGACTACAGTTTCATGGATGTAAAAAAGATTGGTTTCTACCGGGAATCCGGCCAGGTCACCGGCGACAACCCGCTGCAGCTCAGTGACATCCAGCGCGAACGTATTGATACGGCATTAACCTACGCCCTGGGCAACCGTGGCTTTCAGATAGTAGATGATCCGGCCCAGGCCGACATGCTGCTCAGTTGGCACCTGGTAACCCAGCACAAGACCGACGTGCGCACCTACGAGACACCGGCTTACGGCGCGGGTTACGGCTACAGCCGCTATGGGTATTACAACCGTTACAGCGCTTACAACTGCTGGAGCTGCGCGCCCACACGCACCGAGGTATCGGTACAGAATTATACCCAGGGCACCTTCATCGTGGACATGATCGACCCGAAGATGAAGAAGTCAGTGTGGCGCGGGGTAACCCAGTCAAAGCTCAAGGGTAAGCACAGTGAAGACCAGGGCAAATACAATGAAGCGGCCACGGCCATCTTCGCCGGCTTTCCTCCGCCCTAGCGGCGGGAACAGCAACACGACGCCGAGCTGAGGCTATAGCAATCAGTGGCGCAGTGGCCGCACACAGGCCGCGCAACTGAAGCGAGCTGGCTCGGCTACTTTTTCCACTCAGGCAATTCGCGCATCATTTTTATATCATTGATCATGGCCAGCGCCTGCCATTCTTCGAGGGGGAAGCGTATACCGCCCTCCTCCTCTCCGTACTTGTTCTTCATCTCTTCTTCTATCTGCTTATTGAAATCGAAGGCACCAATGCCACGCATGCCCCAGCCGCCAAACAGGCGCGCATCGATGATACTGAAGCCGACAATGCTGAGGTCTGTGTGCCTGTCATCGCGGCAGATGCGCCTGAACGTCGCATTCACATCCTCAAAATTGCCCTCTATGGTCTGCATGAAGTGTGATCTGCCGGCCAGCAGCACGCCGGTCACCCCGGAGGCCGCATTGTTGCGCTCGCTCACGCTGGTGATGCTGCGCACAATATCCCAGTTCAGTGGCTCAACACTGCGGCTCCTGTATATCATTCTGTACATAAAACCCCCTTATAGCCTGCACTGACTCTAATAGTAGACGCTATTTCGAATTCAGCGCGGCGAGCAACTTGTCAGCCACCAATTCCGACGAACCGGGATTCTGCCCGGTAATCAGCTGCCCATCGACCACGGCATGCGGATGCCAATCTTCACCTGCGCTGTAAATACCACCGAGAGCCTGCAGTCGGTCCTCCAGCAAAAAGGGCACCACATCGGTGAGGCCGACCGCCGCCTCCTCGCTGTTACTGAAGCCGGTGACCTGCCGACCCTTGACGAAGGGTTCGCCGTTGGCTGCAGTGACATTGACCACTACGGCCGGGGCATGACACACCGCGGACACGGGTTTGCCCTGCGCCATGAATTGCTCGATGAGGGCAATTGAAGCGCTATCGACGGCCAAATCCCAGAGGGGGCCATGGCCACCGGGATAAAAGACGCCATCGTAGTTGTCCGCGCTCACTTCAGACAATTTCACCGTATTGGCTAGCGCGGCCTGTGCATCTGGATCCGCATCAAAGCGCCGGGTGGCGTCGGTCTGCGCATCTGGCTGGCTGCTTTTCGGATCCAGCGGAGGCTGACCGCCAGCAGGGGATGCCAGGGTCAACTCCACACCCGCATCCAGCAGCCGATAGTAAGGGGCGGCAAACTCCTCCAACCAGAAACCTGTTTTTTCGCCGGTATCGCCAAGCTGATCGTGAGAGGTGAGGACCATGAGGACGCGCATAGTGTGATTTCCTGGGTTGATAAAGAGATGCCCAGTATACGCTACAACGGCTACAGCAGATTCACCGCGCTGGAAACCGGCCCGGCAGGCCAAAGCCGGCTTTATAGACTCGTTTGGGCAAGACGGGTATTATGCGCAGCCCGATCCGCCCGTAGCTCAGCTGGATAGAGCGCTGCCCTCCGGAGGCAGAGGTCAGAGGTTCGAATCCTCTCGGGCGGGCCATTCTCCAAAGGTCTGTTCCGGTCGCATAGGTAACAGATTATTCCGAGAGCATAGGTAACACTTTTGGAGCGAAGGGATTCTTCCCCACCGGCTCCACCTTGTTTAGCTCCCTGTCAAAGAAGCCCAAATCATACTCCATGAAGCTGACAAGCCAGATCTTGTCTTCAACTTCTCGTATTCCCACTGTTTGCCCGGCAAATACCGTGCTCAGATTGATTTTGCGTCTACCAATACAGATTCTGCCCCACTGAGTCACATGGACAGAGCGGTCATGGTAAGGATACTCAGGCTATTCAGGAGGCCGGCAGGCCCTGGCTGAAGGTGTATACAGGTCGCCCGGATACTGTCCTTCAAGCGCCTGATGCGGGCGCTCATTATTGTAAACCTCCACGAAGGTATCGAAGCGATCCTGCTATTGTAGAAAATTAAAGGATGTTCGCGGTTGTTTCAACCACTTACAGCAATTTTGGTAGGACTACCCAGATTCGAACTGGGGACCTCTACCATGTCAAGGTAGCGCTCTAACCAACTGAGCTATAGTCCTATAAAGAGGGCGGGCATTATAAGGGTAGGACGGTATTTGCTCAACACCTCGGAAGAATGAATATCTTGGCGAAGATGATGGGAAACAAGTGACCTGGGAATCGATAGAAAGGGACATTTCAACGGCAACAGGCAAGGCGTTTCAGGTCAGGCACAGCCATGCACTGGGTGGTGGATGTATCAACGAGGCGGTATGCCTGGAGGACGCCGGCGGGGGTCGTTACTTCGTCAAGCTGAACCATCCAGGCCGGCTGCAGATGTTTGCGGCGGAAGCGGCGGGATTACAGGAAATCCAGGATAGCCAGAGCCTGCGTGTGCCCCGGCCGATTTCGTCAGGGGCCGACGGGGCACGGAGCTGGTTGGCGCTGGAGTATATCGAGCTAGCGGCGCCGGGCTGTGACTGCAGCGCACGGCTGGGTGAGCAGCTGGCCGCCATGCACAGCTGCATCCGCGAGCGCTTTGGCTGGCATCGCGACAATACCATCGGTGCTACTCCGCAGCTCAATCAACCGGAACGGAACTGGGTCACTTTCTTACGGGATCACCGTCTGGCTTACCAGCTGGCTCTGGCCGGGGACAACGGCGCACCCGCTGGGCTGCTCGAGCGCGGGGAGATACTACTGGCCGCCTTGCCCGCCTTCTTTTCCAGCTACCAGCCGCGACCATCGCTATTGCACGGGGATCTCTGGGGAGGTAACTGGGGCGCCGATAGCCGCGGGCAGCCGGTAGTCTTTGACCCGGCGGTCTACTATGGCGATCGCGAGGCAGACCTGGCGATGACCGAGTTGTTCGGGGGCTTCGATGATCTTTTTTACCACTCCTACCGGTACTGCTGGGCCATTGATCCCGGCTATACAACGCGTAAAGTACTGTACAAGCTGTATCACGTCCTGAATCACTACAACCTGTTCGGCGGCGCTTACGCGCGCCAGGCCCGGGGCATGATAGACCAGTTGATCGCGGAAGTTTCCTGAGGGCGGACATTTGAATATCGAGTTAACCACGGAACAAAAGGCACTGCAGCTGGAAGTCCGGGAGTACATGAAAACCATCATGACCCCGGAGTTGCTGCAGGAAATGAAGATTCCCGAGTACAAGGAAGGCGGTGGCCCAGAGTTCCGCAAGCAATACGCTCGCATGGGAGCCGACGGCTGGATCGGTCTCAGCTGGTCAAAGGAGCTGGGCGGTCGGGAAATGACCCACGTTGAGCAATACATCTTCACCGATGAAGTGGTGCGCTCCGGCTTTGCCTACCCCTTTTTGACCACGGAGGCGGTCACCCCGGTCATCGCGGCAAATGCCAATGACAAGGTCCGGGATGAGGTGGTTGGCGGCGTCAGGGATGGCAAGGTGGTTATCGCCATTGGCTACTCCGAGCCCAATGCAGGCACCGACCTGGCCAGCCTGACCACCAAAGCCGAACGGGACGGGGATGACTGGATCATCAACGGCCAGAAGATGTGGACCAGCCTGGCGAATTTCGCCGACTACGTATGGCTGGCAGCGCGCACCGATCCAGACGCGAGTAAAAAGCACAAGGGTCTGACCATGTTCCTGGTCCCCACCACCCTGGAGGGCTTTTCACATACCCCGGTACACACCCTGGGAGTGCGCACCAACGCAACCTACTTCAGCGACATTCGCCTGCCGGACAAGTACCGTGTGGGTGAAATCAATGGCGGGTGGAAACTGATCACCGGCCAGCTCAATATCGAGCGACTCTCGCTGTTTACCCACGGTCAGGTGGATTCCCTCTACCAGGGCGTATGCGAGTGGGCAGCTGCAACACCCTCTCCCGCCGGGGGCAAGCTGATCGAACAATCCTGGGTGCAGCACAACCTGGCACGGGTCAAAAGCGGCCTGGAGGTGGTCAAGCTGATCTGCTGGAAGCAGGCCTGGTCAATGGACCAGGGTGCACTGGATATGGCAGACGCCTCGGTTGCCAAGGTATACGGCAGTGAGTTTTTCGTAGAGCTCTACCGCCTGTTACTGGAAGTCATGGGGCAGGCCGGCGCTATTGCCACGGATTCTCCCGGAGCAGTACTCAAGGGCAAGCTGGAATTCCGTTGGCGGGTGGGCTCTATCCTCACCTTTGGCGGCGGCGCCAATGAAGTGCAGCGGGACATTATCGCCATGGCGGGGCTGTGGATGCCCCGCACACGCTAGGAGCTATCGGCAATGGATTTCACTATTTCAGAAGAACTGGGCAGCGTGCAACAACTGGCGCAACAGATACTGGCCGACTTCACCGGGGTCGATCAACTGGGCATCATCGAGCAACAGCAGGAACGCATTGACGGCAAACTGTGGCATGCGCTGGCCGAGGCCGGACTGCTGGGCCTCGATATCGAGGAGAGCATGGGCGGCACTGACATGGGTTTTTATAGCCTGGCCATGTTATGTGAAGAAGTGGGCCGCACGGTGGCACCGGTCCCGGTCATCCCCGTGCTGGTCTCGACGGCGGGCACCCTGCGTCGCTTCGCCAGTCCCGCGCAGAAAGAGCAGTGGCTGCCCGGCATCGCGAATGGCAGTAGCCTGCTCAGTGCTGCACTGGAAGAATACAATAATGACGATCCGGCAAAGCCCGCCTGCAGCGCCACGGCCATGGAGGGCGGCTACGCCATTAGCGGCACCAAGATCTGCGTTAGCAGCGCCGGTTCCGCGAAACGCATTCTGTTGTCTGCGACCACCGGCGATGAACTGGTGGTGGCGCTGGTGGACCCGCTGGCCGCAGGGGTCACCTTGACGCCACAGGTGGTAACCAGTGGCGAAACCTGCCACGAGCTGCAATTGGAAAACGTCCAGGTACCCGGCGACGATATCATCGCCACCGGCGGCAAGGCGCTGGAGGCCATGGAGTGGGCACACCAGGCCACTCGCACTGCGCTGTGCGCCATGGCGGTGGGCGTGTGCGACAAGATGATGCGCATTACCGGCCAGTACACCTCGGAGCGGGAACAGTTTGGTCGCGCCATCGCAACCTTCCAGGCGGTCAGCCACCGCGTCGCCGACTGCTATATCGACGTGGAATGCCTGCGCCTGGTTACCCAGCAGGCGGCCTCACGGTTAGACCAGGGCAGGCCGGCCCGAGAGGCTGTCGCCATTGCCAAGATCTGGTGTGGTGACGTGACCCACCGGGTCAGCCAGGCCTCCCAGCACTGTCACGGCGGCACCGGGGTAGACCGGGATTACCCCTTGCATCGCTTCTGCCTGCTGGCCAGGCAAATTGAGTTGTCTGCTGGCAGCAGCGCGCTGTTGACCGCGCAATTGGGCCAGGACATCTGTGCAGCCTACACCTGACACTGCACAGGCAGGCACAGCCGCTAACTAGCGCAAATACCGGGAGGGAAAATAACTGCGGCAATCCTGTAACACAGACTCCGCTGCATCGGCTTCACCCTGCTGGGGATACATCTCGGCAAGCAGATTACAGGCGCTGAGATGCCAGGGGATCGCCTCGCGGACCTTGTTGCCATAGGTAATGGCAATGTCCGGTTTGCCGCTCCAGGCGCTTATCTGCGCGGCTGACATATCTCTCCAGGGCGTTTCAGGGGAGGACTGCAAATCAGTGGGCAGGGCCGTAGTCTTCTTCGCCAACAGCCAGCCTACCGCGTCGCGGTAGACCGGTCGCCAGCGCCCGGTGGCCAGCAGCTGTTGCAGTTTTTCCTGGCCTCCTTTCCCCAGGTGTGGCCACAGCATGTATTGCGCACCACTATCTTCAACCAGGTCTATCCACCCCGGCCTTGAGGCCAGCACATGGGTATAGTCGTAATAGGTCTGGGCATCGTAAATCGTATCGGCCCGGCCATCCATAAACACTTTCAGGTCACCATCGACCCGCCAGTGAATATATCCTCCCCAATTGTAGAGCGCATAGACCTTGCCCTGGATATTGTTGGTCTCGATATAGTTGAGCATGTCCACGGGGTAGCTGTATTCCGCGACCAGGTAATGAAAGGCGGGACCGGCCTTGAGCGGATATGGCGCTGCGCGCAAACCTGCGAATACCAGGGCTACCAGGGAAAGTGGCAGGGCATAGCGTCGCAGCGACAAGGAGTTAAACGCCAAAGCCAGTAACGGCGCCAGCATAACCGCCAACGACATGCCAAACAAAGGGATAAAACGTCGGCTGGTCAGGGCCATGGCCAGAGTGAGGGCAGTGAGCAGAATTCCCTCTATGGGCAAGTCTACAGACTTGCGCACACGGGGGATAAAATACCCCAGACCAAGTAGCGGTGCCCACATAAAAATAAAGAACAGGGGAGAGGTGATACCGCCAGGCCTGAAAGGGG